>DATJYG010000884.1:0-41339 GCA_035499695.1 Polyangiaceae bacterium
CGAGAACCTGGGGCCGGCCGTCGGCGAGCGCGGCGCCCTCGCGTCGGCCGTCGCCGCGTGGTCGCCCGAGGCCGTCGAGCGCGCGACCGGGGTCAAGGCGGCGGACGTCCAGCGGATCGCGCGTCTCTTCAGCAGGCACGCGCCCGGCCTTGCGATCGCGGGCGGCATCGCGACGCAGGGCACGCAGGCGGCCGCCCTCGTCGCCGCGGTCAACCTGCTCAACTACGTGAGCGGCGCGATCGGCCGCACGGTGCTGTTCGATCGCACCATGGACTTCGACGGCGTCGCGAGCTTCGCCGAGATGCAGCAGGTGATCGCGGCGATGGCCTCGGGCGCCTACCAGGCCGTGATCGTCCACGGTGCCAATCCCGCGTACGCGCTGCCGGCCTGGACGGGGTTCGCCGAGGCGTTCGCCAAGGTGCCGTTCAAGCTCTCGCTCACCGGCTCGCTCGACGAGACGACGTCGCTCTGCGACGCCGTGCTGCCCTCGACGCACACGCTCGAAGCTTGGGGCGATGCGGAGAACGTGCGCGGTGTGCACTCGCTGCTCCAGCCCACGATGAAGCCGCTGCCGATGTTCGATGCGCGGCCCGCGGGCGAGACGCTGCTCGCCCTCGGGCGCGTGGCGGGCGTCGGCGGGAAGTGGCCCGCGACCTGGCGGGACTACGTGCGCGCGCGCTGGCAGCCACTCCACCAGCGTCTTGGCAACGGACGCGACTTCGAGAACTTCTGGGACGACGCGGTGAAAGCGGGCGGCGTGTTCGAGCCGCCGGTCTCGCCGAGCGTGCGCTGGCTCGCGACGCCGGCGTTCTCCGCCGAGACGCGGACGGGCGATGGCGGCTTCGCGCTCGTGGTCACGCCTTCGAACAACTTCTACGACGGTCGCGGCGCGGACCGTCCGTGGCTGCAGGAGCTGCCCGACATGACCAGCAAGACGGTCTGGGGCTCCTGGGCGGAGATCCATCCCGACACGGCGAAGTCGCTCGGGCTCTCGGCCGGCGATCCGATCCGCATCGAGACCGCCGCCGGTCATGTCGAGGTGCCGGCCTATCCGTACGCCGGCGTGCGAAAGGACGTCGTCGCGATCGCGCTCGGGCAGGGCCACACGCAGCTCGGACGCTACGCGGCCGGGCGCGGCGTGAACGCGGTCGCGCTCGTGCCGCAGGCGACCGACAAGGCGTCCGGCGCGCTCGCCTACCAGGGAGCGAACGCGAAGCTCTCGCGCGCGTCGCAGGCGATGCGGCTCTACCTGCAGCAGGAGGAGAAGAACCAGCACGACCGCGGCATCGCCCAGATCATCTCGGTCGCGGCGCTGCTCGCCGGCGGCAAGGCGGAATCGGGCGGGGGCAAGTCCAGCGGACCCTCGCTCGGCCACTACCCGGCGGGCGAAGGCTCGGCGACGCAGACGCCGGCGATGACGCGTCCTGGTCAGCACACGGAGCCCCGGGCGCGCCCCGAGGGCTGGCAGACGCCCGCGCACGCGATCACGGCGTTCGTACCCGAGCTGAACGTGCGCCACCCGAGCGCGACCCCGGTCGACGTCGGCAGCTACAAACTCCCGAAGCACCGCTGGGCGATGGCGATCGATCTCGACTCGTGCACGGGCTGCGCGGCTTGCATCGTCGCGTGCAACGCCGAGAACAACATCCCGACCGTCGGCCCCGAGCTCATCAAACGTGGCCGCGAGATGATGTGGCTGCGGGTCGACCGCTTCGAGGAGAACCTCGCGCCGGGCGCGACCGACGTGCGCTTCGTGCCGATGATGTGCCAGCACTGCGGCGACGCGCCGTGCGAGATGGTGTGCCCCGTCTATGCGACGTACCACAATCCCGAAGGCCTGAACGCACAGGTCTACAACCGCTGCGTCGGCACGCGCTACTGCTCGAACAACTGCCCGTACAAGGTGCGCGCCTTCAACTTCTTCGATTACTCCGCGCCCGAGAAGACGACGTTCGCGTTCCCCGAGCCGCTCAACTGGCAGCTCAATCCCGACGTCACCGTGCGCTCGAAGGGCGTGATGGAGAAGTGCACGATGTGCGTGCAGCGCATCCTCGAGGGCAAGGGCAACGCCAAGGACGAGAAGCGCGAGGTGCGCGACGGTGAGATCCAGACCGCGTGCGCCCAGTCGTGCCCCGCGAACGCGATCACGTTCGGCGACCTCGCCGATCCGGACAGTGCCGTGCACCGGAAGAGCTTCGGCGAGCGCAAGTACTGGGTGCTCGAGGAGCTCAACACCAAGCCGGGCGTCACGTATCTCCAGAAGGTGAAGCGCGACACCGGGGGCGAGGCGAAGGCATGAGCACGGCCGACCTGCGCGACCTCACGCGCGACGGGGTGAACGACGTGCCGGAGCGTGCCGTCACCGCACGATCGCTCAACGACGACGTGTTGAGCATGATCTCGATCCCCGGCAAGGTGTGGTGGGCGCTGTTCATCTTCGACCTGCTCGTGCTCAGCACCGCCCTCGCCGCGGTCCGCAACCTCATCGTGCACGGCTGGGGCGTGTCGGGGTTCGTGCGGCCGGTCATGTGGGCGGTCGACATCACGAACTTCGTGTTCTGGGTCGGCATCGCGCACTGCGGCACGCTGGTGTCGGCGGTGCTGTTCCTGTTCCGCTCGCACTTCCGGCGCGCGGTCTACCGCATCGCCGAGGCGATGACGGTCTTCGGGGTGCTCACCGCGGCGATGTTCCCCGCGATCCACACCGGCCGGCCGTGGTTCGACTACTGGCTCTTTCCGTATCCCAACCAGCGCCAGATCTGGACCAACATCCGCTCGCCGCTCGAATGGGACGTGTTCGCGGTCAACACCTACCTCACCATCTCGAGCATCTTCTTCCTCGTCGGCCTCATTCCGGATATCGCCGCGGCGCGCGATCGAGCGCGGCACCCGGTGATGAAGCTCATTTACACGCTGATGTCGTTCGGCTGGACCGGCGCGAACTACCAGTGGAAGCACTTCTACGGCGCCTACCTGTTCTTCGCCGCGCTCGCGACGCCGCTCGTCTTCTCGGTGCACAGCGTCGTGTCGTGGGACTTCGCGATGGCGCAGCTTCCCGGCTGGCACTCGACGCTGTTCGCGCCCTACTTCGTGGCGGGCGCGATCTTCTCCGGCGTCGCGATGGTGATCTTCCTGCTCATCATCATCCGCAAGGGCTTCCACCTGCAGCACCTCGTCACGATCGACCACATGGAGAAGCTCGCGAAGCTCGTGCTGCTCACCTCGACGATGGTGGGCTACTCGTACCTCACCGAGTTCTTCATGGCGTGGTTCGGACCGAGCAAGTTCGTGCGCGACCTGTTCTGGTTCCGCGCCACGGGCCACTACTGGTGGGCGTTCTGGATCATGTTCAGCTGCAACGTCGTCTTCCCGCTCTCGCTGTGGTTCAAGGCGGTGCGCCGGAACATGACCGCGCTGTTCGTACTCTCGATCCTGGTCAACATCGGCATGTGGTTCGAGCGGTTCGTGATCATCGTCACCTCGCTCGCGCGCGCGTTCAACCCGTCGAACTGGTTCTTCTGGCGCATCTCGCTCACCGAGGCCGAGCTCATCGTGGGCTCGTTCGCGTGGTTCTTCATGTTCTTCCTCGTGTTCGTGCGCGTGCTGCCCGCGTTCTCGATCGCCGAGATCAAGGAGACGCTGGCCGTGCCACGCCGGAGGGCGCACGAATGATCCAGGAGATGCTCGACAGCATCCTGAATCCCGTGCCGCCGAAGTTCCACGGCGTCATGGGAATCTTCTACTACGTCGACGACGCGGCCGACGCCGTGCGCACGCTGCGCCAGGCGGGGCACCGGCACCTGAACGTGTTCTCACCGGTGCCGCACCACGAGATCGAGGCCGCGCTCGAGCAGGGGCCGTCGCTCGTCCGCTGGGTGACGGCGGTGGGTGGCGTGCTGGGCGCGAGCGCGGGCTTCGGACTGTGCTTCTACACCATCTACGCATGGCCGCTCGTGATCGGAGGCAAGGAGCTGTTCGACGTGCCGCCCATGACGGTGATCGCCTACGAGTCGATGATCCTCATCGCCGGGCTGTCGAACCTGCTCGGCATGCTCGCGCTGGCCCGCCTGCCGCAGACCAGGCCCGTCGCGCCGTACGACCAGCGCTTCCAGGAGGACCGCATCGGGATCTGGATCCCGTGCGATGCCGCCGGCGCGCCGGGGATCCAGCAGATGCTCCAGCGCCACGCGGCCGAGGAGGTGCACGTCCATGCTTAGGACGAAGCTCCTGCTCGGCGTGATCGCGCTCTGGTCGGTGTCGGCGCACCAGGGCTGCGAGGACGTGAAGAGGTCGATCACGCACCTTCGCTACTACCCGATCCGCGACATGCGCCAGACCGTCGTGATCGATCCGCAGCGCCGCGACCCCACGCACCCGCAGTGGCTGTCGTTCACCGGGCCCGACTCGCAGGCCGTGCCGACGATGGACGTCGACCGCTGGCAGGGCGATCCGCCCTACGACGCCGCCTCGAAGAACGTCGCGTCCCCGAACGTCGCGATGGATGCCTCCGTCGTGCGCGGCGACACGCTGTTCCACAACTTCTGCTGGACCTGCCACGGCATGGCGATGGCGGGCGACGGGCCCGTCGCGCCGATGTTCATGCCGCCGCCCGACCTGCTCGCTGCGCCGACGCGCGCGCGCACCGACGGCTACATCTTCATGTACATGCGCCACGGCGGCGTCGTGATGCCGTCGTACGGCAACGCGATCTCGGCGAAGGACGCGTGGGACATCGTCCACTACATCCGCGCCATGCAGAAGGCGAACCCGCGATGAGCGCGAACGACACCGTCCTGCGCGATCTCGCCGGCAAACTGCCCGCGCGCCCGAACGCCCGGCTGCGCATGCTGTGGATCGTCTGCGTCGTGATCGGCGCGGCCTCGTTCGCGTTCCTGCTCTTCCGCGATCCGGTGCGCGCCTGGGGCTCGTGGGCGATCAACCTGTTCTACTTCGTCGGGATCGCGGAAGGCGGCGTCGTGCTCGCGTCCGCGATCCGGCTCTCGAACGGGCGCTGGGGCGGGCCGGTCCTGCGCATCGGCGAGTCGTTCTCCTCGTTCATGCCGTTCGGCATGGGCGCGGCCGTCGTACTGCTTGCCGCGGGCGGCTCGACCTACCTGCCGTGGATGAAGCACGTCGAGCCGCGCCAGGCGCCGTTCCTCAACGTGCCGTTCCTCTGGATCCGGACGATCGGCGGTCTGGCGCTCTTCTGGTGGCTCTCGCGCAAGCTCGCACGCACCTCGCTGCGCGCGGACCTGCACCTGCTCAAGGACCACGTGAGCCCCGAGCGCAAGGCCGAGTACGAGAAGCTGTGCGCGAACTGGAAGGGCGACGAAGCCGAAAAGGCGTGGTACCGGCACGAGGTGGCGCATCTCTCGCCGCAGCTCGTGCTCACGTTCGCCGTCTTCTTCTCGGTGCTGTCGTGGGACCTGATCATGGCGCTCACGCCCAACTGGGTGAGCGATCTCTTCGGCTGGTTCTGCTACGGCGGGGCGTTCATCACCGGCATCGCGATGACGACGCTGATCGCCGTCCAGGCGCGGCGGCGGATGGCGCTCGAGGCCTACATCACGACGAACATGTTCTGGGACCTCGGCAAGATCCTGTTCGCGTGGAGCATCTTCTGGGGCTACCTGTTCTGGTCTCAGTACCTGCCGATCTGGTACGCGAACATGCCCGAGGAGACGTGGTGGGTGTTCCTGCGATTCGAGGACCCGTGGCGCCCGCTGGCGTTCACCGTGTTCACGATGGTGTTCGTGATCCCGCTGATCTTCCTGCTCAACAAGACCTCGAAGACCAATCCCGTGCTGCTGACCGGCTTCTGCCTGGTCTCGCTTACCGGCATCTGGCTCGAGCGGCACGTGCTCGTGATGCCGTCGCTCAACCCCGACCAGGTGTGGCTCGGCCTGCCCGAGGTCGGCGTCATGCTCGGCTTCCTCGGGCTCTTCGGCTGGTCGGTGCAGGGATTCCTCTCGCGCTATCCGATCGTGCGCGTCGCCGATGTCTTAGAGGGCGCGGGCGGCCACGGGCACTAGCGCTCTCGATCGCGCGAACGCCCGGGCCAGGACGGAAGCTGGCCCGGGCGTTTTCATATGCGGCGGCGCCGGGGATGGCGCCGGACGATGCAGTGCCGGGATGGCGAAACGGGCAGACGCTGCGGACTTAAAATCCGCTGACCGCGAGGTCGTGCAGGTTCGATCCCTGCTCCCGGCACCATTGATTTGCAGAGTGTTACGCTCCTCCGCGCACCTCGCCTTCTTTGTCCGCAGGGGCGGCCCCTGTGGATTGTGCGGGTCTTGTGCGTATCTTCGACTCCGCGCCCTCCAGATCGAGCTTGGCGAGGGCGTCCGACACGTCGGCGGGAGACGTCACGGCGTACCGCTTGTAGATCGCCTCTGTTCGGTGTCCGGTGATCTGCATCGCAACGCTTCTGGGGATGCCGCGCTGTTCGAATCGGCGGACTGCCGATCGGCGAAGGTCATGGCAGAGCCTGCCCGGCACCCCGGCCTCCCGGCACGCGGTCGACCATGAGTCCCGAAAGTCTCTGATAGGTCTTCCAGCCTTGTGGAAGACGTGCGAGACGATTGCCCCGGACTCGCGCTGGAGCGCCTGCGTGGCCTCCCACTGGCTGCTCAGGACGTCGGCGAGGGTGGGAGAGGCGCTGAACGGAAACACCCGGGGACGACCGTTCTTGAGCCTCGCTCCCGCCAGCCGGATCGCTCCCTCGTTCCAGTCAACGTCGGCCCACGTGAGCCCTCGTGCTTCTGACGTTCGCCAGCCCGAGACGGCGAGGAACAGGACGAGCGGCTTGAGATGATCGGGGAGGTGTTCGATCACGCGCTTGATCTCGGCGTCTTCAAGGAACCCCGTCCGAACGTTGTCGAACTCGATTGTCGGGATCGACGGACGCGAGGCAATACGACCCGCCTTCACTGCCAGCGTAAACATCCGACCGAGGATGGCGAGCTCCTGTCGAATCGTCGCCGGTGCCGCACCCTCACTCGACCGGCTGTTGAAGTACGCGCTCATGCGTTCGTAAGTGATGTCGGTGGCGAGGTCGTTCTTGAAGGCCTTGTGAAGGTGCGCGATGCACTGTTCGGCGCGCTTCAGGCTCTTGCGCTGCTTTTGCTCGTAGTCCGCGCGCAGGAGTTCTGCGAGGTCGCCAAAGGAGGACGGCTTGAGGTTTTGCCGGTTGCCCCGCGCCTTGATCTCAGCGCGTCGCTGGTTGAGGAGGTTGAATGCGTCTGCGTGGACCCCGGATCGCGAGGACTCACGAATCTCCTTGCCCCGCACGTAGTACGCGATCCAGTAGTAACGGCCGCGCTTGTAAATCGATCCGGTGCCGTAACTCCTCTTTCGTTTCTTCTTGTGCCCTTCCATCGTGTCCCCCGCATTGCGGAGAACGGTCACACGCGCTTCGCCAGAAATGAAAAACCACCGCCGAACATCTCGGAGGTGGCATCGTCGCGTTTGTCCGATCAGCGCCGGACCCCATCCGCGTGATTCCGCGAGAGCACCGTGTTCCCGTTCATCTCGGGAATCGGTTGCCGGAGATTCTCCAAGGAGAACCCCGCTCCTGATGTGCTGCTGTAATCCTGAGATGCGAGATCGGGGCCATTGTCAGTGCGAAGTGCGGTCTTGCGAGGCAACAGCTTGTGCGTCCGCGTTGTCTTCCCTCGCGGCTCTTCGATGCCCTTTGCCACGGCCCTCTGGGCAAGTCGCACGACGGCGAGAGCCCGTTCACGCTCCAGTGCCGAGATTCTCGGGAATACGCAACACCCCGCGTGCTTTGGTGTGGTCTCGATCTTGCGTCAGTCCCAAGTGGGCGGGGAGAGAAATCTCTGTCCGATTGAAGCTGCATCAGGAGCCCGAGCAATCGGGCGGCAACCGGCGAGGAGTCGCACGGTGCCTTGTCTGCGCGAGCAGACGATGCGGACCGGGGTTCGAGAAAACCACCGGCCAAACCAGACTCCAGCTTGGTGACCCGCGTCCTGATGTTTGGGATCGCGGGTTTCGTGCTTTCAAAGGCGAAGCCCTCGGCCACGAGCCTGTGTGCGGCATCTCCCCCTGCCCGCTGTGCTCGATGAACTGAGAGGGGAGGACGAACGGGCAAGGCCCGCAGTGGAGGAAGCATGAGCACGAGCAACTCGACGAACGCCACCCCAGCCCCGGGAAAAGGCCCCGGCAAGCTGGTTGCGGCGAAAGGAAGCGCCTCCGACCGCAAACCGCGCACAAGGAAGCGCGTGGAAGCGAAGCAACTCACCGATCAGCGCGAAGAGTACATCTATGACGAGATCGGCAACGGCGAACGCCTCGCGGTGCAGTGCAAGGACGTGCTTCGCTACGTTCCGGCGCTCAAGAAATGGTTCGTCTGGTGGAAGGAGGGTGTGTGGTCCGAGCAGCATCCCGACGAGGTGGATCGCCTCGCGAAGCGGTGTGCACGGAGCATCCTCGACGATCCGCACGACGGCGACCACGACTTGGCCAAGAAGATCGCCAATTGGGCGAAGTTCTCGGCCTCGGTGCGCGGGCGTTCGTCGATGACAGCCACCGCCTCGTCCGACACTCGCCTTGTTGCTCAGGTCGAGGAGTTCGACAGCAACCCGTGGCTCCTGAATGTGCAGAATGGGACGATCGACCTTCAAACAGGAAGACTGCGTCCGCACGAGGCAGGAGACCTCATCACCAAGCAGATTCCTGTCGCCTACAAGCCGGACGCCAAGTTCAGGGCTTGGGAGAAGTTCCTTGCCGAGAAGGTGCCCAATGAGGGCTTGCGGGACTACCTGCAACGCGCGCTCGGGTATACTCTCAGCGGCGATGTAAGCGAAGAAAAGATGTTCTTCATCTATGGCGACACCTCGTCCGGCAAGAGCACACTGCTCGAGGCTGTCCAAGCAGTGCTCGGCCCATATGCAACCACTTCGACGTTCAAGATGCTCTTGGAGAACAAGAACGAAGGCGTGATTCAGCCGGACTTGTCGCGCCACGTCGCGAGCCGAATGGTGATCGCTCAGGAGGTGAAGGACGATGTCGCGTTCGACAAGGCCTCCATTAAGTGCATGGTGTCGTGCAACTCGATGGTCGCGAAGCGTCTTTACTCCGATCCCTTCGAGTTTGTTCCCCGCTGGAAGCTCTGGGTCGCGGCCAACACGCGCCCGAGAGTTGACGCAGGCGACAGCGCGATGTGGAGGCGCATTCGCGTTCTTCCGTTCACGCAGTCGATTACTGAGGATCAGCAGAACCCGAAGCTGCGAACACTTCTCGCATCCGACGAACGCGCACAGCAGGCCATCCTCGCGTGGATGGTGAAGGGCTGTCTCATGTGGCAGGGGGGCCGGGGACTTTCGGAGCCACCCATCGTGAGGGAAGCCAGCCGGTCGTATCGCGAGGCAAACGATTCGGCGAACGACTCGTTCGAAGACTTTTTCGAGTCGACCTACGTTTTCAATCCCGACGGGTTCGTTCCCACGGCTGACATTCATCAGGCATACGCGACGTACTGCCTGAACGGATTCGTCGGGAGCAAGCTGGATCGAGGCGAACTTCTCTCGAAGCTCCGTCTGAAGGGGCTGAAGGACAAACAGCGCGGAACGAAGCGCGTTCGTGGACTGCGGGGGATCACACCCCGCAAGGCATGAGCGCGGCGCGACGGCCCCGAACACCCGAACATCATGAACAGTCATCTCCAAGAAGTTGCCATACGCAGTTTCTGGAGGGACTTTCCAGCGAACCGTGTTCGGAGTGTTCGGTCGCTCGCCCTTCTCTCAGCGCTTCGCGCGAGCCGTGAGAGTACGGAGTGCCGCCGTCGGCCGCCTTGGCAGGGAGCATGGGGGCGCGGCGCGGTTGAAGAGCCAGCCGAGGGAGCCCCGGGCGACTTGCAGAGACGTCTGTGGCCGCCGGGAGTGGCCCGTGCAGCCCTTCCCGCAACTTGGGTGGGCAAATGGGGGCGGGAATGACGCGTGTACAGCAGGGTACCCGGGGTGCGGTTCGGTGCGCCGCATGAGAGCCCCACGGGCGAGAAGCCCGCGATTGGCGGGGCTTCCACCGAGCGCGGCGCGCTTCTTCGAGTTGGCCCTCTAAGTCTCACTTTCCCTCGTGTGGCTGCCTCGATCAATCCCTGCGCGTGAGTACCGCGCTCCGTGGATGGACCACGAATACGCCGGGCGATACGATCACTCAGATTGCGCGTACCGATCACGCCGCGCTTTCGGCTGAGGCCGCAATCCTCTGGAGGCCGCCATGCGCCCTGCTACTCTGGCCCCTCTTTCGATGTTGGTGTTTTGCGCCGCCCTCTTGCTTCCTCAGCTGGCGAGGGCACAAGCCCCCGTGTACCTGTCTCAGTGGGGCGGGCCCGGTAGCGGTCCGGGCCAGTTCAACGATCCGTGGGGTGTTGCCCTCGATCCCACAGGCAACTTCGTCTACGTGACCGATCACGGCAACCACCGGGTCGAGAAGTTCAAGAGCGATGGCACGTTCGTCACGCAGTGGGGTTCATTCGGAAGCGGAGGCGGGTTGTTCGCCGGACCGGAGGCAGTGGCCGTCGATGCGACGGGAGACGTGTACGTTACTGACCACGACAACTCGCTCATCCAGAAGTTCGACAGCAACGGAGCCTTCATCACGCAGTGGGGAGCAGTCACGCGCTGCGTGGCCGCCGACGACTCGCACGTGTATTGCGGCGACGCCTATGCGGGCGTGCTCAGAGTCTATGACCCGAACGGCACGTTTCTCGTGGACTATCCGCTGGCAGCGCCGGGCGACAATCAGTGGGCTGGGGCCTACGGCGTCGCGCTCAAGAAGGGCAGCGGGCTGATCTACGTGGGCGACTATGGCAACACGAAGGTCAAGGTGCTCAAGCTTGGGATGGGCTTGATTGACAACTTCACGATTGCGGAGAACTCCGACTTCGAGTGGCTCGCGTGCGACCCGCTCGGCCAGCTTTACACCTGCATCCTGAACACCGGCAGTGGGGGCTATCTCGTCTTCGACGGTAGCGGGCACGACATCTTCGGCTTCTACGGGAGCGGCTCCGGCAACGGGCAGTTCAACCGGACACGCGGCGTGGCAATCGATGCGAACGGCCTCGTATACATCGTGGACAGCGGGAACAGCCGGATTCAGAAGTTCGGTCCCGCCGCAACTCCCGTATCCACGGAATCGTGGGGCTCACTCAAGGCGAAGTACAGGTAGCATCCTGTCAACTGCGATGGGCGATCAGCCGCTCACGAAGTAGGGGAGAGATTTGCGGTAAAGTCGAGCGAACTTCGCTAGGTCGATCACGTCCACTCGGCGCTCCCCCGATTCGCACTTCGACACGTAGGACTGCCGGACCTTGAGCCTGACAGCGACCGCCTCCTGCGTCATGCCTGCGGCCTCACGAGCAGCCCTGAGGCGGGCGAGAAACCGCCGATACTCGGGCTTACGGGTCGCGGAGCTTCGCCGAGGGTCGCGTGCGGACCTGCGCATTCCGCAACGCTATGGCCCGACGCCCGGTATTCCATCTTGGGTTTAGCGTGTTCAGCGTCGCACGCGGGCAGCCGATAACTCCTGAGCCAGAGCACCTCGCGACAGCACCCACTCGCTCGCCCCACGCCAAGAGGAGGAGTGACGATGCTCCGCTCGCTCATCACGAGGGCGTTGTTCGCCGCCCGTGATCTCGCGGTCAGATCAAAGACTTCGGGTGGGAGCATCCACCGCACGGCCGCTCGGACGCTGGCAGCCACGTTGCCGCCCATGCTGCTCGTCGCCTGCCTCTCAGCTGCAGCGGGCTTGTTGGGATGTGGTAAGTCGGGCACGGTCACCAGCCCCGCTGCCGCCGTCAGCTCGCGATTCGTGATCGAAACCGTCGCTGCTGGAGCTGTCGGAGGGCCGTCGCTCACGCTGGACGGGATTGGCCAGCCGTGCATCGCATACTTGGACTACAGCAACGGGCTGACCAAGTATGCAACAAAGGACACGGCCGGGTGGCACCTCGTCACCGTGGCGACACTTTCGCCGATCCACCCCTCGGTGAACACGAACTCCACCTCTGTGACGTTCGGCGGCGGGAGCGGCCTCCTCCAGTGTGCTTACGCGGGGGCGTCGTGGAACCCTGAGACGGTGGACCCATACAGCAGCGTCCTCAGTGCCGTTACCGCCTACGACACGTCGCGTCAGCCGTGGACGTACTATGTTACGGGTACCTATTACTTGACGGCCGCGCACCGCACGTACACGGGCAACGACTATCGGAACGGCGTATGGACCACGTATCCCGCTATCGCTGGCGACGTGTCATACATGGACTTCGCCGTCGATGACCAAGGGCAGCGCCACGTCGCCTACTGCAACGGGGGCGACCTCGTGAACGGAGCAAAGCGTCGCGACTTGTTCTACGAAGGCCCGAGCGGAGGGGGAACGGTTGACACGGCAACCGTCGGCCAAGTCAGCATCGCCATTGACCCTCAAGGTCACCCGCAGTTGTGCTACCTGCGGCAGGACGGCAGTCTAATGCTGGCGGCCGGGAATGGGAGCAACTGGACGATCTCCACCATCGCCACGGGAGTCGTGCCTCCCGGTAACCCGAACGGCGAGGAGGCAGCCCCCTCGCTGAAGGTGGACGCGAGCGGCACGCTGCACATCATCTACCGGAAGTGTCTCGCCCCGACCTCGCTCAACTACGCCACAAAGGTCGGGAGTGGCGCGTGGAAGACCGAGCCAGTGGGAACAGCGTCGTCGGCACACTCAGGCGGGCTGGTGCTCGATAGTCACGGCTCGCCCCACATCGTGCTCTGGGATGGGGACGGAGTGAAGTACGCAAGGCTATCGCAGTGATCGCGGTCCCGCGACAGGCGTCCGTGACCGCACGTCGGCGTAGCTGAAGGCAGCGGCCTACCTGCGAAGCCGAAGAGCACGCTCGCGAGGGAACTCCGCAAAAGACTGTCCTGCCGAGCACGACGGTCCCGGTCCGCTCTTGCGGCATCCGCGTGATAGGGTGCGCGGATGACACCGGCCTTCGTGGACAAAGCTGCTGAAGCGCAAGCTCACAATCAGACGTGGTTCAAGGGTGTAGCCGGGGCGGCGTGACCCGCTGCGTCGGGCGTCGTGTCGCTCTACGATGCGCTCCTCGAATAGCTTCCCGTCGCGAACCAGATGATCGACGGAGCGAAGGTGTGGGCTGTGCACACGATGCTGCACCACGCCAAGCGCGCTGCGGCCTCCGGACTGCTGAGCCACGCGCAGGGACAGTGGCTCGAAGCTCGACCGCTATTCCGTCGAGCAATCGAGTGCGTTGGAGTTACGCAGGTTGTATAGACTGATGCGTCCGACGCGGCGCTGTGGTTCAAGGGCGTTAACGACGAGAGCGCGTACGAGCCCTATCGCGCTCGCTTTCAGCGGAAGCTGCGAGTGGCGCTCAACGTCTTTGAACCTTCGTTGTGGAGGAGCTTCGGTTCGTTCTCGAAGCGCACCCACTCGTCCTTTCTGAGTGTGCAGCACACGCTTGTGACCGGTGGCGACGACGAGATTCTCTCGATCGGCGTGAAGTACTTGGATGTGGGCGAGACAGCAGAGACGCCCGTGCACGTCGAACGGTTCCTCGGAACGATCGGCACGGTCGCAGTGTGCCAGGGATCACTCGCTCGGCAATTCTTCACCGGAAGCGCGTGGCGAGCGTCTCGAAAGCACTGGAGAACGTCTCCCGAGCCTGTGATCGCAGGCTGGCATGCGGCAGAACGCGAGCTGCGCACGAACCTTCAGCTTCCTGAAGCTCGTTAGTCGGGGAGTCACGCTCCGTGCCCCGCCCGCCGGGCCGATCCCGACCGCGCTGTGGCGGGTGAGGTCGCGGGGGAGTTGTCGCAGACGAGGCAGGAGCAGCGACTACTTCAGGGCGTCTTGCACCTGCCCTTCCAAGAACGCAAGGGTCTCGGTGACGGTAGCTTCGAACTCTGAGCCGAACTCGTCTTTCCCCTCGCTGATGGCGCTCAGGTTGAAGATCACCGGCTTCAGACTGTCCGCATGATGGGTGTACTGCTGGTCGCCTGCCGCCGCCCGTGCACGAAACTCAAAGTAAGCACGGTAACCACGATCGAGCTTCTGAGCGACTTGGGCGAGTCGGTCGATCAACGCTGTTGCCTGAGAGCCCAACAGAATCTCCGCGTCCGGGCGGACCTCACGAAGCGCGATTGTTGCGCTGAGGGCTTCTTGAAAGTAGCCCCAGTATATCTTGCGCTCACGTTCCACGAATACGGGAGTGTTGGAGCCCGTCTCGCCCTCGTAGATGGGAACCATGTTGTTGAAGGGTTCCCGGGCTGAGCGCACGCGGTCTCGAAAGCGGATCACCGCACGATTGAGCCGGAGAACGAGCCGATACTTCGTCGAACCGCGCAGTTGCTTGCGCCACGCTCGCAGACCCCAAATCGCAGCGATGGCTGCAACCACCGTCGCAACTCCAGCGATGATCGAAATCCACCGGTCGACGCTCGCGGGCGCTGCCAAGCGGATGATGGTGTCTCGGACGGCAATGGCCACCGTGTCGTGAACGACCGTCCGAACAGTCTCGGGCGCGACCGTACTCACTTGGACTGCTGCCTTCCAAGGAGGTAGCCGAGCGTCAACGACAGCAGCCCGACCATCACGGTGTCGAGCTTCCCGGCGAACTGGAGCCAGACTGCTGCGACGATGATGCCTGCCGAGAGGAGGTAGCGAGCAACTCCGTGGAGCATGCTCTCGGAGACCTGACGGTCGAGCGATTGCTTGCGAACGGATTCGAAGAAGGTGAGCACCCTTCCGGCGATTTCCTTACCTTCGGCAGTCTTCAGGAACTCCGTGATGTAGGCGATGGTTGGCGGCCATGCTTCTCGAATCGCCTGCTCCTCGTCTTCATCGCCTGCGGCGTGCGACACGTCGGCCGGCTGTCTCGTGAGAGCCGCATCATCGGGCGTGGAGGGACTGGAGGCTGAAGGAATAGGCGTAGTCGGCATGGGTCTTGCCGTCCTCGGCTTCTTGGGTTGGTTTCTTGCTAACGGTCATCCTCTGGCTGTGTCCGAATCCGACTTGCCCTGACGGCGAGGGGCAAGGCCGGTTCATCAGTCTGCATCACCGTGGCTGCCGCGGGCCGACCAGACGCGGACGTTGTCCTCCAAGCAGCCGTTCAACTCGGAAGTCAAGTCGTTGAGCTGGAAGTGCACCCGCTGGAGTTCGAGGGCCAGCAGCAGGACTGTGTGAGCGGTTCCCAGTACGAAGTCGCATTCAGAAGCCGACGATTCATCCGTAAACGTGACCGCATCTTCCTGCACGCCAAGTCGCTGCAGAATGCCCCCGAAGTTCGCATGCGCGTGTGGGAGGGTGTCGTAGTACGCAGACGCGACCAGACTCCATAGTGCTGGGTTCTCACGGGCCATCGTGACGAAGTCGGACTTTGACCAAGTGTGGTTGATCCGAGTGGTCTTGCACTTCTCGCAATCTGTGACGCGGAAGTTGTCCCGCACGCGCATCGCGTCCCCTTCGATGCGCATCCACTCCTCGTCAGGAATCGCTGCAGCTCCGAGAGTTTCCCGTACAACGCGAGCAAGCTTGTGCAACGTGACGAACCAATACTCCTCGAAGTGGTCCGCCTCCTCAGGATGCGCGTGCAGATACTGGGCGGCAACGGCCCGCTCATAGAGACCGCGCAAGAGCTTCTTGCCAGCAATCCCGTACCCGTTCCCGCAGACCAGCAGAAGCTCTGCGAAGTCCTCGACGCAAAGCCTACCCAAGTAGAACACCAGCACGTCCACTTTGGCCGGCGAGCCGAGGTCGCGCAGGAAGAACCGCTCGATTAGACGGTGAGCCCGCGGCCATGCCTGCAAGAAAGCTACGTTGCGTCTCTCGAACTCCCCCCACTTCGTTGGGGAGCCGACTATGAGGGTCGGCTTGGGCACCTCAGTCACAGGGCCTCCGCGTTCACGCGCAAGGCAAGATGCACTCGATTCGGTTGATCTGAACTCCGGCCTCGAAGGCGGCGCGCAGGATCGCGGCCACGCTCCGAAGACGCCACTTTCAGCGTACTATGGTTTCTTCTTGGGCGGCGGCGGGGGCGGGTCCGGCTTCGAGACGGTGGCCTTTGGCGTTCCAGTAATTCCGCCGCGAATGATGATCTCGCTTCCGCTCGGCTGGCGAGGAGGAGGCTGTGGCTGTCTTCTAGTCATGATGTGCTTCCTCTTGTGTTGGGGCTGGCTTCTCCGGGGTCTTCATGAACTCCACGAGGCTAACTTCCGTTGCCGGGACGAGTATCCTATCGACTCCCGCGAGTTGAATGCGTTGCTGCGGATCGCCTTCCTCTAACCACTCGGCGTCGGCCATTGAGAAGTGCCCGCAGCGATGATCCAGCGGCCATTCTTCGGGCCACCCATACAGCCGGCGCTCGCCGGTCAGGTGCAAGACGACGTAGGTGTGGCCACGGTCCTTGAACGCACCGAACCACTCAGAAGGGTACCCAGTTTGGCGAGTAACCCCGATCTTCCGGAGCAGCTTGTGCGCCAAGTCCCCGTTCGCCAGCCACGCAAGGACAGCGCCGAGGGCCATCGCGACGAGGACTGACCACACGCGCGCACTGCTCTCGTCCCACTCGCCAAGGGGGTGGAAGTGGCGTCCGCTCCACAGGAGCAGTCCGCGCACCGCGTACGTGAGGACTTGAGCGAACGCCGTGAAGATCAGGGCCTGAATCACTCGCTCAAACTCGGAACGCCTTGGGTAGGCCGTCAGACCTCCAAACACCCAAGCTGCGACAAACCCCGGCAGCAGCAGCCAAAGCACAGACACAAGATCGTGCGCGATCCAGTTCACGGCTCAGTCCTCAGAACCCCGCTGTCCAATCGGCTCACCGTCGCGAGACGAGGCCAGCGCCAATCAGGGTCATGGCTGCAGCAGCCTAGCGAGTGCTCCTGCGGTTGTACGGGCTCTGGTTCGTCGGCTTCAGCGAGATGCCTTCGTCGCTCGCCTTCTGTCGAACAGCGTCAGGCGTGCGCCCGAGTTTCATCCCGATGAGCCGCGTCGGGGTGTTTCCGTCGGCGAGCTGCTTCAGGGTGCGGAGGTCCTGTCCAGACCACTGCGATCCATGCTTGTTTGGCGTCTTCGCCATCTCAACGCTCCTTGTTTGAGGTTGCGACCGGAGCGGAGTCTGCCAGAAGGCGACCCTGAATGCACGGCACAAGTGTGCAGTAATGGCAAAGTCAACAGCCCGCTCCCACTACAGGCGGACCAATGGCTTACACGTCCAGATCATGGACGGCCGCCCGAGCAAACGCGGCGCGAGTTCGCTCCGCGGCGGCGAGTCGTTGTTCTAGCCGGTCGAGCAGGCCCATCAGCTCATCGACCCGAGCCACGATGCGATGCTGCTCGGCGAGCGGTGGCACCGGAACTGGCATCCGCCGAAAGTCATTCACGTTCACACCCTGCAGGGCGACGCCCTTTGTCTCACCAGTCATCCAGTCTTGACACATTGGGGAGTCCACGGCCACGCGAACAAAGCGACGATTCAGCAAGTGGCTGACGCTGAAGCGGAGCACGTGCTGCGTGATGTTCCCCCCGGCGAGGACGGCGGGGACGAACGCAGTCTTCCCGATTGTCCCATCCTTGGACACGAGGAGATCGCCATCGGTCAGGCGTGTCTTAGAGAACTTGGCTTCTCGCTTCGGATCGCAGCGGCGGAGCGTGCTCACGTCGATTTCCCCGGACTTCATCTCCGTCACTCTCACGGTGGGCACGCCGGAGTCGACCCACACGGGCTTCAGGATGCCGTACGTGATGTCGCAGCCCGGTTCGGTGAGGGCTTGGGCCGTCGACCATGACCAGCCGCTGGGAAGTGTGGGCAAGGCCACTGGCTCTGCTGCCAAGGGCGATGTGGACCTCCTGCGGCCCGCGCCTGTCCGGACGAGCCGTGATCTCTCCGCCGCTATGCGCTCCAGCAAGAGGTTCGCGGGCTCGTCGGCAGGGTCCTGCGGCACCAAACGCCCTCTTACTGCCAGTTGGAGGACGGTGTGCCTCAGCGGGACAATATCGACTGGGTCAACCAAAAGCTCATCGAGACGCTCTGCGAGCCTGTTCCACGCCACGTCAATCTCTTCGGGAGTACTGGCCTGTCGAAGCGAAGCGAGGGTGGAATCGCGGGCTGCGGCTCGTGTCGTTGCGCGTAAGGATTGCGCGGCATCGAGGCGGTCTAGAAGGCGCATCAACTCGTCCACACGTGCGACGATGCGGTGCTGCTCGGCGACTGGCGGAAGCGGCACGGCGGCATTCAGCAGGCTCGCGTCATTGATGGCAGGGTAAGCGATGCCCTTCATCTGTTGGGCAACGACGCTCGTGAAGAACGGGCTTCTGAGCCAGTAGAAGAGAAGCCGTGCATCAACGCCCTCGTGTGGATGCAGCACCGCGAAAGCGGTGGAGGCGATAGGCATTGGCGAGTACGCGCGCTCGACAACCGCGATATTTTGAAGATATGGTCGCACGGTGGAGTAGATCACGGTGCCGGGTTGCACTAGCTTGCGCGCCCGGGAAGGAGCGTCGGCGGGGTCGATGATCGCCAGCGGTTCGACAATGGCTCCTCGCGCGTTGTCGATGGCCCCAACGTCTATGTAGGAGAAGCTCCGTGCGGGAACAGTCTGGCCGAGGTCGTGAGTGATTGCGCCGAGGTGCGTCCAAGACCACGAGCCGGGAATCGCAAACGGGCTGTATTCACAAGTGGCTGGTGAGTTAGTCCGACTCCGCGCCCTCTTGCCGGTTCCAACTCGCCTCGAGTGCTCCCTCGCGATACGCTCCAAGAGCTCGCTGCCTGGCTCATCCTCCGGGTCCTGCTCGACGAGCTTCCCGCGCACCGCAAGTTGAAGGATCAACTCGCGTAGCCGCATAGTGCCGTCCGGGGCCTCCGCAACAGCCTCAAACGCCGCGATCAGGTCGTGTGGTGTCATTCCTGCTCCGAGAGCAGCGCCTCCGCCAGTGCGCTTCGCAGTTCCTCTCGCAACGCCGTCGCCGTCGCGCTCTCCATGTCGAAGCGCGCCAGCAAGGTGTCTGGGTCCTCGTGCTTGTCCTGCGGTGCGTTCGGGTTGGCGATGTCGAGGTTGAAGCCGCGCTCACGGAGCTGCTCGACACTGACCCTCCACGCCAGCGAAGTCTCCTCGCGGTCAGCCCACCACGCTTTCTCCGGCTCGAACTCCTCGATACGCATCGGCTTGGTCTTCGAGTACGACGAGGTGCCCTCGGGGTAAGGGTGCTCGTAGTACCAGACCTCCGTCGTGGGCAGGCCCTTCGTGAAGAACAGGACGTTGGTCTTGATCCCCGTGTACGGCGAGAAGACGCCGTTCGGCAGCCGCACAATCGTGTGAAGGTTGCACTCTTTAAGCAGGTGTTCCTTGATGCGTGTCTTCACGCCTTCCCCGAACAGCGTGCCGTCGGGCAGCACGACCGCCGCGCGTCCGCCGGACTTGAGAAGCTCAACGATCAGCACGAGGAACAGGTCTGCTGTCTCTCTGGTCCTGAAGGCGGAAGGGAAGTTGTTCTCGACGCCGTCCTCTTCCATGCCTCCAAACGGCGGGTTCGTCACGATCACATCGACACGGTCCCTCGGGGAAATGTCGCGCAACGGTCGCGCGAGGGTGTTGTCGTGAAGGATGCCGGTCGGCACGTCGATCCCGTGGACGATCATGTTCGTAACGCACAGCAGGTGCGGCAGTGGCTTCTTCTCGACACCCCTAATGCTGGCCTGAAGCTGCGCTTCCTGCTCGGGGCGCTTCACCTGAGCGTTGCGGATGTTCTCGATTGAGCAGGCGAGAAAACCGCCCGTTCCGCAAGCGGGGTCGAGAATGGTCTCACCCAGCTTCGGGGCAACCATGTCCACCGCGAACTGGGTGACCGCGCGCGGCGTGTAGTACTCGCCAGCGTTGCCCGCTCCCTGAAGGCCCTTCAGGATCGTCTCGTAGATGTCTCCGAAGAGATGGCGGTTCTTGGCGTCGTTGAAGTCGATGTCGGCCTGTAGCCGATTGATGACCTGCCGAAGCAGGGTTCCTGACTTCATGTACTGGTAGGCATCCTCGAAGACCGCTCTCAGTAGCACGCGCCTACTGCGAAGCCGCTCCGAGGCTCTCGCGGCTGCACTGTCGCCGCTCACCTTCGTCCCAACCTCCGTCGTCTTCAGCGCAGGGAACAAGGTGTTGTTGGCAAAGTCGAGGAGGCCGTCTCCGGTAATGCCCTCGGGGTCACTGGCCCACGCGCGCCAGCGAAGGTCGGGCGCGCTCCGGGTGTCACCGTTCTCTTGCCACTTCACGTTCAGCAGCGGGGATCGGAAGTCGCCCTCGATCAACTCCAGCTCGCGCTCGCGGTCGTCCCAAATCTTCAGAAACAGGAGCCAAACGAGCTGTCCAATGCGCTGGGCATCGCCATCAACCCCCACGTCCTTCCGCATGATGTCCTGAATGGACTTGATCGTCGTCGTCAATGACACGGTGCTTGCCTCGTTGGGATGTGATCAGGCCACGGGCGCATAGAGGGCAGCTTCGAGTTCGTGCAATGCACGCTCATAGCCCTCCTTTCCGCCGAAGTGGCCCACAAGCTGGACAGGCGTGCCCAGTTCGGAGAGCGGGCGGACGCGCAACACGTTCATGTCTTCGATGGGAGCCAGTCCCTCGCTGGCGTACTTCTCCAGAAGAGCGTCCAACACGGCGCGAGCCTGCGGCCCGTACTTCGTGAACACGTCGCGCTTCCGCACCTCCTCCGCCCGCTCCCGTCGGGTCAGCGGCGGCCGGTCGTAGACGACGTGGCAGATGAGGTCGAACGGGTCCAAGTCCCGGCCCACGCCGTCACGCAGAGCCTCAAGCAGCACCCCGTGCTCCCGCAGTTCCTCGACGATGACCTGCTTGCGCTCGGCTGCGGTCCACGTCCGCAGGAAGTCGTCGAGCGTGGCGTACCGCTTTGCCACCGCATGCTTCGTGAAGTCGATCAGCGAGTCGGTGATGAGCCTGCCATCCTTGTCGTAGTACTGGACACGCTCGGCCACGACCGAGACGGGAACGCCGCTGACGATGAACCTCGTCCGGCCATCAGGAGGCGGCGGTGGAACAGGTGGCTCGGGCTCGCCGGGTGGCTCGGGGGGCACAGGCGGATCGCCGGGGACCCAATCAATGATGATCTCGGGCTCTCCGTCCCAGTCGGGGTCGGCGAACAACTCGGTGGCCTTCTTGAAGTCCATGATCGTGAACCAGAGCTTGCCAGTCTCCTCGTGGATACGCGTGCCGCGTCCAATCGTCTGCTTGAACTCGATCATCGACTGGATCGTCTGGTCGAGCACGATCAGCTTGCAGGTCTTCACGTCCACGCCGGTCGTTAGGAGCTTCGAGGTCGTCGCAATCACCGGGTACTTCTTCTCGGGATGGATGAAGTCGTCGAGGTGCTGCTGGCCACCATCGGGGCCACCCGTGATCCTCACGACGAACCGCGACGTGTTGTCCGCTTCTTCCGGCATCTGCCTCGCGACTTCGTTGACCAGTGCGGAACGCATGCGCTCCGCGTGGTCGATGTCCTCGCAGAACACGATGGTCTTGCTGTACGGGTCCGTAGCGACGAGGTACGAGACGATCCGCTCCGCCACCCGCTTCGTTCGCTCGTTCAGGACGAGGAAGCGATCCATGTCCCGCTGGTTGTAGACGCGGTCCTCGATCACTTGGCCGAGGTCATCCGTCATGCCCGCCGGAGGCCGCCATCCCTGCAGGTCCTTGTCGAGGTCGATGCGGATGACCTTGAAGGGCGCGAGAAAGCCGTCGTCGATGCCCTGCTTCAGCGAGTACGTGTAGACCGGAGGGCCGAAGTAGGTCAGCGTCGAAACGTCCCTCGTCTCCTTCGGGGTCGCCGTCATGCCCAACTGAATCGCGGGCTCGAAGTGGTCAAGGATCGCGCGCCACGCGCTGTCTTCCTTGGCGCTGCCGCGATGGCACTCGTCGATGACCACGAGGTCGAAGAAGTCGGGGGAGAACTGCCGGTAGACCTGCGCCTCGTCTTCGTTTCCGGTGACCGCCTGATAGAGCGCGAGATAGACCTCGAACGACTTGTCGGCGGTCCGGTCCGCCACCTTGGTCATCACGCCACCGAACGGCTTGAAGTCGTTCTGGATCGTCTGGTCCACGAGGATGTTGCGATCCGCGAGGAAAAGCACCCGCTTGACCACGCCTGCCTTCCACAGTCGCCAGATGATCTGGAAGGCGGTGTAAGTCTTGCCCGTCCCGGTGCTCATCGCGAGCAGGATGCGCCGCTGCCCTCGCGTGACGGCCTCAATCGTTCGCTGAACTGCGATGCGCTGGTAGTAGCGCAGTTCGCGCCCCGAGGCGTCCTCGTAGTACGGGAAGCGCACGACCTTGTCGGCGTCGCTCGTGATGCCCTTCCACGCGCGGTATCTCGCCCAGAGGTCCTCGGGGGAAGGGAACCCTTCGAGTGTCAGTGCACGCTCGACCGGGGTTGAAAGCCCGGTGCGGTCATGAAAGAGGAACCCGTCGCCGTTGCTGGAGAAGACGAACGGAACGTCAAGCGTCTCGGCGTAACCGAGGGCTTGCTGCATACCCGCGCCCAAGGAGTGGTTGTTGTCCTTGGCCTCGACCACGGCGATTGGAAGATTGCTTTGGTAGGAGAGGACGTAGTCAGCGCGCTTGTTCTTCCCACGCGCGGCAACGTTGCCTCGCACGATGACGCGACCGGGGGCGAATATCCGCTCGCGCCCAATCTGGGTGAGCTGATCCCAGCCCGCGCGAACGATCGCGGGGGTGATGAAGTTCTGACAGATTTCGGTCTCGTTGAGGTCCTTCTTGCTCATCGGGCGGCTCTCATGAGTACAGGCATCCTGCGGTGCGAGGCCTCGCGTCCGAGCGGCAGAAGACGGAGCGAAGGCGTGCCTTCCGACCAGTTATCTCAAGGCGCTAACTCCAGCTCCACTACATACTTTGGACTGTGTGAGGTTAGCACAAGTACTATGGCGGCACGGCGGTTCTGACTCAGAACTGGGAGGCCCTGAACTGATGCGCCACACCCCGGTAGAAGCACTGCTTGCAAGCGTTCACGATCGCGAGCGCGTCTTCGAGTTCTTGTGCCTCTTCGCGGGTGCTGAGTACGCGCTCAAGCGGACCAACCGGCTTCGAAGAGGCCATAATGACCGTGCTGAGGCCGACTGGCGGAAGTTCGCTGACGAGAGCCTGCGGGGGAGACTGGCCACGAATGGGACGGATGCAGTGACCCGGGCTTTCGAGCTACTTCGCCGGGACGGCGGCCCCAAGGAGCAATACGTGACCGAGGAGGGCGGCCTTGGTTGGCGGCCCGTGCCTGAGAGGCAAGGCGAGTTCGACGAATGGCGGTTGGTAAGGCTTGTCCGGACAGTTCGGAACAACCTCTTTCACGGCGGGAAGTACGGCAGTCTCGGGCCTATCGGTGATCCGACCCGTGACGTGAGCCTGCTGGCCGCATGTGTGACCATCCTGAAGTGGTGCATCGAGCAGGATGCGACGCTCGCGAAGCAACTGGGAATCTGGCTGCATGAGGCTGCCTGAGCCCTCTCACGCTTCGGAGGCTGCCATATGCACCCCGGGCCGGGGAACTCTCGCTGGCGGGCGCGGCGGTTTGCATACGTCCGCACTTCTTGGACGCCGCGCCGGTTGCGCACAACTTCTTGAATGCCGTTGGGGTCTAGCCCGCGGGTCGCCATCTCGCGCGAGGCGATGGAAGGTGCGGTTCGGCGGGCAAGCGAAGAGGGCCCGCCCCGGTGAAGGAGCGAGCCCTCGCGTAGTGCTCTACTGGCTTACGTCACGTCATGTCGTGTCCGCCTCCCACAGCGTTAGGAAGAAGCCGGTCTTCCTATCGCCCTGCGGGGGTTGGCGGTTCATGGCCGCGAAGGTTTGGGCCATAGGCGTTGCCGGCTCCTCCGTTGGCGAGTAGCCGTGACTCTCCGCCAGCGCGGCAAGCTGACAGTCGATCACTCGACGCCCGCCGCGGGTCAAGAAAGGATGGCCGGTCCGCGCGAGATTGACGTGTGCGCGATTCACAAAGGTACAAGCAACCCCGATGGCAGCGATCACAACGCACCTCGCGCTCGCAGGCTTGTGACCCCACGTTTCGCGATGACGACGTGGTCGAGGAGGCCGATGCCGAGAAGCTCGCCGACTTCCGCCAGCCTGCGGGTGATTGACAAGTCCTCTTCGGAGGGTTCGGGATCGCCGCTCGGGTGATTGTGGGCGACGATGATGTTCGCGGCGGAGGCCAGAATGGCCGGGCGGAAGACCTCGCGAGGGTGGACGATGCTCGCATTGAGGCTGCCAATGCTCACCGTTTCGACTACGAGCGCCTCGTGCCGCGCGTTCAGCAGGATGACGACGAAGTGCTCGCGGACCTCGGCGCGAAGCTTCGCGCCGATCAGGGCGATAACGTCCTCGGGTCCGCGTATGGGCTTCGGAGTCCTGCCCCGGTAGCGACGCTTAGTCAGTTCGGCGACGTACAGAGGGGCGGCGCTCATCGGACGGCCTCGAAACAGAGGATCGTCCACCCGTCCAGCCAGACGTCGATCTCGTACCCTTCGCGAAGCGCGTCGGCGATAGTCATCATGGGCCGCCAGTGGCCCGCAAACATGAACTCTCGGCCTTCTGAGTCTGTTGCGTGAGCAATGCCGGTTGAGGAGCCCGCAGTCATGTCGACCTTGGTGACCCGAGCGATGGCGACACCCGGGGAAGACACCCCGAGCTCGCTAGGTGACTTCTGGAAGTTGCTCATGGCTTTGGCGCCCTTCTGCCGGTTGCCCGGCGTTCGGGGCCATCCGTGGCGAGAGTCGTCCTCCTGAGGCCTGCTGTGACGGTCTGGCTCGGGCTCACAAGGCGCGGCGACATCCGTGTGCAGGTCTTGTGCGGAAATCGAACCGAGTGAGCCGCAAAGCGCGGCGTAAGATGCGTACAAAAGCGGGACACGGGAGACGTGTTTCGAGCAGCGCCCACGCGGACCGCACGGACGTTGGTTGGATCGTGCGCGGCACAATCGAAAACCGCAGGTTTGAACTTAAAATCCGCTGACCGCAAGGTCGTGCAGGTTCGAGTCCTGCTCCCGGCACAGAGTTCTGTCAGCGCGCGGGCGCCCGCATCGCCGACGAGCCTGTCGGCTCAACTTCTGTATTGACTCCGCGGCGGCGGGGCTACCACCATGACGCGTCGTCGAAGCTCTGAAAGCCCCACCATTGACGTGAAGGAGTGTGCGCCATGTCCGTGACCGCGACAGGCATCAGCGACCAGTCCCTTGCGAGTCTGACCTCGTCCGTCCGCGGGCAGGTGATCACGCCGGCGAGCGCCGACTACGACACCGCCCGCCGGGTCTACAACGCGATGATCGACAAGCGCCCCGCGGTCGTGATCCGCTGCGTCGATGCGGCGGACGTCATCGCGGGCGTGAAGCTGGGAAGCCAAACAGGCCTCGCGGTCGCGGTGCGATCGGGCGGCCACAACGCGGCCGGGCTCGGCACCTGCGACGGCGGCATCGTGCTCGATCTGAGCCCGATGAAGAACGTGCGCGTCGATCCGAAGAACCGCCGCGTGCGCGTGGGCGGCGGCGCGGTCTGGGGCGACGTCGATCACGCCACTTCGGCGTGCGGGCTCGCCGTGCCGGCGGGCGTCATCTCGACGACCGGCGTCGGCGGTCTCACGCTGGGCGGCGGCTTCGGCCACATCAGCCGCGGGTTCGGACTGACCTGCGACAACCTGATCTCGGCCGACGTCGTGCTGGCCAACGGCACGCTCGTGACCGCGAGCGCCGACGAGCATCCCGATCTCTTCTGGGCGCTGCGGGGCGGTGGCGGCAACTTCGGCGTCGTCACCTCGTTCGAGTTCCAGGCGCATCCGGTGAATCTGGTCTGCGGCGGCGTGCTGCTCTACGAGCTCGACAAAGCGCGCGCGCTGCTCGAGCTCTACCGCGAGTTCATCGTCGATGCGCCGCGTGAGCTGGGGATCTTCTTCGGCTACACGGTGGCGCCGCCTGCGCCGTTCATTCCGGAGTCGGTGCACCTGCGGCCGGTGGCCAAGATGGTGGTCTGCTACAACGGCTCCGAGGACAAGGCCAAGAAACTGCTCGCTCCGTTCCGCGCGATCGGCCCGAACACGGACTTCATGCCGGTCATGCCGCTCGCCGCGCTCAACAGCGCGTTCGACGGGCTCTTCCCGACCGGATTCCAGGACTACTGGAAGGCGGACTACGACAAGGAGATCTCCGACGGGGCGATCGCGGCGCACCTGCAGCACGGTCCCAAGGTGCCGAGCCCGCACGCGGTCATGCACCTGTACTCCCTCAACGGCGCCATCCAGGATCGCAAGAACGGCGACACGGCCTACGCCTGGCGCGACGCCTCGTTCATCCACGTGATGCTCGCGGAGGATCCCGACGCCGCAAAGATGCCGGCGCAGGTCGCGTGGGTGCGTGAGTACTGGGACGCGCTGCGGCCGCACTCCGCGGGCGCGGCGTACGTGAACTTCCTCATGGGCGACGAGGGTGCCGGACGCGTGCAGGGAACCTACCGCGAGAACCACGACCGGCTGCGGAAGATCAAGCGCCAGTACGATCCCCAGAATCTCCTGCGTGTGAACCAGAACATCGAACCCGCCGCCTGACCACGCCGACAACGGAATCATCACGAACCCCGGGAGCGTGAGCTCCCGGGGTTTCGCAAACCTCTTGCTGCGGCGCCTCACGCCGTGGAGGGCCGACGTGGTGAGCGATTCCGCGCCCACGCCCTCGGCCGCAGGCGCAGGCCGCCCGTGGATCGCGCTCGCGGCGCTGATCGCGCTGGGACTGGCGGCGCGGCTGGCCTTCATCTGGTCGGGCATCAGCGACCGGGGTGTGCTGGCCGACGACGCGTTCTACTACTTCACGATCGCGCGCAACGTCGTGACCGGGCTGGGCTCGACGTTCGACGGCCTGGCGCCCACCAACGGCTATCACCCGCTCTACCTGGTGACGCTGCTGCCGGTGTTCCTGATCGGTGAGAAGCTGCGGCTGGGGGCGTGGATTCCGGTCCATCTTGCGCTGTCGCTGTGCGCGGCCTTCGAGGCCCTGGCCGCGACGCTGATCTTCAGCGCCGTGCGCCGGCTGTTCACGACGCGCGCCGCGCTCACGGCCGCCGCGCTCTGGCTGCTGTGCCCGCTTCCGATGTTCCTCGGCCTGCGCGGGCTCGAAACCTCGCTCTCGACCTGCGTGCTCGCCGGCTGGCTCGCACTCGCGGCGCCCGCGCTGGCCCGCGGCCGGCTCGAACGCGCGCGCGCGATCGCGCTCGGGGCCCTGCTCGGACTGCTCGGGCTCGCCCGCGCCGACCTGGGGCCGCTCGCGGGGCTGCTCGCGGTCGTGTTCTTCGCACCCTGGCGATCCCGCGCCGCGGGCGAGTGGCGGCGCGCGACGGGGCTGCTCGGGCTGATGGCGGTGGTCGCGATGGCGGTGGCTTCGCCGTGGCTGCTGTGGAACCAGCACGCCTTCGGCAGCCCCTGGCCGGTGAGCGGGCTCGTCAAACTCGGCAATGCGAAGATCTTCGGTCACCTGCCCACGGCGACGCGGCTCACGCCCGGAACGATCGCGAAATCGCTGCTCGCCCCGCTGTGGGTTCCGCTCGGCTGGATGCTGGGCGAGGAGTTCACGCCGCTGCGCGTGACGCGACCGGTCGTTGCCGGCGTGCTGCTCGCGCTGGTGCTCGCGGCGATCGGCGCGATGCAGGTGCTCCGCCGCACGCCGGGTGCGGGCCGGGCACGATTCCTCGGCGGCCTGCTCGCGCTCGTCGCCGCGCACGCGCTCGCCTACGCGTTCGTGCTGCGCCACTACATGACGTGGTACGCGCAGGTGCCTGCGCTGGCCGCGTGCCTCGTCGGGGGCGTCGCGGCCGAGCGGCTCGCGCCGCGCGGGCGCGTCGCGCTGGCGCTCCTGGCCGCAGTCCTGTTCTTCGCAGCGGGTGCGCGCTTCGTCGCCCACTTCGGCCGCCATCCCGGCGGACTCGAGGCGCCGATCCACACGCTGTTCGCGCGCATCGAAGCGAAGGCGCCGCGCGCGCGCGTGGTCGGCGTCTACAACGCGGGCGCGCTCGGCTACTTCGCGCCGCGGCGTGACGGCTGGCACCTCGTCAACCTGGACGGCGTCGTGAACAACGCCATCTACCTCGCCGGGCGCCAGCACCGCGTCTACGACTACATCACGACCACCTGCGACGTGCTGCTCCTGAGCCCGGGCGGGCTCGAGCCGCGCGGCGGCATGACCCCCGCGCAGTTCGCCGAGCTGACCCGGCGATATCCGCGCTGGCCGGATGCCGAGCAGGTGCCCGGGGTCGGACCGGAGATCTGCGGGCCGCGGCTGCCGGCGTTCTCACCGTAGCCGGGAGCGGCCGGGCGGCCACGGCGCAGCGCTGCGACGCCCGAGGAACGCGCGCGCGATGTCCTGCGGGCCGAAGGCACCTCGGCGGCGGCGCGCGAGCCCATTCCCGGACGCATCCCGGCCGGCGTGGCGGCCGCGGGAAGCCGACTGGAGCAACCGGAAAGTTGGCGCTACCTTTGGCCAGAAGATCGCGAGTTGATGGAGTAGGGAGTCCGCCCAGGGATCTACGCATGAGCGCCGCCATTCACGGCATGCGCCTCGAAGGCATCTCCGCGTACGCGCCGGAGCAGGTCTGGAGCAACGCGCGGGTTGCCGCCCGCCTGCGGCTCGAGCGCATGCGAACAAGGAAGACGAGTTCGGGCCAGCTGAGCGCCGAGGAGTCCAAGCTCTTCGAGACCAGCGATCGGTGGGTCAAGCGCTTCATCGGCTTTGCGGAGCGCCGTTTCTGCCCGGAGGGCCAGGGCACCATCGATCTTGCGACCCACGCGGCGCGACTGCTGCTGGAGCGTCTGGGCGCCGACCCCGCTGGAATCGACGCGATCCTCTTCGGCAGCGTCACGCCCTCGTACCTCTACAGCCCTCCCGATGCCGCGATGCTCCAGGACCGGCTCGGGATTCCGGTCTGGAACGGTGCGATGCCCCGTGAGATCAAGGGCGCCGACGTCTCGCTGGCGTGCAGCACCTGGATCGCGGCGCTGATGCTGTGCTACTCGCTCATCCGCTCCGGCATGGCGAAGCGCGTCCTGTTGATCGGCGCCGACCGGATGAGCGCGACCATCAACTGGCGCGACCGCAGCTTCGCGACCGTGCTGGGAGACGCCGGCACCGCCGCGCTGTGCACCGCCGTGCCCGAAGCCGAGGACTGGTTCGCGCCGGCGCAGTTCTGGAGCTGGCTCGATGGCAGCCAGGCGAACATGATCCTCACGCCGGTCGGCGGATCGCGGCGGCCCGATCCGAGTTCGCACGAGCTCGCCTCCGGACAGCATCGACTGGCCATGGACGGCGCTGCGGTGCGCAGCACGCTCGTGCCGTTCATCGGCGGACCGGCGGCGGGCGCGGCACTGGCCAAGGCCGGCTGGACCTTTCCCGAGATCGACGTGGTCGCACTGCACGAGGCCAACCGGACGCTGAATGCTTCGATCGTCGAGGACTGGCGGCGACGCGGCTTCGCCGGGCGGGTGCTCGATGCGGGAGGGCGGTTCGGCAACACGACCTCGGCCTCGATCCCGCTCGCCCTGGCGCTCAATGCCGATCACCTGACCAGGGGCCGGCGCTTCGGCCTGTTCGCGTTCGGCGGCGGATTGTCCGCCAGCTTCGCGCTGGGAACGATCCGCCACGAGCTGCCGACGTTCGTGCGGCTGGGCTGACGCTTCAGCAGCACCAGGCGCTGGACCAGCGTGCGGGGCCCGGTCTGCATGCGCACGAAGTAGACGCCGGGGCCGGCGTAACCGGACGTCCGGCCGGGGTCCCAGCTCGCTTCGTAACGACCGGGCGAGAGCAGCGCGGCGCTGACGGGTGTCGCGATGCGCCGTCCGAGCACGTCGAAGACCGAGACGTCGACCCGCGCGGCGCGCGGCAGGTCGTACTGGACGCGCACCGCGCCCGCGGCGGGGTTGGGGCTCACGCGCAGCGCCCAGTCGATCGGCGAGACGGGCGGCGGCGCCGCGGCGAGCGCGAGCGGGAGCGTGCTCGCGAGGCTTGCCTGCGCGGTCTTGCCGATGTTCTCGAACAGTCCGCCCGCAAAGAGCGACGTGCCGTTTGTCTTTGTTCGGCCGGCGCGCTGGCCACGCGACCGCCCGGGGTGGGGCGCGTGGGCGGGGCGGTTGACTCGGGCGCCGGACATTCCCTAGGTTTGATCGGTCAAACACCGGGCGCCGCGCCCGGAGGAGGAGGATCACGCCATGCCCCGCAGCACTTCGCCCCGCACGCAACGCAGCCTTTCCGCCAGCGCCGAGCACTACCTGCGGGCGATCGCCGAGCTGCGCGAAGAGCGGGGCTACGCGCGCGTGGTCGACATCGCGACGCGCGTCGGCGTGACCAAGGGCACGGTCTCGCTCACGCTCGCGCAGCTGGCCGAGCGCGGGCTCGTGCGGTTCGATCCCGCCCACTTCCCGGTGCTGACGGCCGCGGGGCGGCGGATCGCCGCCGACGTGCGCGGGCGCTTCGCGATCATCCGCGCCTTCCTCGCCGAGGTGGTCGGCCTCGCTCCCGAGCGCGCGATGGCGGAGGCCTGCCGGTGGGAGCACGTCGTCAGCCACGAGGTGGCCGACCGGCTCCTCGACTTCCTGCGCTTCGGCTCCGAGAGCCCGCGCTTCGCCGCGGCCCTCGCCGAGTTCCGGCTGTTCCACCGCAGCTGCGCGGCGGGACAGCCCTGCTCGACGTGCCGCGCCCGGGGACCGGTCGCCGCCTACTGTCCCGAGAACCCGCCGCTCGTACTGCCTCCGAGCGACTCGGACTGAGCCGCGCCGGGCGGCGGCGCGCGGACTTCCGCGAACGCCCCGCGCGCTCAGTAGCGCGCGAGGTCGTGCCCGATCTCGACGTGTCCCCGGAAGCCGCCCGCGCGGATGCCGGCGAGCAGCTCGGCGTCGGTGCCGCCCATCCGCATGAGGTGCGTGAGCACGAGCAGTCGCGGTTGCGCCCGCGCGCACAATGCACCCAGCTCGCGGTCGGAGGTGTGGAACGCGCGCATGTAGCGCGGCCAGTCGCCTCCGCCGGGGCGCGGCTCGGACCTGAGGCGCGAGGCGGGATAGACCTCGTGCACGAGCACGTCGACGCCGCGGCTGGCGCGCTCGAGCGCGGGGCAGGGACGCGTGTCGCCCGAGATCACGATCGAACGGCCCCGCGCGTCGATGCGGTAGCCGAACGCCCAGCGCCACGAGCCGTGCAGCACGGGGATGGCCGTGACGCGCACTCCGGCCGAGTCGTAAACGACGCCGCCCTGCGTCTCGCGCACGCTCACCTTCCAGCCGCCGACCGACTCGTGCTCGAGCCCGGCTTCGCGCACCTGGATGTCCTCCGACCACGCCGCGAGGATGTGATCGATCATGCGCTGCGTGCCGGGTGGGCCGACGATCGGCAGCGGGGCGCGGCGGCCCATCACCCACGAGGTGAGGATCAGGTCGGGCAGTCCGAGCGTGTGATCGCTGTGCAGGTGGGTGAGGAACGCGGCCGTGACCGGCCCGCCGCGGTACTCGAGCCCCGCCGCCTCCATCTGGCGCTCGACGCCCGCGCCCGCGTCGAACAGGAAGAGACGCGAGCCGACGAGCACGGCCGTCGCCGGGCCCTGCGCGGTGTGATCGGGCAGGGGCATTCCGGTGCCGAGCAGGACGACGCGGACGCTGTCGGCGCTGCTCGCGGCGGGAGACGTCGCGGGCGCTGCGGTCGCGGCGAGAGCGAGCCATGCAAGTGCGGCAGCGAAGCGCGACATGATCGATCCTCGGGCTTCGCCCGATCGTCGCAGCGCCCCCGTGCGACCGCAAATCGGCTTGCGTCCGGTACGCGGCCGAGCGACCGTTGCGCGGCGATCCATTCCCGACGTGCGAACACACGGACACGAGGGCGGGCGTGACGCCATGACGCGGCGACGCAGGAACGGGCGACGTTGAGGCGCGGACTCGTGCTGGCGCTCGCGGTGGCGTCGCTCCGCGCCCCGGCGTTCGCCGCCGCGTCGGACGCCGCGGCGCACCGCCCGCTCCAGGGCCTGGAGTGGATGCGCGCGGCGGCTGCGATCGCGGCCGCGCAGGATGGCGCGGATCCGGGCGCACCCGCCCTCTACGTCGCAACGACCGGCAGCGATTCCGCCGACGGGAGCGCCGCGCATCCGTGGCGGACGCTGCGGCACGCGGCCGAGGCCGTCGTGCCGGGGGCGACCGTGCACGTTCGCGCGGGCGTCTATCCCTCGGGCATGATCGAGCCGCGCGTCAACGGCAGGCCCGATGCGCGGATCCGGTTCGTCTCCGACTCGACCTGGGGCGCGCAGATTCGAGTGACGCCGGTGCGGCTCTACCACTACGCGTGGCGGCAGGTCGGGGCGTGCACGGACGTCGTCGGCTTCGACGTGAGCGGCGACGGCTTCACGGGCATCGACGTCGTCGGCGACGACGTGCACGTGCTCCACGACCACGTTCACGACCTGCCCAACGTCGGCAGCCGCGGCGCCGCGGGCATCCTCAACGAGCAGGGCCAGCGCGCGTGGATCCATGGCAACGTGATCCACGGCATCGGGAATCCGGACTCGACCAACGGGCTCGTCCACGGCATCTACCTGAGCAGCGGCTCGCGCAACGCGGTCGTGGACGACAACATCGTGTTCGGCAACCAGGACGCCGGCATCTGCAGCTACCACACCGCGGAGGCCGGGACGATCGCGAACAACACGATCTTCGGAAACGGCAACTGGGGGGTCGAGATCGGCGGGGCGAACGATTCGACCGCGGACCACTTCGTGGTGATCGACAACATCGTGTTCGACAACGCGGGCTCGGGACTCGCCGAGCTCGGGCTCTCGGGTTCGCACAATCGGTTCGACCACAATCTCGTCTTCGGGAACCGCATCCCGTACGACATCCACACGAGCCCGATGCCGGCTCACGACGTGAACGCCGATCCGCAGTTCGTGCGGTATCGCCGCGACGGCGGCGGCGACTATCGACTCGCGCGCGGGAGCCCATGCATCGGTGCGGGCGCCCCGGCCGGCACGCGGCCAGCGGACTTCACGGGATTCGGCCGCGCCGACGGGCGGATCGATCTCGGCGCGATCCAGTGGCGTTGAATCCCCACGCGTGATGGCCTTCGCTTCGCAGCTCGAGGGAGGGGGCCGCTGAAGCATCGGACCTCCGGAGCGCTCGTGGCGGGCTCGGCGCTGGTGCTCGCGCTGGCTCCGGGTTTCGCGCGCACGCCCGCGCGCGAGAGCCCGCACCGCGCGGATGCCGACTGCACGCTCTGCCATCGCGGCGAGGCCGCAGCACTCGCCCGCGACCCCGTCGCCGCGCGTGGGCTGCTCGTACCCGACCTCGAGGCGCGCTGCATGGGCTGCCACTCCGCCGAGGGCCCGTCGCACCGCACGGGCGTCCGGCCCAGAGGCGCGGTGCCGGCGTCGCTGCCGCTTTCGAGCGACGGCCTCATCACCTGCGCGACGTGCCATTTCGTCCACGGCGAAGGCGAGCGCAAGCTCTCGTACGAACGCATCGACAACCGGCGCGGCCAGCTCTGCCTCACGTGCCACACGATGTCCGAGCTGCAGTGATCCCACCGATCCATCGTCCGGACGTGGCGAGCGGAGCGCGCGACGGCGCGCGTTCGGCGCCCGCGCGCCGCAAGGGGAGCGCATGATCATGAACGCATGGCTTCACGCCCATCCGCAGCACCGGAGGCGCCAGCTCCGTGGATTGATTCCGCTCGCGCTGTTGCTCGCCGCGACGCTCGTCGCCCTGGCGCTCCAGTACGCGCTGGGCAGCCACCAGGTGCAGGCGGAGTTCTTCCGCGCGCACAAGACCATCAGCAACACGGGCCAGCTGTTGCGGCGCGGCACGCTGATCGGCGGCGTCGCGCTCGTGCTCGCCGCCTTCGCGCTCACGCTGTGGTCGCTGCGGCTCTCGCACCGCTTCGTGCGGCCGGTGCACACCCTCCACCGTGCGCTCCTCGCGCTCGCCGAGGGCGACCTCGGCGTGCGGCTCGAGTTCCACCGGCGCGACGAGTTCGGCGAGGTGGCGGAGTCGCTGAACCGGCTGGTCGGCGACTTCGCGGCGACGCTCCGGCGCAGCCACGAGCTGAGCGCCCGCGCCGCCGCGCTCGCCGCGGGCGAGCCGCAGGACGCGCGCACGCGCGAGGAGCTGAACGCGAGCCTGCGGGCGCTCGAGCGATCGCTCGGGTTCTTCCGGCTCGCACCCGAGCGCGTGATCCGCGATGAACGCGCGTAGGGCGCGGGCGCTCCTCGCCCTGCTGGCGCTCGCGGGAACGCGGGGGGCGGGCGCGGCGCCGAGCAGCCTCAACACGATTCCCACAGCGGACGTCGTTCCGCCGAGGCAGATGACGCTCCAGATCCAGAACGTCGACACGGACTGGAGCGGCGCCGGTTCGGTGTTCGAGCGGCCCGAGCCCGCGTTCCAGGCCCAGTTCGGGACGTTCACGCCGCGGATCGAAGCCGGCATCGACGCGGTGCCGATCGATTCGCCCCGCGACTATCGCCCGGTCCTGAACCTCAAGTGCCTGCCGGTCGAGGAGGGCGATGCGCTGCCCGCGATCGCCCTGGGCGTGATGCAGGTCGGCCCGAATCTCGTACCCGCTTACGATGCGGTCGCGACGCGGACGCTCAACTACCGGCAGATGCAGTACCAGAAGTTCCGTGCCCACCACCGCAACCTCAAGCTCCGCGGCATCCGCGCGCACCTCGGCGCGTTCGGCGTGAGGCGCACGCTCGAGGCGATGGCCGGCGCCGACGTCCAGCTCTCCGATCACCTCGTGATCGATGCGGACTGGATCGCCGGCGCGGCGCACGTCGCGACGCTGGGCGGTGCCTGGGTGCTCGACCCGCAGAGCAGCGTGCAGTTCGCGCTCCTCCGCGGAAATCGCGACGGCCGCATCGACGGCTTCCAGGTCGCGCCCACGCACCAGTTCACCTGGTGATGGAAGCGGCCGCCGCCGTTGCGGCCGGGTCGCGGCGCGCGAGGCGCCGGGCCGCGGTCCGAACGAGAGCGGCCGTCCGACGAATCGGGCGGCCGCTTCGTTCCCGAACCGGATCTCAGCGAACGACCACCGCGCGCGTGACGAGCGAGCGTCCCGCGGCCTCGAGCCGCAGGAAGTAGATGCCGGTCGGCACCGACTGTCCGGTTGCACCGACGCCGTCCCACGCCAGGGTCTGGTCGCCCGCCCGGAACTCGCCGTCCGCGAGCGTGCGAACGAGCTGCCCGCTCACCGAGTAGAGCCCGAGCCGGGCGTGGCCCGCGTGCGGCAGGCTGAAGCGTACGACGCCGGTCCGGCCGACCGGGTTCGGCGTCACGCCCGCGAGCCTCAGCTCGGCGGCCGGCACCTTGACATCGATGCTCGGTCCCGACACCTCGCGGCCGTTCTGCAGCAGCGCGATGCGGTAGGTGTACGACGTGCCCGGCTCGACGGTGCGATCGACATACGTTCCGCCGTTCGAGCCGGTGGGCAGGTTGCCCGCGATCATCTGCTCGGCGCCGTTCTCGCTGCGGTAGAGATTCACGTTCGAACCGCCCGAGTTGGTCGGCAGCGCCCACGCGATCGTCACCTGATCCGACGCCGCGTCCGCCGTGAAGCGCGAGACGAGCGTCGCCGTGACCGCGTCGACCGTGACGAACGGGTAATCCTCGTCCTCGCCGAACTGCGCGATGCCGACGGCGGGTCCGAGGTCGCCGTTGTAATTGTTCACGCGACCTTCGTCCTCGCCGCAGTCGACCCGGAAGCGCGAGTAACCGCCGGGCGCCGCGATGAGCGAGGGGATCTCGTTGAAGTAGAGCGTGATCGTCTGGTTGACGTAGTTGATGGTCGCGCCTGCCCAGTTCGAGGATGCGGCGATCGTTCCCGCCGGCGTGCCGCGCCACCAGATCTCGCGGTCGGTGGCGTCGAACGTGCCGTCCCCGTTGAAGTCGAAGTAGCCGTTGAAGTACAGGATGCGGTTAGGATTTGCCGGGTCGTAGCGGTTGGGATCCTGGTAGCTGATCGTCGCCGTGACCGGATTCGAAGTGCCGCGGATCAGCGGCGTCGCGAACGTGACGCCGTCGTCGTCGTTGTCGTTGTTGACGACGCGCGCCTCGCACTCGAGCTGCGAGCCATCGCGCGATCCGCCCAGCCACTCGAACCGCAGCGTGTCGATCGGGTTATAGCAGAACAGGTGCCCCGGGCCCTTTCACGGCGCATGGAGCTGCAGTCCGCTCAGCTTGCGGCTGTTGGTGCCGGTGTGGACGAGCGTCGGGTAGGTGGGATCCGGCGCGTCGCCGTAGTCGGGCGTGTAGAGGAAGTCCATCGCCGCCTGATCGTCCGGCGTGAGCACGCGCTTGGTGCCCGTCGCGGGCGCGTACGCGTACATCACGGCGTTCGTGTAGGTCGCGTTGGACTCCGTCGGGCTGTCGGACGAGTGGGCGACGCCGATGAAGTGCCCGATCTCGTGGGTGCAGACCGTCTGGATGTCCGCCTGTCGCGTGAACACGCGGCCGGCGGGGAAGGCGAGCGCACCGGGCAGCGAGCCCGTGCCGCGCACGACCTCGATGCTGCCCTGGCCGTCGCAGCGCGCCGAGATCAGCTCGAGGAAGTTCGTCGCCATCGCTCCGAGCCCGGTCGTGTCGAAGTCGACCGGCGTCGCGACCGAGGTGAAGTAGAAGCTGTCCGCCGGCATCGTCGCGTTCGCGATCTCGTTCGCGACCTGCGCCGCCGTCGCGGCCCCGACCGTGATGTTCGTGCTGTCGAATCGCATGGCGCGGATCGGGCCGCCGTTGAAGCGCATGAACAGCGAGTCACCGTTGCCGATCGCGAACGGGAAGGTCTTCGCGGTGACGTACGGATCGAAGTTGTCGCCCGTGTTGTTCCACTGCCAGTCGCGGTCGTTGAAGATGATGTCGGACTCCTGGATCCGTCCGGTCGGGGCCTGCACCCACACGTAGGTGAGCGCGAGCACGCCGGCGAGCCGGCGGCCCATGAAGCCGTTCGCATTGGTGGAGTCGAACGCGATCAGGTTGATCGCGTCGTTGCCCGCGCGGTTCGTGGCCGCGTTCGCCTGGCGCGAGAACGTGACCGGCGTGGGATAGACCGAACTCCACGCGTTGAACGCGTTCGCGATGGCCTGGAAGCCGCCGTTCGCCATCGAGTCGCGGCAGCCCGCGTTGTCGATCGAGTAGGGGATCACGCAGCTGTCGAACTCCCGCGTGTCCCAGTGGATGAAGCGCGTCGGCAGCGTCGAACGCGGAGTGACGGGGGCCGTGCTCGTCACGCCGAAGCTCGAGTCGAGCCGGAACGCGCGCGAGAGCGTGGGAGCGAGCAGGACGAGCGCGGTGAGCGCGCCGGCGAGCAGCGAGCGAAGCATGCGCAGAGGCATCATGGCCGTCTCCTTCGCCGCGTCAGCGGGCGAGCTGCGCGGAGCGAACGCGCTGCCGCAGGTCCGAGAGCGAGAGCGGGCCGCGCGGCAGGCCGCGAAGCGCGAAGCCGGCCCCCTCGAGGTCATCGCGCGAGAGTGATTCGCGTCCGGCGGTGTCGCGGTGCACGTCGAACTTGCCCTGGGCGAGCGACGTGACGTGGTAGGGCGAGCTGCTGCCGGCTTCGAGGAAGAGCACGGCGTCGGTGCCGGCCGCGAAGTGCGGCGCGTCCTCGACGATGAGGCTCGTTCCATCGACGGTGCCGCCCAGGGTCGCGACGTCGATCTCCTGCCCCGCGCGGAGCGGGCCGGCGAGCGATTCGGTGATGCGCGCGTGTGCGGTCGTCACGATGACGCGGTTCGCCGTCCACGCCGCGTGCGTCTCGAGCGTGGTGACGCGCACGACGGCCCACGAGCCGGCGGCGAGCTGGTCGAGGGACTGCGGGATCATCGTGGTCGCGCGTGCGGCGGGGACCGCCAGCGCGAACGCGAGTGCGGGAACGAACCAACGAGGGGAACGAAGCATCGAACGAGGCCTCCGTGGAACGGGGGTGGGCGATCCGCCCGTGACCCTTCTGGGGCCGTCATGAATTCCGCGGCGGCGGCGCGGCGTGGCGGGAATCACGGCGCGCGAATTATTCGCGGCGGGCGAGCGTGCCGGTCAACGAAAAACCGCATGAACGCACGCGATTCACGCGTGTTTGCGCCCGTCGCACGAAGTTGAGTGAGGCGCGGCGCAATCATGACGACCGGCGCAAGGCAGCCCCGTCTTGCCATCCCGCGCGGGCGGGCTAGACTGCCTGCCGTTTCACGTTTCGGTCACCCCTCCACCGCCCGCCCGAGGAGCCGCCCGTGAGGAAGCTCGCCTGGTTCGCCGCGCTGCTGATGGTCGCCGGCACGACGTTCGCGATCGCCGAGGACGTGCACCACGACGGGAGCTCGTTCACGCCGCCCGCGCTCGCGCCGCTCAAGAAGCTGGCGGGAACGTGGACCGGCAAGGCCGGCGACGGCACGCAGTCGATGGACGCGACCGTGACCTACAAGGTCACGGCCAACGGCAGCGCCGTGATGGAGACGCTCTTCCCCGGCACGCCCCACGAGATGGTGACGATGTACACCGTCGACAAGGGCGAGCTGGTGCTCACGCACTACTGCGCCGCCGGCAATCAGCCTCGGATGAAGGCGAAGAGCAGCGCCGACGGCAGGGAGATCGCGTTCGAGTTCGCGGGCGGCGCGAACATCGATCCCGGCAAGGACCAGTTCATGCACGACGCCCGGATGGTGTTCGTCGACGACGACCACCTGCGCACGGAGTGGACGGACTGGAGCGCGGGCAAGAAGACGGTCACGCGCACGTTCGAGCTGACGCGGCAGAAGTAGCCGCGCGCGGCACGTCGCCGCAGCGGCGCCCCACGCAGCGGACGACCTCCGCGGAGACGACATGACCGCTCGAGCCGGGCGCGCCGTGGGCGCGCTGTCCTTGCTGCTGCTGGTCGCGGCCGGCCGCGCCCACGCGTTGCCGATCTTCGCGCGCGGCGACGATCCCGCTTGCGCGCGCTGTCACCTCGGCCCGCCGCGCCTGAACGCGCACGGCATCCGCTTCCTGCGCACCGGATTCGGAGCGTCGGGCAGCGAGCACGCCGAGCCGCTCCCCGCGCACGGGCCCCAGGCGTGCATCGTCGCTGCGGCGGGCTACGCGTGGACGCAGGCCGACGTGCCGGGCACGGGTGGCGGGCGCGAGCGCTCGCACACCGGGGCCTTCGGCCTCGATCAGCTCGATCTCCACGCCGCGGGGCGCGCTTCGGCCAACGTCTCGTACCACGTCGAGGCGAGCCTCGACTCCGCTCAGAGCGCGTGGAGCGCGCGGACCGCCTACGTCGTCTTCGACGACCTGCTTCCGAACGGTGCGCTCGCCGCGAAGGCCGGCATCTACGACGCGGGCATGCCGTTCCTATCCTCCGACCGCCGCGGCACGCGCGCTCCGGACCTCACGCCGGTCGCGCTCGCCGCACGCGGCATCGAGCTCGGCGGACTGCGCGGCGACTGGACGTGGGCGGCGGGTCTCATCAACAGCCAGCGCACGACGCCTGCGACGCCGGGGGGTGCGCCCGACTTCAACGCGCTCGAGGACGAGTACGCCTGGCTGGTGCGCGCCGTGCACGATCAGCAGTTCGGTGCGCGCATGCTGTTCGATCGCCAGGATTCGGATCTCTCGTTCCACGCCTGGCTCCAGCACCTCCAGTTCCAGGCCGCCGCGATGCTGGGTGGCGGGCGCTTCTGGGCCGTGCCCGCCTACACGCTGGACCGATTCGACGACCGTCCGGGCGCAGGGGAGCACGAGCGGCACCAGTACGCATTGCTCGAGCTCGTCGGGCTGCTCGACCCCGGGCAGCGCTGGGTCGTGACCGCGCGGCTCGAACACGAGCACGTCACCGCGGTGGGGACCACGCCCGAGGCGGATCTCCACCTCGAGGTGCTGCGCCTCGTTCACGCCTTCGATCCGCGCACGCGTGTCGCACTCGAGGCGATGGACTCGGGCGACAACGTCGGCGGGCCGCGCTCAGCCGGCTTCGACGCGGCCGTGCAGCTCGCGTACTAGTGTTCCTTCGGGGATTGCCGCCCGACACGGCGAGCCCAGGCCGTTCGCCGATTCGTATCCGGGGCGGAAGCTGCCGCATCGATCGTGACGCCGCCCGCGCCGCACGCGGGGGCCTGGGCGCCGCACGCCAAAGGAGCCCTTCGATGAAACGCCGGACGACCCTGCTGGTCCTCGCGCTCGCGCTCGTCGCGGGCGTCGCGCTCGCCGACTACGGCAGCCCGCCGCCACCTCCGCCCGCGCAGCACGGCTCGGGCAACGATTCGAACCCCAATGCGGACGGCTCGGTGACGCCGCGCATGCAGGCGACGCCGTGGTACGGCGACACCTACGACGACGTCGTGCACGCGCAGCAGTCGCTCGCAAACGGCGACCGCAAGGGCGCCGAGAAGCGCTTCAAGCGCGCGCTTCAGCGCGGGCAGCGCACGGTCGAGATCGACTCGACCTACCACGAGGCGTGGAACCTGATCGGCTTCTCGGCGCGCATGCTGGGCGATTACCCGACCTCGCTGGCGGCCTACCGCACCTGCCTGCGGCTCAAGCCCGACTACGCGCCGGCCCGCGAGTACTTCGGTGAGGCGCTGCTCGAGACGGGCGATCGCGCCGGCGCGCGCGAGCAGCTCGCGTGGCTGAAGCGGCTCTCCGCCGATTCGCTCGCTACCTCGCTCCAGTCGGCGATCGACCGCTGGCAGGCCGCGCACCCGGATACGGCGGCCGCCCCGCACTGAGGCGCTCGCCCCGCCGCCCCGGCGGGCCGTCCCAAATCGAGCGCCCGCAGCCAGTTCTCGCGCGGCCCAGCACGCGCCACGCAGCGGTGCGACGTTTCGCCGCCTGGCGCGTCCAAGTGTGGGGCGGGAGCGGCCGATGATTCCAGCGGGCGCGGCGCTCCAGCGCGAGCGGCCGCGGGACGGGTGCGAGGCCACGCCCGCCGTGCTAACGTGCGTCCCCATTCCGAGATCGCGCGCCCGCGCGTTCCGTGCCCCGGCGGCTCCCGGGCGCCCCGAGGAGTGCATGGACCGACGGCTCGACTTCGTGCTGCGCGAGAACGCCGGCTACATCGACGAGCAGTACCGCCGCTGGCAGGCCGATCCGACGTCGGTGGCCGAGGACTGGGCCCTGTTCTTCGCGGGCATGGACTTTGCGGGAACGCGGGGCGCCGCGGCCGAGGGTCCGGCGGCGCCTGCCGGTCCGCCCGCCGGTGTTCCGAGCCTGGTCCACGCCTACCGCGAGTTCGGCCACCTCGCCGCGAGGCTGGATCCCCTCGGCCTGCAGCACGATGACCGCCACGCCTACCTCGAG
>DATJYG010000885.1:0-2544 GCA_035499695.1 Polyangiaceae bacterium
GGTCGACGTAGCGCCCGCCGGTCGCGCGCAGCATGCGCTCGTTCATCGCGTGGGCGACGTCGGCGATCGGGCTGCCCTCGCGGTCGAAGTAGCGCACGAGCAGCTTGCGACCCGGGTCGCTCGAGGACCGCGCGTCGGCCCCGACGCGCATGCGCGGTGACCACGAGCCGTCGTCCTCGATCGACGCGAGGTCGTAGCTCGCGCGCGCGCCGCCGCCGGGTGCGCCCTCCGCGGCGACCGCGGCCAGCCGGCGACCGTTCCCCTCGTCGCCGTCGGGGTCGCCGCGCGTCGCGCGAAGCTCGAGGGCGCCGCGCTCGTCGAGCTCCTCCCGCGGCACGACGCGCGCCGTCCCCCGGGCAAGGGCGATGCGCTCCGCCGCGCCGCTCATGTCGCTCACCGGGATGCCGTAGCGACGCCCGGCGAGGGCGCTCGTGGTCGCGGTGGCGCCGCCGATGTACGCGGCGCGCGCGAGCAGCGGAGCGCCTCCCAGGCGGTGCGCCGTGGCCGAGCCGCGCTCGACGAGCTCGACCGCCTCGCGCGACGCGAGGGCGAGCCGCGCGAAGCGGGTGGCCACGAGCGTCGCGTCGGTCAGCGCCGCCAGCGCGAGCCCGCCCACGAGCTGCGCTTGCCAGTAGGGCCCCTCGACGACGAGCACCGCTTCACCGCCGAAGACGACGGAGCCCTCGGCCACGGCGTCGACGTCGCACACGAAGCGCGTCTCGGCGAGGCGACGGCGCGCCGGCTTGTCGATCGCGCCGACGGACTCGAGCCAGTCGAGCTCGTCGACGCGCGCGCGCAGGCGCTCGAGCGCGTCCACGAGCGGCTCGACGCCCGCGAGCACCATGAACCCGTGGTGCTCTCCCGGATGCAGCGTCAGCTCGAAGGCGGCGCGTGCGTCCGCGATGCCGAGGGCGATGGCCGCGCGGACCGTGGCGAACGACTCGACCCCGAGGCCGAGCACGCTCGTGAGGAGGGGGGCGGGCGGGACCGACGGAGGCATGACGGGCTCGCTGGAGCGAGCCTACACGCGCTTGGCGAGCTGTGCGATCGACTCCGGGTTCGCCGCGTCCTGCATGAGCAGCGGGAGGAACGCCGGGGGCACCGGGAGCTCGCGCGAGAGGCGATTGAGGCTCTCGGCCTGCACGCGTTCGCGCGTCGACCGGTCCCGCGCCGCCGCGATCGCCGCCTCGCCCGCGTCCGCCGTGCCGTTCGGCGTCGCCGCGAGCAGCGCCGCGCGCTCTTCCTTCGAGAAGAGAGGCGGGAGCACGCAGTTGACGACGACGCGCCCGATGGGCAGCCCCAGCTCGCGCAGCGCCCGGGCGAGCTCGATCGTCTCGGTCGTCGGCATCTCCTCGGGGAGCGTGACGAGGACGATGGCGCACGTCTTGTCGTCCTGGAACAGAGCCCAGGCGCGCTCGGCGTCGCGACGCAGGATGCCCGGCGGGACGACGTCGAGGATCACCTTGGGCACGCGCAGCATGTCGAGCCCGTGGCCGGTGGCGGGCGCGTCGAGGATCACGAGGTCGAACCGCGACGACCCGTCGGGCAGGCGCTCGGTCGTGTGCCACCAGGCCTTCCCGAGCATCGACCACTCCTGCATGCCGGGGACGGCGCGCAGGAAGGTGCGCACGTAGCGGTTGTCGAACAGGGTCTTGTAGAGCGCCCGGCTGTGGAGCACGAGCGTGCCGTACTCCTCGATGGCGCGCTCGGGCAGCATGTTGACGGCCCACACGCCTCCCTGCCCCGCGCCGTCCGCGACGCGCACCACGTCCGCGCCGACGGGCGGCACCCCGAGCATGGCGCTCAGGCGCTCCTTCGAGTTGCACATGGCCACGAGCACGCGCTTGCCCTTGGCCGCGAGCGCCAGCGCCTCGGCGGCGCACACGGTGGTCTTGCCGACGCCGCCTTTGCCGGTGACGAGGACGAAACGCTTGTCGGCGAGCGTCGACATCCGTGGAACCCAGGACGAATAGCACGCCGCGATGCTAGGCGTAGCCACCAGCACGCCGATGCCCTCCATGCCCTCGACCCTGCGCGTCTACCCCCTCGGAGGACTCGGCGAGATCGGCATGAACTGCCTCGTCCTCGAGCAGCGCGGGGAGGCGCTCCTCGTCGACTGCGGCGTGACCTTCGACGAGCAGGGTCTCGGGATCGACGTGATCCACCCGGACTTCTCGGCGCTCGAGGGCAAGCGCATCGCGGGCCTCTTCGTGACCCACGGGCACGAGGACCACATCGGAGCGATCCCCTATCTGCTGCGCCGGTTCGACATGCCCGTCTGGGGTCCGCGCTACGCGCTGGGGTTGGTGCGCGAGCGCGCGGCGGAGCACGAGGTGCTCGACCACGCCGAGCTCCGCGAGGTGAGGCCGGGAGGGCGCGTGGCGGTGGGCTCGTTCGAGGTGGAGCCGGTGCGCGTGACGCACTCGATCGCGGACGCCACGGCGCTCGCGATCCGCACCGATGCGGGACTCGTCGTGCACACGGGCGACTTCAAGATGGACGACGCGCCCCCGGACGGCGAGACGTTCGACGTCGCGCGCTTCG
>DATJYG010000886.1:0-7617 GCA_035499695.1 Polyangiaceae bacterium
ATCGCCGCCCTCACGACCGCCCCGCCGATGTGCCCAGTCGCCCCCGTCACCAGTGCTCTCATGGGTGCTTCCTCTCTCTTAGCCTCTCCCACAGCAAGGCCGGTACCACCAGCGATGCAACGTGATTTCCGCCGTTTGCGCCGAGCCGTGCCTGCGACGAACATCCGTCGGCGACGACGAACCTTCGTCGCTCACGACAGCCCGTCGGCCACTTCCTTGGCGGTGGGGCGCTTCGACGGTTCGGCCTGGAGGCACGCGACGACGAGCTTCGAGATTGCCTCGGCGACTCCTTCGATGGGCGCCGGTTGCGGAATGGGCTGGCGGGCCCGCACGAGGAGGATCGCCGGCACCGGGAACGGCGTGCGACCCGTCAGTGCCTCGTACGCGAGCACGCCGAAGGAGAACACATCGGCCGAGGGATGCCGCGCCGGCTCGAGCCACGCCTCGGGAGGCATGTACACGGGAGTGCCGAGCAGGGCGCCCTCCTCGGTGAGGTTCTGAGGCGTGGCCTCGCGAGACGAGATGCCGAAGTCCGAGATCTTCGCGACAGGCGCGCCGCCGCGCTGGCCATCGACGAGCAACACGTTGGCCGGCTTGAGATCGCGGTGGACTACGCCGCCCGAGTGCAGCTCCAGCAGGCCAGTCGCGATCTGTTGCAGGAGCGCTACCGCCCACGCGACGTCGCCGAAGCGGGGCCGCTGCTCCTCCAGGGAGCCGCCCTGCACGAGCTCCATCACGAGGAACGGCGTTCCGCCGGCGGCGATCCCCACGTCCACGATCGACACGAGGTTCGGGTGCTGGAGGCGCGCGCCGATCTCAGCCTCGCGGGCGAGGCGGGCCGCGTTCTTTGCCGAGAGCGCTGCGGTGACCACCTTCAGCGCGAAGTGGCGGCCGTCACGCGTCCGCTCCACCTCGTACACTGCACCCATTCCGCCGCGACCAAGCTCGCGCGTGACGCGGTAGCGACCGTCGAAAACGTCGCCTGCGGTGAGCGAGGTCGGGGACACGGTTCCCTCCGCACGCGCGAGCGCCTCGGTCAGCTCGCGCGATCGCTCGGCGACCTGCCGGCGCAGCTCTTCGTTGAGCAGGCTCACCTCGCGGCCGCGGTCCTCGACCTGCTTCGCGCGTTCCCGCGTGGCGTTGGCGAGGGCCAGGGAGAGGAGGATTGCCTCGATCGAGTAGCCGAACGAAAGCGGCGGCGGCACGACGGGGATACGTCCGAGGAGCGCGAGCTGCACGAAGAGCACGATTCCGAAGACCGCCAGCCAGGCGAAGAGGACATAGGCGGCCCGTGTCACGCCGTCGCGCCAGCGCACCAGTGTGCCACGATCTGGACGAGCATGGCCGCGATGATGGTCGGTCGCACGACGACATTCTGAATCCGGTAGTCGATGAGCCCGAGAAGATATGCCAGAGGCCCTGGCAACAGGAGAACGAGGCTCGCCAGGAGGACCCAATCGAGCCGCCGGTGCGAGGCCGGCAGACCGAGAATTTCGCGGACGAAGAGGCCCGCAAGCACGACCCCCGGGAAGAACGTGACCAGATTGACCCAATGCGGAGTGATCTGAACGCGCTCGGGAAGCACGGCGAGCAGGCTCCCGTCGATGGACATGCACCAGAGGCCGATGCCGATGACGTACCCCGCGTAGTAGAGGTGCGCGCGATCCCGGATGTAAAGGAAGAGGAACGCGTTGTAGATCGCCATCGCGAGCATTACCCCGAGGCAGAGCGCGGCGAAGGTCGTGAGCTGTTGGTCAGCCTCGCCGAGGGCGCCGAGCTCCCAGAGTTGGAGCGGCAGCATGATCTCCGCGTAGCCCCAGCATCGGACGTGGACGGTCCGCGTCTGGTGTGGCGCGAGGGCGATCCGGAAGCTGTACGAACGTCGCGGCAGCTCGCGTTCGGATCGCGGGTGGAGCACACCTTGCACCGCGGGGGGCTCCCCGTCGCGGAAGACCTCGATGTTTTCGACGAACGGCGTGTCGACGACGAGCCATCGCTCGATGGGCGCGTCGCTCGCGTTCTCGATCGCGAAGCGCGCCCAGAGCGTGCTCGAAGTGTACGCCAGGTTCGGGCCCACGCGACCGTCGTAAGGCGTGAAGCGCTCCGCAGTCTGCGGGCTCGTCACGCCCGCGAGATCGAGCTTCCCCGTCGTGTCCTCGTAGACGTCGAGGTGTGGCGCGAGCCACAGGTGCTTGGTGGAAGCGTCGATCGCCGCCGCCGGAGCCGCGAACGCCGAGGACGCGAGCAGCAGCGGGATCAGGAGAACCGCCGCGACGATCGCCCCCAAGGCTCTGCTGCGGGCAACCTTCGAAAACGCGGAGTATCCGTCGAAGAGGCAACCACGATCTTCGCCGACGCGAGCCATATCATCCGTCCCGACTTGGATTCCCCCGGACGCTTCCACGCCATCGGCATGTCCGCGAACGCGCGTGTCCGCCTCATCTCTGCCCGAAAGGCCACCCGCCATGAAAGCCAAGCGTACACGCGCAGGCGGCAGCGCTAGCGAGCCGAGCCCCGCATCGTTGCGTGAGATCCCCGAGATCGACTTCTCGCGTGGGATTCGACCCCACCGGTACGCGCGTCTTCGTGGCGGCTATCGGCATCAGGTCTTCGTCGACCCGGAGGTGTTCGACTACTTCGGGAGCGCAGATGCGGTGAACGAGGCGCTGCGACTGCTCGTGAAGGCGGCGGAGCTTTCGAGGACCCGGCCTCGGCGGCATCGCGGGCGAGCCGCCTGAACGTTCGGGAGGTCGGCGCAGCCTCGAGCGAGTCGACTGTCATCGTCGCGTCACCCGCCGCCGCTCCAGTTCATCTGCTACGGCTGCATGGGGCCTTGGTCCCTTCGTCCAGCAAGTCGATCAGCGCCCGGGCCCGGGCCCTGTCTCCGGCGTCGATCGCTGTCTTCGCCGCGGCGCGGATCGCCGCGTCGACGTCCGCCGATAGCGCCCTCGGTTGGGTGTCGACTCGTTGCGACTCGTCGTGAGCGGTCTCGAGCCGGGGCGATTCGCTCAGGGCCTCCAAGGCCGCTCCCTGTTGTTTTCCGGGCTCTCGCCCGTTTCTGGTGTGCGAGTTCGATTCCCTCCTCCGGCACCGTCTTCGCAGAAGTGCGTGAAATCGTTCGCCGAGGCACGTTTTGTCGGTCCCCGTGTCGGCGTCGTCGCGTTTCGAACGTCCTTGTGTAGAACCCCACACGAGGAGAACGGCGATGCGCGTGATGGTCTTTGGATCCGGGAATCGTGACACCGAAGCCGGCGTGAAGCCGAGCGACGAGGCCATCGCGCAGATGGTGAAGTACAACACGGAGCTGGCGAAGGAGGGCGTGGTCCTCGACGGCCAGGGACTGATGCCCACGTCCACGGCGAAGCGCGTGCGCTTCGAAGGCGCGAAGCGAACGGTCATCGACGGCCCGTTCGCCGAGACGAAGGAGGTCATCTCCGGCTACTGGCTCTGGCAGGTGCGATCGATCGACGAGGCGGTCGAGTGGCTCAAGCGCGCCCCCTTCGACGGCGGTGTCGAGGTGACGATCCGCGGGGTCTTCACCTGGAAGGACCCGTCGGCGACGAACGAGGACACGACGATGCGCGTGATGGTCTTCGTGCCCGGGAGTCGCGACTCCGAAGCGGGCGTGATGCCGAGCGCGGAGCTCATCGGGAAGATGACGAAGTTCAACGAGGAGCTCGTGAAGGCGGGGGTGATGCTCGATGGCCAGGGGCTGAAGCCGACGTCGGCGGGCAAGCGCGTGCGCTTCGAGGGAGGCGAGCCCACGGTCATCGACGGGCCGTTCGCGGAGTCGAAGGAGGTCATCGCCGGCTACCAGATCTGGCAGGTCAGCTCGATCGACGAGGCGGTCGAATGGGCGAAGCGCGCGCCCCTGGAGAGCGGCGCCGAGGTGACGCTTCGCCCCATCTTCGCCCCGGAGGACTACGGCCAGGCGGCGACGCCGTAAGTGCCCTCATCCAATCAGCGCGTGCGCGCCGCCACGTAGACGTAGCGGAAGACGACGTCGCCGGTGTTCACCACGTCGTGACGCGTGTGCGGCGGCGTGTATGCGACCAGGCCGGGGCTCAGCGCGAGCGGCGCTTGGCTCCGGGCGCGGAGCTCCCCGCGCCCCTCCAGAGGCACGAGAAGCTCCTCGTAGTCTTCCGTGTCGTGCTCGCCGACGCTCGCGTGCGGAGCGAGTGAGACCGCGCCCGACTCCATCGAGACGCTCTGCGGCGGGCCGCGAAGCAGCTCGACGTACGGGCGGTCCGATGGGCCGAGCTGCACGACCGTGGCAACCGGTTTGGTCGCGGCGCCCGCCGCGCAGCCGGACAGAATGAGGGCCCCGAGAGCGAACAAAGGACGCATCGGGCCGATCATGCCCGATTGCTACCTCGGCAGACGCTTTCTGACGCGCTCGATCTCGCGCCGGATCCTCGCCGGGTCGTTCTCGCCCACGACGACCTGCGCGAGGGGAACGAATGCCTTCCACTTGCTTGCGCTCTTCTCGGGCTCACGCGAAGCGTCGAGCGCTCCACGAATCATCGACGCCGTCACGTGCTTGCACTCGCGCGGGAACGCGCGGCGAAAGGCCGAGGCCAGACCGTCGGCAGCCCTGCTGGCGTGCTTCTCCCACACCTCCTTCGGGTACACCTCGCGTGGGTGCATCCGGACGAACGCCGCCTCCTCGATGCGCCTCACGAGCACGACGAAGGCGATCCATTCGTCGCGCTCGACTCGGTAGAAGGCGCGGACGAGGTCGCGGACGATCTTCCGGTGATTCTCGACGAGCCTCCGAGCGGCTGGTCGCTCCTCCTCGGGAAGCAAGCTGTTCTCGGCGTCGAGCGCTTCGAATTCATCCGCCATCCACGTGAGGTGCGCCGCGATCAGGCGCGCGTTCTGTGCGTCGCGGTCGGTGCTTCGAGCGAGCGCCTCCTGCACCGCCACGCTGTGCGCCTGTAGACGCTTCCACGCTCGCCCCCAGCCGGGTTGCGCAGCGCCCTGGGCCCAGGCTTCCGGGTGGGGCCCATATCGCTCGGCCGTCTCCCGGCTCCCGATGTAGAGCGGAACGCGCCCCATTTCGTTGCGCGTCCTGCGCTCACGCTTACCGTCCGTCTTGGCCATCCGGTGCCTCGCGTGGTCTCGCGCCTCCGCTTCCTGACGTGAGCGAGCGCGCATCTATCTCTATCACCAGGATGCCCGAGCGAGAGCAGCTCGCCCTCGTGGTTTTCACTTCCGCGGCGTCCACTTCTTCGGTAGCCCGCACGCCTTGAGCACACGCGCCATGTAGCGCTCGCTGACCTTCGTGCGTCCCGCCTCGGCGTTGGCGACCATGCTCTGGCTGACCTTGAGCTTCTTGGCGAGCTCTGTCTGCGTCATCCCTGCCGCCTCGCGAGCCGCGACCAGACTGCGGGCGATCGTCGCGTGTGCGAACTCCACCGCGTCGACGCTCCCCTCGGGGACCCCGGCCATCTCGAGGTACTTGGCCTTGGGGATTACGACGTACTCCTCACCATCGATCGTGAGCGTCCCGATGCGACTCATGGCGATCTCCTAGTCCTCATAGACCTGCGAACGGTGTGCGATCCGCACGACAACGACGGTGGGGGCAACGAAGCGAAAAAGCACACGCCAGTCGCCCGTGCGGATGCGATAGGTTCCGGCGAGGGCGCCCCGAAGCGGCTTCGCTCCGGACACACTCGGCCAGGCTTTCAGACGTTCAAATACAGCGGCGACTCGTACCTGCATGGTCGCGGGCAGCTTGGCGAACTCGGCTTGCGCGTCGGGCGCCAAGAGGACCGTGACCACGTAGGTAATATATTACCTAACCATTGGTCGTCAACTGGCGCGCGCGTGGTCGCGAGCCTCGGACGACGATGCTGCACCGCTACCGAACCCGTGGTTTGTCGGACGCGGGCACCCTCTGCCCCGTCGCTGTTTCCGTCGGCGTGGACTCGGGAGCCGGAGGCGGAGGCGCGACGATCGTCGGCACAGGGCCTGGCGGAGGCGTCGCATGGTCGTTCTCCGGCCGGTTGTGCACGAGGCGCAGGAAGAGGCCGAAGAGCAGCATCACGAGGATCACGAGGATCCCGTCGCGCACGGCCTCGTTGAGCTTGCGGCGTACGTACTTGATGCCGTCGCGCACCGAGTCGACCGGCACGCCGTCCCTCGTCGCGATCTCCTCGTACGTCTCGCCGTGCCAGTTGCGGAGGATCCACGAGAACCCACGGCGCCAGCCGGGGTTCGCGTTCACGAGCATCTGCGCCTTGCGCAGCTGCTCGGGCACCTCGGGCGGCACGACGTCCGCGACCAGCGCCATGGGATCCTCCGAGTCCTGATCGTCAGCCGCCTGGTCCTGCGCGGCCGACTGGTCCGGTGGCGGAGTCCCCAGTTTCAGCCGCTTGCGATCGCGGTACTCGTCGCTCGAGCGCCAACCGGCAATCGTGATGATGCACGCTTCGAGCTCGTGGCGCGTCTTGGGCCACCGCGCCTGCTGCTTCCAGGCCTCGATCAACGCTTGCTGCACGACGTCCTCGATGTTGCGCGAGGCCACGCGGCATTTCTTCACGTAGCGCGTGAGCGCCGCGCGCAGCGCTGGGTCGCCGAGGCGCACGGCCGGCGGACGCGTGTCGGGCGTGTCGTCGCGGACGGGAGACGGCGCGGCGGGCGGGGTAGCAGGGGGAAGGTGCAGGGGCGTCATCGTGGCTCCTGCCCGGTCATCGTTCGAAGACGGACAGATTGGACATGAGACGCGGTTGATCGTGAAAATAGGTGGGACATCCGCCCCCAATCGCGCGCCAGCGGCGGACGGATCCGTCGCTTGGGGATGGAGATGAAGGTCATCTCCATGGAGATGGCCCGCATCCGTGCGCAGATGGCTCGCATCTCCACGTAGATGCGTCGCATCTGCCGGCGAACGGCCCGCATCTCCATGGAGATGGGTCGCATCTGGTTGGAGATGAAGCGCATCTGCCCGTCGATGCGACGCATCTGGCCTCGGATGGCTCGCATCTCCATGGAGATGGAGCGCATCTGGACGGAGATGAAACGCATCTCCACGGAGATGCGACGCATCTGCCCGGAGATGGCGTGCATCTCCATGCCGATGCGATGCAATTGGGGAGCGTCTCGTGGGGGTCGTCACGACTTTCGCCGCGTAGACGCACCACCTCGCCGGATCTCACGCGAAATCGACCGACGCGTCGCGGCACGCGATTCGAGTTCCACTTTTTCCTTCGTCCTCCGTTTCCCCAGTAGGACCCATTCAACGGGCACGCTGAGAGCGGCGCGGGGTCCGGAAAGGAGAACGAAGGACCATGCCTAACAACGACAAGAGCAAGACGGATCGCGCGGACAAGATCCGCAAGATCCAGGCTGGGCTGCAGAAGTACTTCGGCAACGTGAACCTCACGTTGCTGGGAACTTCTTACACGCCAGCGGCGCTGCAGGCGTTCCTGCAGGCCGACGTCGCGTCGAACGACGCGTCGACCCTTGGCCACGCGGCGTGGCTCAAGACCGTGAAGGACGCTCGGGACACCGATGCGAAGACCAACCCGGTTCTGCGAGCCATCCGCGCCCAGGTGCTGGCCGTGTACGGCGAGGACCAGAACGTGGCGAACATACTCGCCGAGTTCGGGT
>DATJYG010000887.1:0-36867 GCA_035499695.1 Polyangiaceae bacterium
CGACGATGAGACGGCGCATCTCGGGGTCGTCTTCGGCGACGAGCACGCGGCACATGGGCGGGGCGCGTCCTTGTTGCTCGCTGTCTCAGTTGCCGAGCATGACGTCGACGCGGCGGTCGTGCTGCCACCCACTTTCGTTGGTGCCGCTCGCATCCATCGACCCGCGTGAGGTCGTCTGCGTATTGCCCTTCGCCATGCCACGCGCGTCCAGATAGACACCGACGGCGTCGGCACGCGACTGCCCGAGGGTTATGTTGTAATCGCTCTCGCCGCGTGGGTCGGCACGGCCGACGAGCTTCACGCTGTGCCCGGCCAGCGGGCCTTTGGTGAAGCACTTGACCACGAGGTCGAGCGGCGAGCGGTCCGTGGATGTGAGGTGCGCGGAATCGAAGGCGAAGTACGCGTCGGCGTCCGGGATCCCGCACTTGCTGCGGATCTCGTCCGAGATGCTCACGTTGGAGGGGGTCTGGGTGGTGCTTTGGGTCGATGGCCCGGTGTTGGCGGCGCTCGTCTGGGCGGCCGGCGCGGCGACCGGCGGCTTCGACCCGCCGCACGCGAGGAGGGCGACGGCGGCGACGCAGCCCGCGGCTCCGAGTGCTTTCGAGAAGTCCATGGAGCGCTGCAGAGCAAGGGCCGGACCGCGCCAGAGCCCAGTGATCTCGAGCAATTCCGTCCGCCGGGGAGGTGGGTCGTTTCGACCCAATGGGTTCAAACGACCCAAAACGTCGACGTCAGCCGACACGCTGGCTCACTGAATCTGCGGCGCGGCGACCAGCTCGTCGAGGTTCGGCTGCAACGTGATCTCGATGCGCCGGTTCTTCGCGCGACCGTCAGGGGCATCGTTGCCCGCGACGGGGTCGAACTCCCCGTAGCCGGCCGCAGACAGCTCGCCGGCCGCAACGCCCTGCGCGACCAAGAGCTTCACGACCTCGACGGCGCGCGCCGTCGAGAGCTCCCAGTTCGAGGGGAAGCGGGCGTTCTGGATGGGCACGTTGTCGGTGTGCCCAGCCACCTGGAAGGTGCGCGCAGGCACCGTCGCGAGCACCTTCGCGACCTGCACGAGAGCGTCGCGGCCGGCGGGCTTGATCGCCGTCTGCCCGGAGTCGAAGAGCACGTCGTTCGGCAGCTGGATGACCAGGCGCCCGTTGCGCGTGGCGAGCTTGAGCTGCCCCGCGTCGATCATCGACTTGAACCTCTGCACGAACTGCTGGAAGAGCGCGGCGCGCGCCTCGGCGGCGGCCTGCGCCTTGCGTAGCTCTTCGAGCCGCGTCTTCGCGTCATCGAGCGCCTTTGCCAGCGTGCCCTTCTCCTGGAGCATCTGGTCGACGTTCTTGCCGAGACGCTCGAGCTCTCCTCGGAGCTTGGAGTTGATCGCAGTCTCCTCGTCGAGCTGCGCCTCCGCGTTGTGGTCGCTCGTGGCCAGGTCGCTGAGCTTCTGGTCCCGTGCCTGCATCTGCGCTTCGGCGGCATCCAGGTCGCTCCGCAGCTTGCCGAGCTCGGCCTCCGCGTTCGTCAGTTGCGCGTGCGTCTGCTGAGCGTCGGCGACGGCCGTGTCGTACTTGTTCTTCGACACGCAGGCCACCATCGCCACCGACGGCGCGAGCACGACGGCCGCGAGTACCACGAGTCCGCGATCCATGGTTCCTCCCGATGGGCAGCACGCGAGGGGCGTGCCGCATTCCCGTGAGCCGATGCCCGACGTTGCCCTCGCGTAGTGGTCGCTTCGCCGACGGCCCATGACCTCGGCGCCTCCGGAGCAACTTCCCGATGCATGGGGAGAGTGAGCGTCGCCAGTGCCATTGCGATCATCGAGCGGCTGAACCTCGGTGAGGACCAGAGTGGGAACTAACGGGCCGGCGGTGAAGAGGGAAGGGGGGTCGCCGCGACGTTCTGCACGTAGTCGTCGATGACCTTGCGCACGTTGTCGTCCCTGGGGATCACAGAGATCTCGATGCGCCGATTCCTCTGGTAGGCCTCCTCGGTCCGGGCCGCGTCGAGAGGGCGGAATTTGGAGTAGGCGCTGGCCGCGAAGTAGCTGCCGTAGGAGTCCGCGAGCGTCTTGTTCGCCTCGAAGAGGTAGTTCAGCACCGCCGTCGCTCTCTTGGCCGACAGATCCCAGTTGAACGAGGCCGAGCCGCGTTCGTCGGTGTGCCCCTGGATGAGGATCGTGTCGATGTTCGCGCGGACATCCGCGTCATCCAGGATCCGTCCGAATGCCCGGGCGAGCGTGTCGAGGAGCGGTCTTGCTTCCGGCTTGATGGCATACGAGCCGTATTCGAACACGAGGCTCTCGTTGATGACGATGTTGCCGCTGTCTCCAACCGTCACGAGCGCGGCTCCGCCGTCGCCGCTGGAGCCGACCTCCGCCTCGATGGCTTGCTTCACCTTGTTCAACACGCTGACACGCAGCACCGCGATGCTCTGTAGCTGCGACTTCACGGTGTCGAGCTGGCGATTGCTCTCGGCGATCACGCCTTGCTGAGCGCGAAGCTCGGCCTTCGAGGCATCGAGCTCCGCTCGTCCCGTCGCGAGCTGAGCGCGCACGTCTCGCAGTTGCTGCTCCGACGCGACGATCTGCCGCTGGAAGGCCTGGAGCTGTCTGGCGGCGATGAGGCTGCGCACGTAGGCCAGGAGGACGAGGACGAACAGGATGAGCGCCATCGTCGACATGACGTCGGTGAACGACGGCCAGATCTCTCTCGTGGAGTCGTCGCTCGACAGGAGGCGCCGCCGGTTTCTCATGACCGGCTTCGGTCGTCCGGCTTGAGGGCGACGATCAGCTGGACCTCGCGCAGATCCTTGGTGCTCGCCGAGAATCGCTGCAGGGCCGTCTCGAAGCGTGCCACGGCCCCGTCGAGCCGCGTCACCGATGCAGCGAAGTCGCCCACGGAGTCGGCCGCACCCTTGGAGCCCGCACCGGATTTCGGTAGCACTCGATCGAGATACGTCTCGATCTGCACCATCAGCGCGGTGCGTCGGTCGGTCACGTTGTTCAGGACACCGAGTAGCGTCAACACGACGGCAGAGCCCACACCGAGCAGAGAGTTCGAGAAGGCCACAGCCATCCCGGAAAGGGCGTCGGTGAGCCCCCGAGTGACCGCCTGCGAAATGTCGGTGACGCCGCCGCTGTCGGCTGCGAGTAGGTGGACGAGCCTGCCAATGGACATCGTGAGTCCGTAGAACGTCCCGAGGAGGCCCAGGATGAGGACCAGGCCCGTCGCCGCGCGGACGAAGCGCTCGGCCGCGAGCAGCGACCCGAGCTCCGCCCGGAAGCCGTCCTCGATGATCGCCTGCGCGTTCGGCTCGCTGCTGCGCCGGGCGGCTCTTTCGGCATCCTGGACGATCCGACGCAGCACCGCGCTCGAGAACTGTCGACCCTCGGCGCCGCTTTCCGTGAGGTCGCCCTCGAGGTCTGCGTATCGCATGCGGAGAAACAGATGGGCTCCAAAGGCTGCCAGGAGCGACGCGAGAGTTGCGCCGATGATCAGGCGACCCGTGGTGTCGACGAGCGACAGCCCGTCGAGGATCGTATTGGGCATGGTCAGCGTTTTCCTGTCGCTCGCGCGAGCGGCTGCAGAGGACTTGCCGGCAACACGAGAGCAGCCCGCTTTATTCGCGCAAAACGGTCCGCGATGAGCCCGTCACGAGGTCAGGGCCGGCGGGCGCATCGACTTCTGGTAGACGCGTGTGATCTCCGCTTCGTCGAGGAAACCGACGATCTTGCCATCCTCGCCGAGCACCATGATCTCACGCAGCCCATGCGCGAGGATGGCCTCCGAGGCGTGCTGAAGATCGTCGATGTCGAGGACGTTGACGGGAGGGACCATCAGATCCTGAGCGATGGTCAGCGCTTCGAGGTCCGGATTGGCTGCCATCGTGCGCAGCACGTCGTTGAGCACCATCCCGACGACCTTGCCGTTTCGGTCCAGCACCGGAAAGACGTCTTGCCACGTCGAGGCAGCCACCTTCTCGATGACCACACGTGCGGAGGTACGTTCCTCGAAGGTCGCGTACGCCCGGTCGCGCACGAGCACGTCCCTCACGCGGATCTCCGACAGCACGTCGTAGATCAGGTCGTCGCGGTGCGCGGGCGAATCGCGCTTGGTGGGAACCTGCGCCTCGTAGAGGGTGCGATGGCGCAGGGCGACGAACGCGATGCCCTCGGCGAGCATGAGGGGTACGAGCAGGTCGTAGCTCCCCGCGAGCTCGCACACCATGACCAGCGACGCGATGGGTACGTGCGCCAGCCCGCCGTAGAAGGTACCCATGCCGACCAGAGCGAAGGCGCCCGGATCGATGCTCGGGTCGTGGAGCAGGAGCTGGGCTGCGCGCCCGAACGCGCCACCGAAAATGCCGCCGATGACGAGCGATGGGCCGAAGTCGCCCGCGCTGCCGCCGCTTCCGACCGTCAGGCACGTCGAGACGATCTTCACGGTGGCCAGGACCCCGAGCAGCTCGGTGCCACGCCACCCGAGCGGAAACCAGCTCGCCCCGCTGATCGCCAGCTGTGCCGCGCCGTAGCCGCCGCCGAGGATGCCGAGCCCCTGACCTGGTTGTCCGAGCCGCGGGCCGATGACGACGATGATGGGGACGGCGAAAACGGCGAGCGCGAGTCCTCCCAGCCCCGGCTTCGACCACTCGGGAACCCGGAGCTTGTGCGTCACCGACTGCACCTGTCGGAGGGTCGCCAGGAAGGCCGTCGCCAGGACGGACACGCTGACCGCGAGCAGCGCGTAGAGCGGCAAGTGCGCCGGGTGGAACGGATAGCTCGGGGCATGCGTGAACAGCGTCGACTCGCCGAAGAAGGCGATGAACACCGAGTAGGCGACGACGCTGGCGAGGACGCTCGGCACGAGGGCGTCTGCCTCGAAGTCGTCGCGATGGAGGATCTCGACTGCGAGGAGCGCAGCGCCGAGCGGTGTTCGGAACACCGCAGCCATGCCCGCCGCCGTTCCGGCGACCAGCAGGATGCGCCGCTCGCGCGGCGTCACGCGCAAGACTTGTCCCACGAGCGATCCGATGGCGCCGCCCATCTGCATGGTGGGGCCCTCACGCCCACCCGAGCCGCCCGAACCCAGGGTGAGCGCCGAGACGAGCAGCTTCACCCAGGCGACGCGCTTGCGAACGACGCCGCCGTGGTGATGAAACGCGTCGATGATGGCGTCACTGCCGCCGCCGCGCGTCTCCCGGGCGAGATAGAAGGAGAGGCCCCCGGCGAGCAGAGCACCCACCGTCGGGACGAGCACGAGCAGCCACGGGCGGAAGGGTGGGGGAGTCGAAATCTCGCCGAGGACGTGTTCGCCGCCGGCCCGCAAGGGCAGGTAGCCGGTCCAGCCTTCGAGGCAGATTCGCTGCACGGCTTCCACGACCGCGAAGAAGAGTGAGCCCAGCAGGCCGGCGGCTGCCCCCACGAGCGCGGCGTGAAGCAGCGCCCGTCCGAGGATCTGGAACTCGATGGGCGCGTGGGCTGCCCCGAGTACGCGTCCGAGCGCCATCAGCCGTCGTGGCGCGCGTCGCGCCAAGCGGACGGGTCTGCTGTCGTCCTCCATCGGGGTGTTTGGGGGCCCAAGGTTAGCCTACGGGCGGGGGGCCGCCATCTCCATGCTGGTCCCCCGGGCTCAGTCCTCGAAGATCTCCATGCCTTCGGCGAGGGTCTCCGCCAGATGCGCCTTGGTCAGGACCCCGCGGACAGGGGGAGGGCCGTCTGGACCCGCGGTCCCCGTCAAGACGACCGCGAGCTCTGCCTTGGCGTGCTGCATGGCTGCAAGCACGTCGAACAGCGTCGTATCGACCGCCGCGACCACGAAATCGCGTCGTGCCAGGCGGAAGAGGGGGACCGGAGTCCGGCTCGCGCCGCCAACGCACTCCGGTGCACGGGTGTCGACGAGCCCCACGATCCGCGCGCCCTCGACCAGCACGAGGTATGCCGGAAGCGTCCCTTCGGCGCTCGTTACATCCGCCGTCGTGGCGCTCGCCGGCATCACACGAGCGAGCGCCATCGCCACCTCGCCCACGTGGTGCACCAGATGCGCGTTGGCCTGGAGTGCTCCGGGCAGGTAGTGACCGCGACGCGTGAGCTTCATGGTGTAGATGCTCTGAGGGAGGAGGAGGCGGCGCGCCCCCTGGCTGACCGCGACCGTCAGCGCCATCGGCAGCACGACCGAGTAGTCGAGCGTCATCTCGAAGGTCATCACGATCGCGGTGAGCGCCGCACCCGTCGCCCCCGCGACCAAGCCCGCCATGCCTGCCAGCGCGAAGGCCGCCGCATCGACCGGCACTCCGGGAAACACGCCGTGCAGGAGCAGGCCGAAGGCGCAGCCAATCGTGGCTCCCATGAAGAGCGAAGGGGAGAAGATTCCTCCAGAGCCGCCCGATCCGAGCGTGAGCGCCGTTGCCGCGAGCTTCATGGCTCCGAGTGCGACCAGCCAGACTACGCCGTCGATGCGCCCCGTGAGCACGTCGATGATGGTCGCGTAGCCCACGCCCTCGACGTAGTAACGGCCCGTAGCGGCCATCAGGCAGGTCATCATGAGGCCGACGCCGAGCATGCCGAGCGCGTGGCGGACGTAGTCGTGACGAGGGATCAGCCGCTCGAAGAGGTCTTCGGCCCCGTAGATGGCGCGGATGAACGCTACCGAGACGAGGGCCATCAAGGCACCCAGCAGCACGTACGCTGGAAGAACTGCCGCCGTGTGCGCGGGGTGGACGGCGGGCACGGCGAAGGCCGGTGCGGCGCCGAACAGACGCTGGCCCAGGTAGGTCGCAGTCGCCGTCGCGAGCGCGACGGGCACCAGCGTTCGGATGCTCACCTCGGGAAGGAGAATCTCGACGGCGAACAGCATCCCGCCGATGGGCGTGTTGAACGTCGCCGCGATCCCGGCGCCGCCGCCTGCGGCGACGAGCGTCGCACGCTGCCATCGTGACACGCGGGCGGCGCCACCCAGCCACGAAGCGAACGCCGCGCTGATCTGGACGATGGGCCCCTCGCGGCCCACCGATCCTCCCGTTCCGATGGATACGGCCGAGGCGATCGACTTGACGATTGCGACGACAGGCCGGATGACGCTCTTGCCGTAGAAGATCGCATCCATGACCTCCGGCACCCCGTGTCCCTTCGCCTCGGGCGCAAAGTTCCTCACCAGAAACACGACAACGAGCGATCCGAGCACCGGCGCGAGCATGATCGCCGGCCCCCACGGCGCTGCCGGCGTGTGCACGCTCGTGTCGTAGTGAAGCGAGAAGCGCCCCAGAAAGCAGAGGTTGTGCACGAGGGCGATGAGCGAGCGGAAAACGAAGGCGCCCACTCCGGCGCCGATGCCGAGGATGACCGACACGAGTGCGAGCGACAGGGGTCCCAGCGCGGGCCGCGCCTCGCCCGGGAGGCGCTTGGACGACCGGTCTCGCTCGAGGCGCAACTTCACCCATCGATGAAGCGCAAGCCTCGGGCCGAGCCGGGAGTGAGCCGGCGCCCGTAACGGCCGAGCCGTTGCCGGCCTCGGCCGTCCTCGCGGTGCGTCAGAGGTTGGTGCCGATGTTGCCGATGGAGATGCTGGGGCCGAAGACGAAGCCGAGCGGCGATCCCGGCTCGCCTCCGAGGTCGCGCGAGACCTCGTACTCGAACCAGGCGTGCAGGTTGATGCTCGTCTCGGTGGCGAGCGACCGGTTGGCGATGGGGACGCTCAGGCCGAGACCCGTGACGGTGGCGACCTGCGTGAGCGAGCGGCCGCTCGCCGGGCTCGTGTCGTTCGCCAGCCCCACGGCCATCATCCCCGCCTCCAGGCCGAGGAATCCCCCGTGGCCCTCCGAGTCGAGCCACGTAGCGCGCATGATCACGCCGAAGTTGAGCGAGAGGATGCCGCTGTGATTCGCGTCGCTGACCCGGTAGAGGCCCGTGGGAATCGCGGTCGTTCCGTAAAGGCGCCAGTGGGCCGTACCGAAGACGAGCGACCACTGGACGGCTGGCTCCTCGCGCGCGGCATCGGCCGTGAGCGCGTCGTCCGCGTGTGCGACTCGGATGGTGACTCGGTCGAAGGAGCCGGTGACGCCCTTGATCCACGCGTAGCGGGGCTGGTCGCCTGCTCGCAGGACGAGCAGTTGCGACACATGAGCTTCCGGCCGGGCCGTGCCGTCGACACCCGTGACGTCGACGTCGAGTTGCAGCCTCTGCACGCCGTCGTCCGGTGTGAGGCGCTCGCGGTGGAAGACCAGGCGGCAGGCGTCACGCAGACCGAAGGAGACGTGTGCGGCGGCGCCCGGCGCAATGCGCCGAAGGTCCGCGCCGTCGCCGCAGAGCAGCTCCACGAGGGGGCGGGGACCGACGGCGGACGCACCCAGCGGTAGAGGCACACTCGCCTCGTGCATCGGGCGCTCCACCGGATCGGTGACGATGGCAAGATCCACGTTCGCCAGCGCTCCAGGCAAGGTCGGCACGCGCCACGCAAACCGCAGCGAGACGAATCCGCCGGCTCCACGCTGCCCCTGTAACGTGGTCAGCCCGTCGCGCGAGGCGACGTCGTAGACGCCGTCGAGGGGGAGAAGGACGAGCTCCCCGCCCCCTTGCGTCTTCGCCCACCCGACGGTCGCAGCGCGGTTGGTCGGCACGAAGTCGATGGTCGAGCCATCCTCGAGTGCGAGCGTCGCGTGGGGTGGCGGCATGGCGCGCGTCCGGATGCGAGCCTGACCGACGATCGAACCATCCGCGCCACCGCGGCTCGCGGTGACCACCAGCTCGTCGCCCTCGACGCGTCCGATGCCGAGCAGCACGAACGCGGCTCCGCCGGAATCGACGACGCTCAGCACCTCCAGCGCACGGCCGGCGCTGAACCAACGCAGGGTGCCCGCCTCGCCGGCGCAGCGCGCGTCCACCCGAACTACGGCGCGGCTCGCATCGACCCCGCGAAGCGCGTCGCCCGAGGCGATCGACATGCCGCACGGCAAGACGGGAACCTGAACGACCGGAGTCGGGTCGAACGCATCGCCGCGCTGCAGGACCACCCGGGGCGCGAGTCGTAGGCGCACGGCGAGTGTTCCGGAGACGCTGGAGAGCCCGCTCACGACGATGGCGTTGCCAGAGACATCGCAGCTCGCGGCGCCGCAATCGGCACCCACGACGGACTCCGGATGCGCGAGCGGGATGCGCGATGCGGTGCCGCCGGCCAGGTCGATGCTCACGTCCGAGGGCACGAGTGAAGCAACCACGACGCGCACCGGACGCAGCAGCGTCTCGTCGCGGCCGATCCGCCTTCCTCCGGAATCGAAGGTCGTGACGTCGGGCCCATCGCGGCTGCCTGCGGGAAGCCACCACAGATCCGCCGTGGTCGGGTCCGCGGGCAAGCCTCGCCCCACGCCCACGGCGCAACGCTCGGCACCGCCCGCCTCCGACTGCGGTTGTACGCATCGATCGACCCCCGATCGATCGCCCACCTGCCATCGCACGACGACTCCGCGAAGCCCTCGCCCGCGCACCTCGACGCGTGCGTCGTCCACGAACAACGTCGTTCCCGTGGGTTCAATCGCCGGAAAGCGACCCGTCGCGACCAACGTCACGGGCGCGGCACTGCTCGCGCACGCGGCGGCGCTCGGCGCCACCTTCATCTCGACGCTCCTGCCCACCGCGTCCTCGCCCACCGGCGGTCGCACGGCACGGCCCTCCTGTTCGATGGCCCAATCGCCGGTCGAGCCGGGGCAAGCGACTCGCCCTTCGCCGACGGTGATCGCCTTTCCGCCGACGGGCGCCTGCAGCGTCTCGGCACGAGCGACGACGCACGCGAGGAGCAGCACGGCGAGCGTGCACGTGAACAGGGCGAGCTTCACGTCGCGAACCCTACTAGATGCCGCAAGCGTTCGTGCCGCCGTTGCAGAAGACGGCAGAACTGAAATCGAAGGGCTCGCACTTCGCCGAGCCGCACTCCGACGAGCTGGCGCACGCGAACGCGCAGAACTGGTTTCCGTTCTTGTCCGTGACGCAGCAGTAGGGAACTCCGCACAGGGAAGGGTTGCCTTTGCAACCGTCATAGGCCCGACCATCGTTCGGCACGCAGACGTACGGGCCCGTGGGACTGTTCGCCGAGTCCACAGCCAGCCCGCAAACGAAAGGGGGAGAGCAGTCGGAGCTGTTTTCGCAGAGGCACGCTTGTGGAGTGCCCGGATCGGGCGCGCAATGGGCTCCGCCGCCGTCGTCGTCGGGCACGCAGCACGGCGAATCCGTGGGGCAGGTTCCGCTCCTCGTGCAGGCGCGCGGCGGCGGGGCCGGCGAGTCAGGATCGCCGCCGTCCTGGGAGTCGCCTGCGTCGGGATCGTCGTTTGTGGGGTCACTCTTCGACGAACAGGCGGCGGACGCCGCGATGGCAGCAAGGCACGCGAGGAGCCGCAGGGTCTTCATGAGTGGCGGGTCGCGCATGCACTCGGCGGTCCAAGCCGATTCATTCGCGACGGGCGAAATGAGAGGTAGTGGCTGGGTCGAAACAACCCGGTCGCCCCGTAACGCCCCGCCCTACTCGGTCGCGGGAGGGATGACGCTCTCGCCCGAGATCTGTCGACCCAGGAGCCACGCGCCGATGCGCGATGCGGACATGCGCATCACGGCGTCGCGTATCGCGAGGCGCGCTCGGCTCTCCGGAACGAACCAGCGAGCGATTCCTCGGCCGGCCTTCTGCTTCTTGAGGATGGCCGGGAGGATTCGTTGCTCGTAGCGCGCTATCGCGGTCCCGACTTCTCCGCGGCACCTCTCGATTTCCTCCGCCAACACGTAGGCTGCTCCCATGGCCATCGAGGCGCCCTGGCCAGCGAGCAGCGAGACGCACTGGCAGGCATCGCCGACGAGCACGACGCGGCCGCTGCTCCAGCTAGGCATGATCACCTGCGAGAGCGTGTCGAAGTAGATGCCGCTAGCTTTTTCGGCGCGCTGGAGCACCTTCGGGATCAGCCAACCGAGGTCACCGTAGACCCGCCGAAGCTCTCGTGCTGCTGCGACGTCGCCCCGGTCCGGAATGTCCCCGTCGGCACGATGGATCCAGAAGGTCGCGATCCTGCCTTTCCTGATCGGATAGAGAGCGAGCTGTCTGCCGGGGACCGTCAGTGTCGAGAAGGCGTTGCCAATCTCGGCTTGCATCGCGTCGTCCTCGAATACGAAGGCGGCCGTGTGATAGCCGAGCTGACGCACGAACTGCGAGTCGTCGCCGAACGCGAGGCGGCGGACGCGTGAGTGGACGCCGTCGGCTCCGACCAGGAGATCCGCTCGCACTCGGAAGCCGTCGTTCAGGGTCACGTCGATGACGTCCCCGCTCTGCGCGAACGCGTCGATCGTCGCGCCGAAGCGAACGTCCACGCCCGGGCCGAGCGCCTCGAAGAGCACGCGCTCCAGATCCCCGCGCACGAAGTTGAAGTGCCGACCGCCGAGCAAGCTCCGCATGGTCTCGTACCCGAGACGGAACCGCGTGGTGCCGTCCCGTGCACGGAAGGAGAGCCACGCGATGGGGTAGTGGATTCCTGCGAGTGTCGGGATCAAGCCCAGACGCTCCGCTGCGTCGTAGCCAGACCCGAAGAAGTCGATCATGTAGCCCTCGCCGCGAAGTCTGGGAGATCGCTCGACGACCAGGACCTGGTGGCCAGCGCGACCGAGGCACAGCGCCAGGGTGAGCCCAGCGATGCCAGCACCGACGATCACGACTCTCATGCGCCGTGTCGGTCTTAGGCCCAATTGCATGGGAGCTCAAGGAGTGACGTCGGGCTTGCGTTGGGGGTCCTGAAAGGACCCATTCGTGGCGCAACGACCCGCACCGTGACGCGCGGTCCGATTGGATAGCGAGACTTGTCCGGGCACGAACGATGCGAGAGCCGGTGTCCCATGACGAAACAGCCATCCGAAGCGCCTTCCGCCGAACGAACACCCTGGCGGGAGGCGCTGACTGCAGGTCCTCTTCACGACCCGCCGCGCGTCCTCGTCGCCGAGGACGACCCGGAGATGCGGCGCCTCGTGTGCGAGGCGCTTCGCGACGACGGCTACCAGGTGACTTCCGTCGGCGACGGGGGGCGTCTCTTGGTGATGCTCGCGCACGAGATGGTCGATGATGACGGAGCCGACCTCGCCGATCTGGTGCTGTCCGACGTGCGGATGCCGGTCTGCACGGGCATTCAGATTCTCGAGCAGCTTCGCGCGGTGCGCTGTCGTGTGCCGTTCATCCTCATGACGGCGTTCGGCGACTCTGCGTCACGAGATCACGCACGGTCCCTCGGCGCGATCCTCTTTGACAAGCCGTTCGAATTGGACGACCTGCGCACCGCCGTGGCGTTGCTGCTGCGACGCGATGCCGCGCCGTGAGCTCATCCTGGAAGTGGCGGCGGTCTCATCGAAGGAAAGCTGGGCGCCGGTGTTGCCGATGTCTCTCCCGATCGATCGAGCGCGAACTTGAACAAGATGGGCCCGACCATCTCGTTGATGGCGATCGTCGCCACGGCGAGAGAGCGGAAGGAGGAACCGAACGACGGAAACTCGCGCGCGATGACGACGGCCAACCCGAGCGTGAGGCCCGCCTGCGACACGAGGCCGGCCCAGGACCATCTGCGGAGCACGGGCGGCCCTTTCGCGAATGCGTTGGCCGTGCGCGCCGCGAGCCAAGTGACCGTCGCGCGGGACCCGGCGAGGATCAGCGCCACCGGCCATAGGTGGCGAAGGAGCGGCAGGTCGAGATGCGCGCCCGCTGTGGCGAAGAAGACGACGTAGACGATGCTCCCGGTCTGCTCGATGGAGGCGACGAGCTTCTTGCCTTGCTCGGACATGTTGCGCACGACGATGCCGGCCACCATGAACGTGAGCAGCGGATCGAAGTGCAGGTAGTCCATCATCTTGCTGGCGCCGAAGCCCAGAGCCACGAGGACGAGGAGCATCTGCCGCTCCACGATTCGCAGGTAGGCCGCCAGCACGACGCCGAGCGTCGTCCCCAGGGCCACGCTCGCGAGGAGGTCGTGCCCGAGTGTCAGGAAGTCCTCGCTGGAGAACACGGCCGAGGGGTCCAGGAGAGGCCGGACGAGGCCGATCACCAGCGCCAGGAGCACGATGACGAAGACGTCGCACGTCATCACGAAGGCGAGCGTGAACGAGGCCAGCGGCCCGTGGGCGCGCGTCTGCGAGAGCACGCCGAGCGTCGCCGACGGGCTGCGCGGGGTCGCGAGGACGGCCCAGAGGATGGCCATGCCGACGAGCGGCGCGGTGGGTAGCCCGTGCGCGAACGGGACGAGGCGGCGGATGGCGAGGAACGTCGCGGCAGCTCCGAGGAGGTTGAAGAGGAACTGCGAGAGCAGCGCCCAGCTCAGGCTCCTCAGCGCCTTGCGCACCTGCGTCAGCTCCAGCTCAGCGCCGCCCGCGAGCGCGATGAGAGAGAGGGCCAGGGTGTTCACCGGGGAGAGGTTCTCCACGGTGCGCTCGTCGAAGAGGCGCAGCGCGTAGGGTCCGGCGATTATGCCGGCGACCAGGTACCCCGTGATGTGCGGCAGGCCGATGACCTCGAGCAGCTCGCTCGTGAGGGTGCCGGCGATGAGCAAGAATCCGATGGCCGCGATGAGCCACGCGTCATCGTGCGCCTCCGGGACTGCACGCGTCACGAAGAAGACCAGTGCACCGAAGGCGGCGAGCACGACGGCCCTCGTCGCACGTACGCCCACGCTCTTGCGAGGCCAGATCGTGACCATCTACGAGAGTCACGATACCTGATTCGGAGCCGAGCAAACGCGCCGCTAGGACAGGATCGCCTGCACGCGCGCACGAGCCGTCCTGCCATCCCGCACGTCGGACAGATCGAACCTGCCGAGCACGCGCTCACCGAACGCCTCCGGCAGGGACAAGGTCCCCGGGGCGCCGCTCCAGAGCAGAGCCACGCGCGCATCGGCGAGCCGGACCACGGCCAGCCCCTTCACCTGGGGTAGCGGCCGGAAGGGAGGCGCGATCGTCAGGACGACACCTGCGCCGCCAGGACGCGCCGCACGCTCCACGACGGCATCGACGAACGGCTGGCAGTAGTCACGTTCGAAGATGCCTTGCTCGTCCAGAGGCCAGCTGCCGAGCTCCAGCCCCCGAGCGGCTCCTCGCCCCAGCGACTGCAGCACGTGCATGTCCTCGGTGTGAAACTCGTGGGCGGCCGTGTCACCCAGGCAGAGCGTCCCCAGCACGGCGCCGCCCGACACCGTCAGCGGCGTCCCGACGTAGAACCGGTAGCCGGCCGCGATCTCCTTGTGATGCGAGAAGTGCTCGCTCGGATGATGCTCGGGGTCCGTGAGCACCAGCGTCGAGCCGGCCGTGATGACGTCGTCGCAGTACACCGTGTCTCGGGGGTACTGCAGACCTTCGTAAAACTGCTCCGGCCCGTTGTGCACGGCTGCGATGCGAACGTCCTGGTCGCAAAGGATGTGGACGAGGCACGTGCCGAAGCCGAAGTATCCGGGCATCCATCGCGCGATCCTGCGCAGACCCTCGCGCGCCCTCAGCATGCCCTTCTCGTCGAGCTGCGCGACGGCGCGGTGCGACTCCTCCAGGGCGCGCCGTCGCTCCTGCTCCACGCTGGCCGCGTTCTGGGCGAGGTCGGCCGCCGGCACTGCGTGCTGCTCGATGGCCGAGCGCAGCACGCGGACCAGCGTCTCCATCGAGAGAGGCTTGCGCAGGAACGCGACCGCGCCGCGACGCAGCGACTCGTCCCGATATGCGTCGAAACCGGAGTTCGCGACCACGGGCGGGCGCGACGCCTCGGACCTCAGGCGCGAGAGGAACTCGAGTCCGTCCATCTCGGGCATCATCATGTCGAGCAGGACGACGTCGGGGTGAAGGTCGCGGACCAGCTGCAGGCCGCGCTGGCCATCGAGTGCGCCTGCGGCTTCGAAGCCCTCGTCAGTGAGAATCATCTGGAGCGTTTCCTGGAGGTCCTCGCAGTCGTCGACGATCAACACGAGCGCCATGCGGTCGGAGCCATGCAAGGCCGATGCTGCATCCGCCGACGTGAAACCGTCCGATGCTGAGCTGGCGGGGGCTCATGGCGTGCGCAATAGCTTCGCAACATGCTGCGATCTCGACTCGAAGAGGAAAACGCGCCGCCGGACCTCATCGAAGGGGCACGAGAGATGCTCGCGGAGCTGACGTCGCCCGACGCCGAGCGGCACTGGCTTCCGGCGCTCGACGAGTCGCCCATCGGCACGGCCCTCGTCGGCCTCGATGGCCGCTTCGTGCGCGTCAACCGCGCGCTCTGCCAGATCGTGGGCTACCCGCGCGAGGAGCTCGTGGGGCTCTCGTCCCACCAGATCACGCATCCCGCCGACGTTCACGTCGATCAGGAGGGCAAAGCCAGGCTCGCTTGCGGCGAGATTCCCCACTTCCGGCGCGACAAGCGCTTCGTCCGGAAGGATGGATCGATCGTCTTCGTCAGGTTGACCGCGTCGCTCGTGCGCGACGAACAGGGCGCGCCGATCTACCTGCTGTCGCAACTGGAGGACATCACCGAGCGCATGGTCGCCGACGAGGCCCTGCGTCGGTCCGAGTCGGATTTTCGCAGGCTCTTCGATCAGGCGTCCGACGGCATCTTCATCATGGACCCCGCCGGCCGGTACACGGACGTGAATGCCGCCGGCTGCGAGATGCTCGGATACTCGCGGGAGGAGCTGGTCGGCAAGACGGTCATGGACCTCGTGCCCACCGAGGACGCACCGCGTCTGGCCCACGTGAGACAGCTCATGCTGTGCAGGGGCTTCACCCGCGTCAGGGAGGAGGGCAGGTTGCGGCGCAAGGACGGCGTGTTCATCTCGATCGAGGTGAGCAGCAAGTTTCTGCTCGACGGGAGGGAGGTGGCGTTCGTACGCGACGTCTCCGACCGAAAGCGTGCCGAGCGCGAACGCGAAGAGTCGTTGCGCTGGACGCGTGCCGTGTTCGAGCAATCCCCGGTGGGGTTGGCCCTGTGCCACGGCAATCGCAGCGAGGGTCTCGAGTGCAACAGCCGCTTGCAGCAGATGGTCGGGGCGCAGGCGCCGATCGGCTGCCTCGATGAGCTGCGCAGGGCGCTCCACACGCCGGACGGAACGCAGATAGCCGTCGAGGACTGCCCTGGCATCCGGGCGCTCGGCGGCGAAGCGACGCACGCCGCGGAGCTCCTCTTGTGCGACACGAGAGGTGGCTCGACGCCCGTCATCGCGACGGCGGCGCCGATCGTGGGTCCAGACGGTGCCGTGCTCGGCGCGGTGATCGCGTTCCAGGACATCGCGACGACCAAGGAGCTCGAACGTCTTCGTGCGGAATGGAACTCGGTGGTCGCCCACGATCTGCGGCAGCCGCTCGGGTCGATCCTGCTCTGCACCCAGGTGCTCGCGCGTGCGACGGGCGATGCGAACCTCCTCAAGTACGTCGAACGCATCCGCGCCGCGGCCACGCGCCTGAACCGCATGGTCGGCGACCTGATGGACCTTTCTCGACTCGAGGCCAGCCGGCTGGAGCTCGCACGGCAGTCACTCGACGTGACCGCGCTCGTCCACGCCGCCGCAGAGCGCGCGCGGCTCGAGGCGACCGACCGCTCCTTCGACGTTCGCGCTCCTCGAGACGTGCCGGAGGTCTACGCCGACGCCGACCGCATCACGCAGGTCCTGGAGAATCTGCTGACGAACGCCGTGAAGTACGGCAAGGCGGGGACTCCGATCGTGATGGACGTCGCGAGGGAAGGGGGCGAGATCGCCGTGTCGGTGACCAACGAGGGCCGAGCCATGACGCCCGAGGAGATCACGAACCTCTTCCAGCGATTCCAGCGCACCGATTCGGCGAAGCTGCAGCGCGTTCCGGGCGTGGGTCTCGGGCTCTACATCACGCGCTCGCTCGTCGAGGCGCATGGTGGTCGCATCACCGTCGAGAGCTCCCCCGCCGGCGAGACGACGTTCCGCTTCACGCTTCCCGTGGCGTGTGTGCGAGCACGACTTGATGGCGCGCTCGCGTGACCGCCACGTACAGTGCGCGTCGCGATGCTTCGTCGGCAGGGTACGCGCCGGCGCTGGCGTCGGCGACGACGACGAAGTCGAACTCGAGGCCCTTCACCTCGGAGATCGTAGTGACCTGCACGCCGCGTGGAAGGAAGCGGCCGTCGAAGACGAGGCGCGCGGGGCATTCACGCGATTGAAGCATCGAGGTGATCCGGCGCGCCGGCAGCGGCGAGCGGACCAAGACCGCGACGGAAGCGCCCCGGTCGCGGCGGTGCAGATCCCGTAGGCCAGCGGCCAGCCAGTCGGCGAGGGCTGGCTCGCCGTCGAAGTCGTGCACCTTCATTCCCGGCGGAAGGGCGTCCAACCCTTCCGCCGCGACGTGCTTGGCGACCGCGACCACCTGGGGCGAGCAGCGGTACCCGATGTCGAGGGAGACCATGTCGTGCTCCGGGCGACCGAGCTCGCGCATCACCTCGGACCAGCCCGAGAACGTCGAGGTCTCGTCGGTGTGCTGCTGCGCATCTCCCGCCACGATCAGACTCCCGCCCGGCTCGAGGGTGCGGCCGAGAAGGGCGAGCTCCAGCGGCGCGAGCTCCTGGGCTTCGTCGATGACGAGGACGTCGTACCTCGGCTGCAACGTGGGCGGTCGACCCGCCCGGTTCGCGCGCAGGGCGTCGAGCTCGAAGAGGACCGCGTAGTCCTCGACGTCGACCGTCTTCGCGTATCCGGTCGTCGTCCCCTCGTCGATCGCGCGACGGTCCACGGCCACGAGGCGCTCGCGATCGATGACGTGCGCCCACTCCTCTTCCGTGGTCGGGCTGAACTGGACCCGCGTTCGATCCAGCGTGTCGAGCACCGCGCGCTCGTCGATGCGTCCCGCGTTCGCCACCCGGTCGAGCAGGAGGCGGTCGCCGAACAGGTGCTGCAGGTCGCCACGGGTCACGTTGGCTCGCTCGATGCGGGCAGGCGCGTCCCGGTCGTCGTCGATGCGGCCAGGCCCTCTCTCGGCGAGCTGCGCCAGCGCGAGTCGAAGCGCCGGATGCCTCTTCACGCGCATGACGCTCGGAGGCGTGGCGTCGCTCTCCCTCGGCAGTCTCCGGAAGGTCCGGCGTGCCTGCGCGGCGGCGAACGCATCGTAGGTCTGGACCGCGACGTCCACACCGAGCCGACGCAAGAGCGGCTGGATCAGCCGCGCGAGTCCTTCGGTGGGAACGACGACTGCGGCGCGCAGCGGCGCGCCCGAGCGAGCCCAGAGATGAGCGAGCCGGTGGAGCGCCGTCGTGGTCTTGCCGTGTCCGGCTTCGCCCAGGACGAGGAGGGCATCGCCCGGTGGTCGCGACACGGCGGCGCGCTGCGCCGGATCGAGGACGACGTCGATGAGCGATGGAGGTCGGCGGCGTGCCGCGCGCGGTCTCGCGTCGAGGTGCATTCGACGCGAGAAGACCGAATTCCCGCGCGCGGCGGAAGCTGCCCCTTTCGGCGCGGAAGCGTGATAATTAATGCGCATCGATCCGAGGCGTTCGGGCCCGGTTCGACGGCGCGGGCGCCGCGGTAGCTGTGAGTAACTCTTCGCTATCGCTGGCCTCGTGTCCGCCGATCTGCCCGCCCTCGAGCGTCGAACCGCAGGCGGAGGTCGCGGCGCTCGCAGAGCGGTTCGGCTCTCGCTGACGCCGCGACCGATTGCGCTACTTCGCCGAGGGCGCCGTCGCCCCGAAGTTCACCTTCACCGTCCCCCGGCCCACCGTCGCGGTCTGGGTGTTGCCGCCATAGGTGATCTGAGCGGAGCCCGCAGGAAGGCCCGAGACCCGGTACACGCCGTGCCGGTCGGCGTACGCGTGAACGCGGTGGTTTCCGACGGTGATCACGACGTCGGCTCCCGGCACCGGCCGGTTCATCGCCTCGACCACCCCCGTCAGGATCGGGTTACTCGCGTTGTACGGCACGAAGAGGAAGGTGCCGTAGACGCCGTCCCAGTAGATCTGCATGTCCACGGTCCCGCCGTATGCGGGCGAGGGGCTCGCGATGGTGGCGCTGGCCGATTGCGTCTGGTCCTGGCTGTTCGACGAGCTCGACGTATCGGTCCACGTCCACGACGAGGTCGCGGTGAGGCTCAACTTGATCCAGTCCGCGAGCCCCGCGGACGCACTGAAGGACATCCCGACCGTGTACGAATCGTTGTTCGTGGTCTGCTGCGTGGCGGTGGTGTCGTTCTTGAGGCTGTACTGCTGCGTCGGACCGGTCGCGTCGGGTTCGTAGGGGATCTCGTCGAGCAGGGTGAATCTCGTCGGATCGGGTGCCGCCGGCTCCGAGTTGATCGTGGGCGGCGTCACGCGGCGGACGTCGGCGAACGGGTCGCGCGCCAGCATCGTCGCGTAGTCCGCCGTCGTGCATCCGGCGTTTGCGAAGGCCTGGGCGACGTTGGCCGGCATGCTCGAGGGGTTCTTCAACCAGGCGACCTTCGCGTACTGAGGCACCGTGCGGCTGTTCATCCCGACGACCCAGTGTCCAGTGTTCCCGGTGGCCACGATGCCGACCACCGGATTCAACAGCACCCAGATCTCGTCGTAGTCGTGATCGACGCCGTCGGTCGCGGGCCCGGGAACCTTGAGGTCGTAGCCGGTGGCCTTCTTCACATCGAGGCTGCTCTGGGAGCCCGACGTGGACGAGGTGGAGGTGCTCACCGTGAACTGCTCGCTGGCCAGAGAGATGCCCAGGGCGACCGGATCGCTGAGCGACAACGACGCCGAGATGCCGTAGTCGCTCTTGAAGGAGCTACCGACCGAGGTCGTGACGCCGGTGGTGCTGCTCGAGCCGTAGTCCACGTTGCTGCCACCGCCCTTGTTGGCGCTTCCGGGCGGCGCGTACACGACGTTGGTCACGATGAACTTCGGTGTCACCGTGCCCGAGACGGGCGCGCAATTGGGCGCGGGGCCGCAGACTTGCGCGATGTACTGCGACGTCAAGGGCGGGCAACTGGCGTTCTTGTCCTCTCGCCGCGCTTCCGCGCACGTGGACGCGTGGGTGCTCTGCAGATGACTGACGCAGCTGGAGTAGCCGCTGCACGTCTGGGTCGCGGCCGCTGCAGATGGTGAATCGGTGAGGTAAGCGAGGGCAGGACAAAGAGCGAGCGCGTGGAGCGCCCACGAACACGGACCGGTTTTCATGGGGTCAAGCCTCCTCGGCCGATCCCTTCAGCAACGCGCGTACCGGCGCCGCTTCGCCGCAGTCACCGCATTTCCGGCGGTTCGACGATCCTCGACCGAGCGTCGAGGTGTCCCGCCACGTGGCACCGCCCGCTACACGCTCGCGGCGAACTCGCGCCCGAACTCGAGGGGCTGGGGGCGATCCCGTGGGTCCTTCAGCGTCGCGGCGCGCAGCAGCTTGGCGATCGCCGCGGGGAACGGCTGGAGCCGCTCGGCCTCCTCGAGTGGATCGCGCCGCATGTGCGCGAGGATCTTGTCGCGCTGGTTCTCGATGTCGTCGAAGAACGCGCGCCCCGTCGTCACGTTGTAGATGGTCGCCGCGAGCGAGTACACGTCCGACCGCGGGTCGAGCTCCACCGGGTCGAGCACCTGCTCGGGCGCGATGTAGCCGGCCGTCCCCGCCACGAAGCGCCCGGCCGCGTCGGCCGCGACGCGGATCGAGCGGACCATCCCGAAGTCGATGACGACCGATGCGAGCGGCTGCGTGCGCGCCGGGTCGCGGTGCTTGTCCGGGTCGAACCTCTCGCCGTGGGGCAGCGGCAGACGCAGCCAGATGTTCGCCGGCTTGATGTCCCTGTGCACGAGGCCCGCCCCGTGCAGCGCGGCGAGCCCTGCGCACGACTCGAGGACCACCTGCCGCAGCTCGAAGAGCGACATGAGGCGGGCCGTCGAGTACTGCTTCAAGTCGGCGCCGATGAGGTATGCGAGCACCAGGAACGGCACGCCGGAGGCGACGCCGCGGTCGATGATGTTCGCGACGTTCGGGTGATACAGGCCCGCCAGCGCCTTCGCTTCCTCCACGAACGACGCGAGGATCCCCTCGCGCTCCGTCTCGTTCGCCTGCGCGAGCGCCTCGGCCTTCGGGATCTTGAGCACGAAGAGCCGGTCCGCTCCCGGCTTGCGCACGAGCCACACCGAGCCGACGCCTCCCTCCCCCAGCGGCTTCACGAGCTCGTAGCCCTCGATGACCTTGGGCTCCTTCCTCTTCGGCTGCGGCGGCGGGGGCGGTGTCCGGCCGATGGCGCTCTCCACGGCCGCCTCGAGGAGCGCCGAGGCGACCGGCCCGAGCGATGCGAACCACACGTCGAGGAGCGATGGCTCGCGTGCCCGTATGGCGCGCGCGACGAGGGCCGCCACGCGCGGCGCGTTCACGATGGCCGAGAGGGTGGCCGAATCGTCCGCCTCCGCGTTCTGCGCGGTCGCCGGACGAAGCGCCTTCACCGGGTCGGCGAGCGCACCCTGCAGACGCTCCCCGGCGAGCACGAGGTTGAGGCACATGTCCTCCAGCTTCGGGTTGGGCCCGGACGCCGTGGAGAAGGCCGCGAGCGAAGACGCGAGGGTCGAGAGCGCGTGCGCCAGCTCGGTCTCGCCCGCGTGCAGCTCCGCGAGGGCATCGGCCGCCATCGCGCTCCAGTCGCCGTCGGGCATGCCGAGCGACACCGCCGTGCGGAGCGCGTCGGCCTGCGCGCAGCACTGCGCGAGGGCGCCCTCGGCCATCATGGGCAGGGCCGTCGCGAGCTGCAGGAGCATCGCGGGTTGATCGATGACCAGGCCCCACCAGGCGGCGAAGGGCCCCAGCCACTGCACGTCGTCCACTTCGCCGAGCGCCGTCCCGCGCGTCGTGTCGACCAGGCGCCAGAAGAGCATGCTGAGCGCGCTCTTGAGCTCCGGCGGAAGCTCTCGCGATCCGTCCGCGAGGCCGTCGAGCTTGCGCAGCCAGAGACACGTCTCGTGCGCCGTGGGCCCTCGACCCGGCCCGAGGACCGAATCTTCGCCGCACGCATCGAGCGCGTAGCCGCCGAGGCGGATCGCGAGCACCTCGAGGGGCACGTCGGCCAGCGGGTCGGCGCCCTCCTTCTGCCGCCTCTCCCGCACGAGATCGAGGATCTGCGCGGGCGCGCTGGACACGAGCTTCCACGCCTCCGAGAGATCCGGCTCGTCGATCGGGTCTCCGGCCGGGTGCGTCGCGAGCAGCGGCCACCACAAGCGCAGCGCGAAGGTGCGCGCGCAGCCTTCGAGCGCGTTCATCGATGCCGCGCGCTGCCGCAGTCTGCCCTCGCGGGTCGCGATGCGCCGCGCCTCCTCGAAGGTGGTCGCCAGCGAGCCCGCGAAGCGGGCGGCGCGCGCGTCGGCCTCCTCGTCGTCGAACTGCGCCGCCATGCGCAGGAGGTTCTCGACGCCCAGCTCGATGTCGAGCGGATCGCGCTCGGCGCCGTCGACGGGGTCGGTCACGGCCGTGACCTCGATCCACCGGCGCGCCTCGTCGATGGAGTCCGGGTGTGCGGCGCGCGCCATCTCTCGGACCGTGCGCAGCGGGCGTTCGATGTCCGGGTCCTGATCGCCGCGCCGCCACAGCGTCGCGAGGCCGCGCGCCAGGGCTCGCGCTGCGATCGCGCCGCCCTCGCCGGCGAGCACGCGACGGGCGAGCCGCCCCCAGAGCTCACGATGCTCGTGGAAGAGGTACGGCGTCGCGGCGGCGACGGAGGCGAGGACCCACGGCGCGTCCGGTCCGCGCGAGTCGATGATCGCGACGATCTGGCTCGAGAGGAACTTCAGGCGCTCGCCGGGAAGCGAGGCGAGCGCCGTGGTCGCACGCTGTCTGAGCACGCGCGACTCGCCGAGGGCCCAGTCGAGGATCGTGCCCTCCATCTGCTCCATGACGCCCGCCAGCCGGCCCAGGGCGCGTGCGGCGTGCACCCAGACGAGGGGCTCGGGGTGCAGCAGCAGCGGCTGGAGGATCTGCAAGGTGCGGCCGAAGAGCTCCTGGTCGGCCGTCGTCGGCATCCCGCCGATGCTCACCTCCAGGCACCGTGCGGCCAGCACGCGCCCCCGCAGCGCGCCGTGCGCAGGCTCGGCGATCATCGTGTCGAAGACGGAGCGCGATCCCCACAGCCAGGGACCGAGGAACGGCACCTCGCGCGCGCTCGAGCCGGCTTCCCACACGAGGATCTCCAGCCGCGCGCGCGCTTCGGCCCAGTCGAGCAGCGAGAGGCCCGAGCCGTCGCCGAGGAGGGGAGCGCACGAGAGGGCGTCGAGCATGGGGCCCTCGACCACGCGATCGCGGGCCACCGGCATGATGAGATCCGCCATGCCCGCCGCGGCGGCTCGACCGAGCAGCGGCGCGAGGCGGGTATCACGCCGCCACGCGCTCGCGCGGCACCACGCGAGCACGATGCGACCCTCGGGTCGAGCCAGCAGCTCGGCGAGCCTCTCGACGCCCGCTTCCGATCGCGTCTCGCCCGGCAGCTCCACGGCGAGGACGTCGGCCGCCGCACGCTGCTCCGGGGTGATCTCGACGGCCGGGTGGAAATGACCTCCCTCCCGCATGCCGCCGCGCCACCGGACGCCGAGGGCCTCCTCGAGCTCCGGCAGCGTGTCGATCGCCATGGTCAGCGTGGCGAGCGCATCTCGGGCCTTGTCGGAGAGCATTCCTCAGACAGAGGGTATGACGCCACGGGTGACCAGGTCGAGCCCGAGAAAGCGCGCGTAGCGCTTCAGGGCGCGTGTCAGGCCTTTCGCGGCCGCGCCGTCCAGCCTCACGAGGGGCGTGACGGAGCAGGCGACTTCGCGCCTCCCGGCTCGACGTCCCCAGGTCGCGACGACCCGCCCGTCGCGGACGACGACCGGGTCGGCAATGCCGCCGCCGCGCACCCGCCGGGAGGTCGGTCCGTCGATGGAGGCGCTTCGATCGGTGTAGCCGACCAGGAGCTCGTCGAACGCCGGCAGGAGGTGCGTGCCGCGCGGCGCCTCGGTTCGACCCGAGTCGTCGCTCGCGGACCAGTACGTGGTGCCATCGAGGAGCTCCTCGCGGATCCGGTCGCCCGCGAGCAGAATCGCGCCGCGAGCGTCGCTGAGGGTCAGCCCCGACCACCACGCGAAGTCCCGAAGCGTCGCCGGCCCATGACTGACGAAGTACCTGCAGGCGAGCGCGGCGAGCGCCTCCTCGCGCGGAAGGGCCTTCGCCTTCGGCAGCCATTCGTCGAAGAGGACGAACGTCTGCTGCTTGCCGTCGCGCGGGCCGAAGCAGACGAAGCAGTCCTGCGCGAGTCGCCAGAGGACGTGAAGTCCACGCTGACCCGCGGCGGCGATGCCCGCCTTCTCCAGGACGCGGTACGCCGCCGGTCGCGTCAGTCGCCGGCCGCCCTCCAGGTGTCGGTCGAGCACACGGCGCGCCCGCGAGAGGACGGCCGCGTCGATGCCATACGAGCGCAGCCGGCTCGCGGCAGTGGCCACCGGCCTCGCCGCGAGAAGCTCTGTCATCCAGCGGGCGTCGGCGGCGGCCACGAAGTGGAGCGTCCCGCGCATCGGCCACGTGCGCACGATCCGACGCTCCGCCAGGGCGCGCTCGACGTCGCGCTCGGTGGCGTCGACCAGGCGGAGGCCGACCGCCCAGAGCGCTCCGAGATAGTCCTGGGCCTGCACCGCGCCCAGCCACGCGACCGCCTCGTCGGCGCGCGTGAAGGCGGTGGAGGAGATCCGCTGCGCCTCGAGTCGCCGGAGGACGACGTGCCCCGCGCGCATGGGGCCGAGCTTACGCGATGCCGAGCGGACCGGGACGTGATACCGCGAGGAGGATGAGCGTCACGCACGAGAATCTCGACGTCGTGCTCAAGCGGTTCGAGGCGCCCGACGAGACGCGCGTCTTCGAGAAGGGACGCTTCGAGATCGTCCAGGTCGGGGGCATGACGATCGGCCGGGCCACCTACGAGCCCGCGTGGAAGTGGTCCGTGCACGTGGGCTCGAAGCTCGGGCAGGCGCTCTGCGACGACGAGTGCAGCCTCGCCTGGCGAAACCTCTCCAGATCCGAGCGCCGCCAGAAGAACTTCAGTGCCGACGACGTCCACGGCCGCACGTCGCCGCGTCGTGCCGCCTGCCGGAGGTCCGAGATCGACTTGAAGCCGCAGTACCGGGCGGCGGCGACGGTCGAGAGGATCTCGTCGTTCGCCTTCTCCGTCACTCCACCCGCAGGATCGACAGCTCACGCGTGCGCCCCGCGACGGCGACGGTGACGTCGTCGCCCGCGACCTTCCCCAGGAGCGCGCGTCCGAGGGGCGAAGGCGGCGTCACGACCTGAACTCGTCCGTCCGCGAGGCGGCTCCCTCCGCCTTGGGGGGCGAGCCAGATCACCAGCTCCTCGCCGTCCTCTTCCAGCGTGATCACCGCCCCGAGCGCGGCGCGCTCCCCCTCGCGAAAGGCGCGCAGCGGCGTCGCCTGCACGTCGGCGAGCGCCGTGCGGAGCTGCTCGACGCGCACCGCCTCTCCGCGCGCCAGGTACGACTGCTCGAGCGCGCGCGTGTCCTTGTCGTTCTCGGGGCGCGCCTCCTCGTGCGTCGCACCTTCCCGAGCCGCGCGATGTGCGCGCTCGCGTGTGTCGAGATCGGCGGCGATCATGCGCGCCAGCTCGTCGCGGAGAGCCTGCTTGTCGATCATCGAGGATCGGAGCGTAGCCCACCCGATCGTCGCGACTGGATCGCAGCCGACCCACCCGTCGGGTCCTCAATGGTTCTGCTCCTGTGGACTCGGAAGGCCTACACGTCCGCGACTCCAGCGCCATGTCGTGATCTGAAATCGTCGAGAGAAATGACCGATCGGATGTGCGACCGGCTCGGACGCGCCATGACAATGGGGTCCCAAGTTTCAGATTGGCCGCGGTCTTGCTGCAGTGAGCTGGCATGAAACCAGCTCGCACACAGCATTCTCGGATCACGATCTTTGCGGCGATGGCCCTGGCCGCGAGCGTGGGGGGAGCGGCATGTGGATCGAGCACCGCAGGCGACGACGCGGCCTCGTCGCAGCAGGCGGTCACCAAGCCGTCTCCTTCTTCGACGCAGCCGACCCCCGCGCAGCTCGCGCACGGGGCGAACCTGTGGCTGAAGGCGACGTTCGGCGGAGAGCAGTTCTTCACGCTTCTCCTGCCGCAGGCGCTCGACCTGACCGTCGGATTGAACCAGGTGCTCCTCACGCCGCGCTCGCAGCGCTTCTCCGTGTGGGGCGTCGTCAACGATCCGAACTGCAAGGCCAACCCCTCCGGCGGGCTCGATGTGTGTCCGCCCGACGTCAGCTCGAGCGATCCGGACGCGGCGGTCGAGGGCGCGCCCACGGGTGTCGTCGGCGTGCGCCAGTACCCGAATCCGCTGTTCAACCCGAGCCAGCCACCGAGCACGACCAACTCGCCGATCCTCGTCGGCGTGGCGTGCGCGGGCTGTCACGCAGGTCTGAACGCGCAGAACCCGCCGGCGGATCCCAACAACCCGAGCTGGCTCAACATCTCGCTCACGACGGGCAACCAGTACATCCAGATCGGCAAGATCTTCGGGGCGAACCTGCCGCAGACCGACCCGCGCTGGCAGGTGTTCAACACGTGGGCGGCCGGAACGGTCGACACGACGGCCATCGAGAGTGACGGCATCAACAACCCGGGCATCATCACGCAGTTCTTCGACTTCCCGGATCGGCCGTACTTCAGCGTCCACCAGAACGGCGTCCTGCTGAATTCGAACGGCGTCACGAACGGTCAGGCGCACCGCGCGGGCCAGGGAGGCGAAGACGACGTGGGCTGTCAGCTCGCCGCGACCCGCGTCTACTTCAACATCGGCATGTGCGCCCAGCAGTGCATGTTGCCCCATCTCACCAACGGTCCCGGCGGGGGGCAGACGCCGATCGATCTCACCGCCTGCGCCGCGGCATGTCCCGATTTCGTGGCGGAGCAGAAGGACGTGCCCGACATGTGCGCGTTCATCAACGACGCGCTCCTGACCCCTCCGCCTTCGCTGGCGAACACGCCGGGCGGATCCAAGTACATCAACCAGAGGGCGGCGGCGGCCGGCGAGGCCGTCTTCCAGGCCAACTGCGCCTCCTGTCACTCGAACGGGCAGTCGCTGACGTCCTCTCACAACGTCTACTCCGACGATCTGGTTCACGTTGCGAGCGGCTTCAACCCGGAGGGCGAGCCTGCCGGCGATGTCGGGACCAACGCGTGCCGCTCCAAGACGACCAACTGGGAGACGGGGCAGATCTGGGCCGCCTTCAGCTCGGACGAGCTCAAGGCGCGCGGTCCGGGTTACTACCGCGACGTCCCGCTCTACGGCATCTGGGCCACGGCGCCCTTCTTCCACAACAACCGCCTCGGACCGTCCTCGGCCGACCCGAGCGTGGCTGGACGCGTGGCCGCGTTCGAGGCCGCGTACAACCAGCTGCTGAACCCGTCCACGCGCAACGAGGCGGGCTCGGTGCTGACGACGACCGTCGCGATCACCATCAGCGTCGGCGGCCAGGCCCAGACGCTCCCCGCGGGCACGCCGGTCGGCGCCTTTGCCAACGTGAACCCCGCGACGGGGCAGTCGCTCTGCAGCGACTACGTGGAGAACGGCGGGCACTACTTCGGCGCGCAGCTCTCCGCGACCGACAAGGCCAACCTCGAGGCGTTCCTGCTGACGCTCTAGGCCGTGAGCATCCCGCGGCGAGCGAGGATCGGCGTCAGGTACTCGGCGATCTTCGCGAACGAGTCGGAGGTGGGGTCGAGCTGCTTGCCGACCCCCTCGCACGTGATGACGGCGACCAGGATGAGGGTCATCTCGGTCACCGGCCGCAGGCCGTACTTGCGCCCGATGGCCAGCGCCTGGTTGATGAGGTCCTTGGCCTCTATCTCGGCCGCCGTCTTGCCGCGGAACGACTTGGCGAAGTCGTCCACGTCGCGCGTGAGCTCGTCCCACTTCACGTCGTCGCGATCGCGCACGTAGTACGTGCGAACGTGCCGCACGTAGTCGTCGGTCGTGCCCATGACCAGGCACCGGTTCCAGTCGATGTACTGCACGAGCATCTCGTCGGTCAGTCCCTTGACCAGCCCCACGTCGAAGATGGCGATCTCGCGAGCGTCGGTGACGACGAAGTTCCCCGGGTGCATGTCGGCGTGCACGAAGCCGTCCTCGAAGAGCATCTTGAGCAGGGCGTTACGCAGCCGGTCCACGACGACGCCGTGGTTGCCGGGGCCGAGCGCGTCCACCTTGCGCCCGCGCACGTACTCCATGGTGAGCACCTGCGGGCCGCTCAGGTCCTCGTAGACCCGCGGGAAGCGCACGCCCTCGAAGGACGCGAAGTTTTTCCGGAAGGTGGCGTAGTTGGCGGCCTCCTGGCGCAGGTCGGTCTGCTCGACGATGCCGCGGACGAAGTGCGCCAGGTGCTCGCGCGGAGCCGATGCGCGCACGCTCGGCAGGAGCTCGAGCAGGCGCGCCCACCCGAGCAGGATGGCCGCGTCGCGCTCGACCTGGGCGTGCACGTCGGGCCGCAGGATCTTCACGGCCACCTCGGTGCCGTCGTGCAGCTCGGCGCGATGCACCTGCGCCACGCTGCCGGCGGCGATCGGCGCGTCGAAGGCTGCAAAGCGCTTCTCGACGGGCCCGCCGAGATCCTGCTCCACGATGCGCCGGGCGTCGTCCGCGGAGAACGGCGGAAGCTGGTCTTGCAGGACGCGGAGCTCGTCGATCAGCTCGGGCTCGAAGAGGTCCGGCCGCGTGCTCATCACCTGTCCGAGCTTGATGAACGTAGCCCCGAGACGCTCCATGCTGTCGCGAAGGATGCGTCCGCGAAGGCGCGCGACTGCGGCGCGCCGTTCGTCCTTGCCCCTGACGAAGAGTGTGCCAATGCGCCCCACGACGTAGCGAGCGGTGCTTAGCCAGACGATCGCGGCGATGATCAGAATGCGCCACGCGACGCGGAGGGGACTCATGCGTGCCCCGGCGTAGCACGCTGGCGGGCAGCGGCATTCCCGCGGATACGCGACCGCAGAGGTCGAACGGGCCGGGTCTTGCTTCGAGCCCGTCCGGGGGCAAGGACGTGAAGGCGCGAAAGGCAGGCGGGTACGTTGCACTGGCGCTCGCTTACGCGTACGCGTGCGGAGGCTCGCCGGCCCCGTCCAGCTCCCCCTCCACGACGGACGACGGTGGCCCCGTGGAGAGCGGCGGTGGAGACGACGGCAGCGATCTGGAACGCAAGGGGGACGCACGCGCGGGCGACGCGGGGCACGACGCATCGCGCCTGTCCGACGGAGGTGCCCACGCGGGCGCGGGAGACGACTCGACGACTTCTCCGAGCTCGAGCTCCAGCCAGTACTGCTGCATGGCCGGCGCCTACTACGCGTGCCTGACCGACGCCGCGCTCTCGCAATGCTCGGGATCCGCCGCCCCGTCGGGCTGCACGCGCAATCCGGCGTACGACTCGGTCTGCATCACCGTCGACGGAGGCGGGACCACCAGCACCAGCACCACCACCAGCAGCGGCACCAGCAACGTCCAACCTCCGACCCCGGTGAGGAACTCGTGCGGCGGTCTGTTCCCGGGGAACCTCGCGTGCGGCACCGGAGGAACGTGCATCGGCGGCGAGCACTGCACGGGGGGCAGCTGCTACCCGAGCGACGTCGGCAACCCGTGCACGTACGACAACGAGTGCGGTCAGGGAAACCACTGCACGAGCGGATGCTGCCAGAGCCCCGCGAAAGGGAGCCCGTGCACGGCGTTCTGGGATTGCAAGTCGAACAACTGCAGCGGCGGCGTCTGCCAGTAGTCAGGACGGCTGGATCTGCCGGGCGAACGGTCGTAGGCATCACCTCATGGACAGAGACGGTGCGGCCAACGTGAGGGCAGCGCAGGTCGTGCTGCCCTGCACCGATCTCCACGCCACGCTCGCCTTCTTCACCGGTCTGGGATTTCGCGTCGACGCCGTCTTCCCGGCCGACGATCCGTCCGTTGCGGTCCTCTCGGGACACGGCCTCTGCATCCGGCTGCAGCGTGGCCTCGATGCCGCCCCGGGCTTGCTCCGCTTGCTGTGCACCGATCCCGCTGCCGTCGCCGGCGGAGCAACCGAGCTGACCGCGCCGAACGGCACGCGCATCCAGCTCGCGCCTGCGAATCCGCCGGTGAACCGACCTCCCCTGCAACGATCTTTCGTCCTGAGCCGCATTGGCGGCGGCGCGCGGTGGGTCGAGGGTCGAGCGGGCATGCGGTATCGCGATCTCGTTCCCGGTCGACAGGGCGGCGGCTTCATCGCGTCGCACATCCAGATCCCGGGCGGCGGTCCGGTGCCGGACTACGTGCACTTCCACCGCGTGGCCTTCCAGATGATCTACTGCGCCAGGGGCTGGGTGCGCGTCGTCTACGAGGATCAGGGCCCGCCCTTCGTTCTCTCGGCGGGTGACTGCGCGCTGCAGCCGCCGGAGATCCGCCATCGCGTGCTGGAGTGCTCGCCCGGCCTGGAGGTCATCGAGGTGGGGTCGCCCGCCGACCACGAGACGTTCGCCGATCACGACCGCGCGCTCCCGACTTCCGCGGTGAGACCCGACCGCGAGTTCGGAGATCAGCGCTTCGTTCGACACGAAGCTGCAATCGCGACGTGGGCGCCGTGGCGGGTGGATGGGTTCGAGGCCCGCGACCTCGGCATCGCATCCGCCACGAAGGGCGCGGCCGGAGCTTGGGTCTTGCGCGCTCGCGAGGCTCGCCCCGGACAAGCTCGCGCACGCTCGCACGACGCGCAGATCCTCTTCGCGTACGTGCTTCGAGGGGAGGCGACTCTTCGCCGCGAAGATGGGCCCGGCGAGAGGATCGGAGAAGGGGACGCCTTCGTGATCCCGCCGGACCTGCCCTATGCGGTCGAGGACTGTGCGAAGGGGCTCGAGCTCCTGCAGGTGACGCTCCCGGCCTGAGATTCCGAGGTGGCCCTGACAGGCACGAGCGTTGCTCCATACTGGAGCGTGTTCACCCGACGCTGGTTCCTGGTCGCGCTTGCGGTCGCCGCGCCTGCGCTCGGGGGCTGTGGGCGCAAGGCGAACGCGTCGGACGCCGCGCTCGGGCTGGACGAGATCCGCTATCTCGCGCTCGGCGACTCGTTCACCGCGGGGACCGGGAACCCGCCGTCGGCCGCGTTCCCATCGCGCCTCGCGTCGCTCTGGCGAGCGCACGGACGCATCGTGACGCTGAAGAACGTCGCGGTGAACGGCTACACCACCGAGGACGTGCTGGAGCAGGAGATCCCGCAGGTGGCGCCGTTCCGGCCGACCCTGGTGACGCTCGCGGTGGGCGCCAACGACCGCGTCCACGGCTGGAGCGCCGACGTCTACCGGTCCAACGTGCGGGTGCTCTTCCGAGCGATCATCGACGCCGGCGTCACCCCGAATCGGATCGTGGCGCTCCCGCAGCCCGACTGGTCACTCTCTCCGGCCGCCACTTCATTCGGGGATCCAGCGCAGATCGGCGCAGACATCGTCGCCTTCAACGGCATCTTGCGCGACGAGGCTCGAGCCGCCGGAGCGCGGTACGTGGACCTCTATCCGCTCATGCACCAAGAGGCGGAGACGAAGATGCTCGCGAGCGACGGCCTACACCCCTCCGCGAGCTCGCACGAGCAGTGGGCGGCGGCGCTCTTCGACCAGATAGAACCCTAGTTCTTCTTCGAGATCCTCTGGCGTTCGACCACGTCGAAGAGCTGGCGGGCGACGCCCTGATCGACCGGGAGCGGCACGACGCCGAAGCTCTCGGCCACCTTGTCCTGTTCGAACAAGAAGCGGCGAAGCACGTCCGTCGGGTACTCCTCGAGCGGCAGCGCGTACGCGCCGTAGGGTTTGCCCGACTCGGCCAGCGAATGGTGCGCCCGCGCACCGGCGCCACGGAACGCGTGGCACTTGAGGCAGCCCTGCGTGCCGATCATCGCCTCGCGCAGTCCGCCCGTGAGCGCGCGCACCGGCGCGAGCGGGTCTTGCTCTACCCAGTGAAAGCTCGTCGCGTCGAGCCCGAACGGCGCGAAGGTGGCGTTGCGCACGTCATCGGGAGGCGGCGTCGGGAAGTGCAGGAACGCGCCGAGCGGCCGGATCATCATGGGCATCGGCTCCTCGCCCTCGATCCACGAATAGGCGCGGTTCAAGCGGTAGAAGTCGAAGACGCGATAGAGGTTGTCTTCGTCGTCGAGCCCCACCACGATGACCGGCCGCGTCTTCTCGAGCACCTCGCGCGTGAAGTACTGCGACTCGCCGCGCATGTTCGAGACGACCAGCCAGTTTCCCTTGCCGACCTCGGACTCCGGTCGCCGCGCCAGGTAGTCGAGCAAGTCGATGGCCTGGTACGTCTTGCCCGGCAGGGGATAGAGCTCGTACGGCATCGTGCCGAAGAGGACCATCAGCGTCTGGCGAAGCTGGTCGTCGGCCGGGTAAGTGCTGATGGCCGAGGGGTCCTTGCGGAACTCCGATAGATCGAGCGGCGGCCGAACGCCCCAGCGGCGGCGCACGCCGAAGGGGTTGTCGATGGGGAGCTCTCGGGGGCCGGACGCGACGAAGTCGAACACCAGATCGCCGAGGTCGTTTCCTCTTCCAGCCCAGTGCACGATGCTGTGCGCGTCGCGCTCGGGGACGACGAAGTCGTCGACGTCGCGCGCGCCCGCGTTCCGGAGCGCGCGCGCGAACGGCCGCGCGATGCGTGCCCAGCTGTCCTCGTCCTGACCACCGGACAGGATCAGGAACGGCGGCGCGTCGGCGCGCACGAAGTTGATGGGCGACGACTCCTTGCGATCCTCGACCGAGGCGCGAAGGAACGCTGCGTCCGGATGCCCCGCGAGGGCCGCTTTGCCGAGATCGTAGGTGCCGCGAATGGCGACGACGCCGTCGACGCGCCCGGGATCCATGCCGGCGCCCTGGAGGAGCCGTCGATCTAGCGCGAGCATCGAGGCCATCCACGCGCCGAGCCCGCGTCCCATCAAGACCAGGCGTGTCGCGTCGCGTGCGCCCGTAGCCTCGCGCACGACTCCGGCGACCTCCGACGCGCACATGCGCAGCGTGTAGCCGTCGTGGATGTCGAACGAGACTGCGGCGGTGGTGATCCCCTTTCGCTGCAGCGATTCGCCGATGCTCGCCGCGAACGCGAGGCGCTCGTCGGGCTGCGAGGGCTCGTTGCCCTGCAGGAGAACGACGAGCGGCGCGCGCCTGGTCGAACCCGAGGGCGCGTAGAGATCGACGCTGACGTTGGGCCGCTTCAGCCAGCCATACGTCACGGTGGTCGATGCAGAGTCGCCTCCCGCTCCTGCTCGCGCGGGCCAGACGAAGTGGGTGCCGACGACGAGCACCGCCGCGCTCAACCCGAGGCCCAGCCATCGCAGCGAGGGCGCGACCATGCTGGATCTGCTGGCCCTCGACACCGCCAACCGCAAGACCCGCGAGGAGCTGCTGGGATCCATCGGCACGGCGTGTGCGACAGGCGTCGTGCGAACGAACGATAGCGACACAGGCAACAGCCCAGGGGGGCTCGTTTCTCTGCTCGCCGTTCGGTGGATGGAGAGGACAGTCATGAGAAGTGCATTTCTGATCACGGTTGCGCTCGGAACCGCCGCGGCGGCGTGGGGGTGCGGAGGAGCGCCGATGGATGAGGACAGCTCGAACCCGTCGGACCCGGGCGCGCCCAGCGAGACCCGCGCGGCCGGCGAGCAAGAGGGTGTGACGACGACGGAAGAGGCGCTCCGCAAGGACGCGGGACCGGGCGAGACGAACGTGAACGAAGACGAAGAGGATCTCGGACAGACCAAGGACCCGCTCTGGGGAGGCTGGGGAGGCGGTGGGTGGGGCGGTGGCTTCCGTCCCGGCGTCGGGTGGGGCGGCGGCTGGTGGGGCGGTGGCTGGCGCGGCGGCTGGATCCGTCCCGGGTTCGGCGGCGGCTGGTGGGGCGGCGGCGGCTGGATCACCCCGGGCGTTGGCTGGGGTGGTGGCTGGTGGGGCCGCCGCTGGTAGAGAGTCGAGTGCGAATCGCCCGTTCGCTGAACGGGGCGGGAATGAGCACATGTCTCACCCGAAACGAGAGCAGGAACGACGCTCGCTCACGGGAATCGGGCACGAGTCAGCCTCATTCGCGGACAACCTCGCGACAATCGGGCACGAGTGAGCTTCACGCGCGGGCAATCTCGCGAAAGTACAGCCCGAGCTTGCGATCATCTCGCGCCCGCGAGCGATGAGCGCGCCCGATGTCAGTGATCTTTGCTCACGATTCTTCGAAGGTCGGGGGCAATGTCAGCGTAGATCGGGCCCGAGTGAGCGAAGACTCGGTGGGAATGAGCGAAGCTCGGGCCCGAGTGAGCGAAGACTCGGCGGGAATGAGCGAAGCTCGGACCCTAATGAGCGAAGACTCGGCGGGAACGAGCGAAGCTCGGGCCCGAGTGAGCGAAGACTCGGTGGGAATGAGCGAAGCTCGGACCCGAATGAGCGAAGACTCGGCGGGCATGAGCGAAGCTCGTGCCCGAGTGAGCGAAGACTCGGCGCGAATGAGCGAAGCTCGTGCCCGAGTGAGCGAAGATTCGGCGCGAATGAGCGAAGATCGGAGACCAACTAGGTCACATTCGGGCGCGAGTGTGCGGAGATTGGGCCCGATCACCACGAGCATCCCGATCGATCGAGCGACGTGCGTCGGCGATTTGCGAATGGTCACGCGCGATGTCGCATGAGTCACGCCCGATCGAGGGGAATTCGCGGCCGATCTCCCCGCGATGCTCGCGGATCTCGGGATGATCGCGGCGGAATCGGCCGCGGATCGTCCGGTACGAGGGAAGCTTCGAAGCGATGTCTCGCCTGTTCACTGATTGACGAGCGGCCGTTCGTCGTGAGTCCATCTCGATATGGGGGTCCTCCTGCTCGTTTCGCTCCAAGTGAAGGACTATTCGGCCTGGAAGGCGCGATACGCGGCCAACCGCCCGGCGCGCGAGGCTGCCGGGATGGTCGAGCGATTCGTGGGACGCGATTACAAGAAGGGGAACGTCGCTCACCTCGGTCTGGCGGCCCCCTCGATGGAGGTGGCCGACCATTTCCTGGCGAGTCCGCAGCTGCTCGACGCCATGGCATCGGCCGGCGTTGCCGACGTTCCGGAGATCCGCTTCGTGATCGTCGACTGATTCGTCAGACCGCTTGCTCGTTCACTTCGCCGTGCCGTCGAAGTACTTCGTCGCGAGGGCGACCGCGTCGAGGCCCACCTGGTGGCCCAGGCGCCTCCCCGCGTAGTCGTCGGGCGCGATGTGGATGCTGCCGTACAGTCGCGACTGCCCCGCCTCGTCGGATGCGTCGTAGTAGGACGCCCACTGCAGCCGCACGTCGGTCGTCGGGCCCTTCTCGAACGTGAGGAACGTGTCCTTGTGCGCCACGTACTCGCCAAAGCCCCCCGGGAAGTACGGGCTGCCGGTGAGCGTCGCGAGCACCTCCGCGCCGGCGCGGCTGAACGTGCTGTGCCCCGAGATGAACCCCGGGAAGGCGGGCGTCACGAAGGTGCGCCGCTGGTACGTGATCCAGTCCACCGCGCGCACCCATCCGACGCCAGAGACCTGATTCTTGCGATCGCCCGGCTCGCCCCGCCAGTCGCGGATGGTCACCTCGCCGACGTGGAACGCGAGCGCCGCGTGGCGCTGCCCCGGCGCGCTGCTCTCCTTGGTGACGACCTCGATGAGCCCGGGCACGAGCGGAAGACCCTGCGGATCGTACGACGGCCCCTTCGGGTCGGACGACTGCCCCTTGCCGCCCATCCAGCGGATGAGGGAGATGGGCCGCACCGTGACGTAGCGGCGCTTGGCGCCCCATGCCGTGATGGCCGCGTCGTGCTCCGCGCCGTCGAGCGCGAGGTACACGTGGACGTCCCACGCGAGCGGATCGAGCGGCGGGCCCTTGCCGAAGAGCTTGCGCTCGAACCCCGGCGAGTCGGCCACCATGTTGGCCAGCACGTTCCAGTGGCCGGGCGGCGTCTCGCTGTTGGGCCCGTCCGCCCAGAACTCGGCCATCACGCGCGCGAAGTCGGCGCGCAGCACGACCTGCGGCGGGTAGGGTTGGCCCGTCACCGGGTTCTTCGCCCATCCCTTTCCGTCGTTCGCGCCGAGCGAGTTGTGCCCGTAGGCGCCCGGCGAGATGTCCATCGTCGTCGGGTCGGAGGTGTCGGCGTACGACGTCTTGCGGATCACCTCGACGAGCCAGTCCTTCATCGCCGCGCCGACCTTCGGCACGGGCCCCGGGTCGTGCCAGGGCACGGCGGGCGACGCGCGCTTCATCGCGAAGGGCGTGACGCCGTCCCAGTTCGACCCGATGTAGCCCTGGACGCCCGAAGGCACGACGATCCCGTTCTGCGTCGCGGCGATCGACAGGTTGAGGGGCTGCCACCTGTCCGGCTCCGCCAGCACCGCACCCGCGTTGTCGAAGACGAGCGGCTCGTTGTCCGGCTTGTATCCCGTCGTGTCGGCGTAGTCGCCCGCCTCGTTGGAGCCGTCGTTCGCCGTCGATTCGATGATCGTGTGTCCGATGCGATTGCCGAACGCGCTGGGCGCGTCGCCCTTGTCGTTCGTTTCGGCCGGGTCGTAGCCGAGATCCTTCATCACGGCGCGGAGGCACGCCATCGTGCGCGGCCCGCCGTTGGCGTGCTCGTACCGGTGAGCGAGCAGGTCGTACGCGGCGTAGCTGATCGCGGCGCGCCGGGCTGCGTCCACGTCCGGCGCGGAGTGGCGCTCTCGCACGAACACCCCCGAGGCTGTCGAATCGTACGCCGCCCACGCGTCCCACCTCGCCGCGGCGAGGGGGAACAGGTTGCGGGCGTGCACCGTCGGGCGCGGCAGATCGAGGCGGATGGCAGCGAGGATCTGCTCGTTCCACCGCCGCGCGATCGAGCCGCTCTTGCCCGCGGCGACCACCTCTGCCGGACAGGTCGGCGGCGGCGCGTCGCTCGCCGCGGCCGGCGCC
>DATJYG010000888.1:0-5517 GCA_035499695.1 Polyangiaceae bacterium
CGCGAAGCTCGACGGCACGGCGCTCACCGCGGGTGCTCTCGGCGCCTCGTTCCCGATCGACGCCGGCCACCACGTGATCGAAGCCTCCGCGCCCGGCAAGCAGACCTGGTCGACCGCCGTGGACGTCGCAGACGCGGCCGCGGTGACCGTCACGATCCCCGCGCTCGCCGACGTGGTGGTCGAGCCTCCTCCGCCGCCCGCTTGCCCGTCGGGCACGTCCTGGGACGGCGCCAAGTGCGCGCCGAAGGTCGACACGAGCTGCGACACCGGGATGCACTTCGTCGAGGGCAAGGGGTGCGCTCCCGACCAGGTCGCGATGAACGTGACGCCGCCGCCCCACGAGACGGAGCAAGAACGAGCCGACGATAAGGGCCGCGACTCGGCCGACGCCGCGCGAGAGAAGGCGATGCACGACGCGGGTCGCGACCGCGTGCGCGTTCCCATCATGGCGAGCTTCGCCTACGCGCAGCTCGGTGAGGAGGACTTCGCCACACCGAGCGGGAGCACGAGCTGTTCGGCCAGCGAGATGGATCTTCGGGGCTGGAAAGCGTCCGGCTTCGGATTCTCGGCCGGCATCCGCTTCGCGGTCTCCAGGGCGCTCGACCTGTACTTCGGAGGTAGCTACACGCGTGCTCAAGGGAGCGCGGACCACATCACCTGCGGGCCCGACAGCAACGGGAACACCGTGGGCTCGAACCCGCAGATGACGATGAACATCGCGAGCTTCGTGCCCGAGCTGCGCATCCTGCCGGGTCAGCAGATCTTCTACATCGCGGTCCGGCCGAGCATCAGCTACGCGTGGGGAGATGCGAACTTTCAGGACGGGAACGGAAGCCAGGACCTGAACAAGACGAACCAGGGCAGCTCGCTCGCCGGTCTCCTGTACGGCGGCGGCCTCGGCTTCGGGTTCATCTTCGGCCCCAGCCACAGCATCGAGGCCGCCGCCCGATTCAGCTTCCTGGGAGGCTCGTGGCTGAACAGCGGCGGAATCCCGGTTTCCGAGCTCGCCCTCGGCTGGGCGTTCTGAGGCTACTTCGCGTCGAGGTCCGTCGGGATGTCGGGGCGCTTCACGCAGCCGTAGTCAGTGAGCATCCGGAGGGCGCGGATCGCGAGGACACGTCGGTCGCGGGGGCGATCGGCCGTGCGCGCGAGGGTGAGCAGCGCGGCGCAACCGGTGTGCAGCTCATCGGCGTCGTCGGGGTCCACCGAGCGACGCGGACGTGCGGCGAGGTCGTCGATCGCCTCGAGGGCGGCGCGAGCATCGGCGTCGCTGCCTTCGGTGCCGACCTGGGCGAGCCACGGAAGCTCCGAGAAGTCGCGGCAGTACCTGGCAGCGGCGAGCGCGGTGGGGCGCAGGTCTGGCTGCTGCACCGAGCGCTCGTGCAGCCCCGTGCACGTCACGAGATCCGCGAGGCGCATCAGCTCCTCGGGGTCTCCCTCCTTCGCCGCCGCCCACTGCGCCCCCTCGCGCGCATCCATCGGCACGGCCCCGTCGTCGCTCTCGGCTGCGGCAACCGCGTCCACCTCGCTCGTCGCGCTACTCCCAGACGGCGCAGCCGCAGTGGTTGCCTTGCCCTTGCCACAGGCAGACACGAAGAGAATGAACAAGATCAGAAGATCAGAAGGTTTGTTTGTGGGTTCCAACCACGAAACCTTCTGATCTTCTGATCTTCCTGTTTCTTTCATTTAGCGAGCAAAGAGGTCGAGCGTCCGCTTGCCTTGCTTCGCGTCGGCCTCGACCTGCTTGTTGAACTCTTCGACCGCGCGGTTGATGTGCATGCTGCAGAACTTCGGGCCGCACATCGAGCAGAACTCGGCGCTCTTGAAGTACTCGTCGGGGAGCGTCTCGTCGTGCATCGCCTGCGCCGTCTCCGGATCGAGCGAGAGACGGAACTGCTCGTTCCAGTCGAACGCATAGCGCGCCCGCGAGAGCGCGTCGTCGCGGTCGCGCGCGCCCGGACGGTGCCGCGCGACGTCGGCCGCGTGCGCCGCAATCTTGTACGCGATGAGCCCCTGCCTCACGTCGTCCTCGTTCGGCAGGCCGAGGTGCTCCTTCGGCGTCACGTAGCAGAGCATCGCGGCGCCGGCGGTGCCGGCCATCGTCGCGCCGATGGCGCTCGTGATGTGGTCGTACCCGGGCGCGATGTCGGTCACGAGCGGCCCGAGCACGTAGAAGGGTGCCTCGTGGCAGATCTCCATCTCCTTCTTCACGTTCATCTCGATCTGATCGAACGGCACGTGCCCCGGCCCCTCGATCATCACCTGCACGTCCTTCTCCCAGGCGCGCTTGGTGAGCTCACCCAGCGTCGCGAGCTCGGCGAACTGCGCCGCGTCGCTCGCGTCCGCGAGGCATCCGGGGCGCAGGCCGTCGCCGGCGCTGATGGTCACGTCGTACCGGGAGCAGATGTCGAGCACCTTGTCCCAGTGCACGTAGTAAGGGTTCTCCTTCTTGTTCTCGATCATCCACTGCGCCATGATCGAGCCGCCGCGCGAGACGATGCCCGTGATGCGGTGCTGCACGAGCGGCAGGTGCGCCGAGAGCACGCCCGCGTGGATCGTGAAGTAGTCGACGCCCTGCTTGGCCTGGTGCTCGAGCATGTCGATGAAGTCGTCGCTCTTGATGGCCGACACCTTCTTCCGCTCCGTCAGCACCTGGTACACCGGCACCGTCCCGATGGGCACGGGCGAGTTGCCGATGATGGCGGCGCGGATGCCGTCGATGTCGCCGCCGGTCGACAGGTCCATCACCGTGTCGGCCCCGTATTTGAGGGACACCTTGAGCTTTCGCAGCTCGCCCTCGACCTCGCTGGTCACCGCGCTGTTGCCGATGTTCGCGTTGACCTTGCACGAGAGGGCGATGCCGATGCCCATCGGCTCGAGGTTGGTGTGCGCGACGTTGGACGGGATGACCAGCCGCCCGCGCCCCACCTCGTCTCGCACGAGCTCCGGCGCGACCTTCTCGCGCGCCGCGACGTACGCCATCTCCTCGGTGACGATGCCCTGCCGGGCATAGAACATCTGCGTCTTACAGCGGTCGCCGACTCGCCTCGCCACCCACTCGGTTCGCATGGCCCGTTCTGTTAGGACGGTATGGCAGCCGTGGCAACTGAGGTCGTCGGATCAGGGCTGCGGGACGAAGTGCACCGTGTAGGGAGTCTGGGGGATGAAGGTCACGTTGCAGGAGTAAGTCGACGCCACGTTGGCCGACAGCTGCATCCCGACGCTCGCGTTCGCGCCGGCGACCGTGGGGTCTAGCCCCCCGTCCGCGGCGCTCTCGGCGGTCTTGTACTGCAGGTCGATCGTGTTCGTGCCCTGCGTGAGCACCACCGAGAACGTCAGCACCGAATCCGACTCGGTCGACTCGTTCAGACCGCTCCAGGTGACCACGAACTGCTGCGGCGTGCCCGTGGTCTGCCCGAAGCACACGCCGTCCGGCCCCGTCTCCAGGTTGTAGTCGCCGAACGCGATGATCGCCGGATATCCCGTCGTCGGGTCGGTGTATCCGCCGGAGGTCGGGCACGCGGGGAACCCGTCGGGCGTGTTGTTCGGATCGGGCGTGCCGAAGGCCAGCGTCCCCTGCGTTCCGATCCAGAACTGCGTCTGCGGCTGCCCGAAGAAGCTGAAACTGAAGGGCAGGCTGAAGACGGAGGACATCTCCCAGTCGTACTGGTTCGGCAGCACCGCCTTGTGCCCGGTGAGCTTGCACGCGTCGATGAACGATTCGACCGGGTTGCTCGCCACGTAGCCGACGCACTTGCCGCTCGCGCAGGCGCCGCCCGCGCCGCACGAGTTGGCGCACGTGCCGCAGTTGGCCGGATCGTTCATCAGATCGGCGCACGTGCCGCTGCAGATGGCGCCGCCCACCGCGCAGCACGTACCGTCCAGGCACTGCTGGCCGCTCGTGCACTCGTTGCCGCAGCCGCCGCACGACGTGACGGAGGTCCGGGGATCGAAGCAACCGGACGCGCCGCCCTTGCCCGCGGGGCACGTGAGCACGTTGCCACCGTCGGCCCCGGCGTCGCTCGCGCACTGGAAAGTGCAGGCGCCCGCGCTGCAGACCGGCGTGGCGGAGAACTGGCTGCCCGACGCCTGCGGGCAGACGTTGCCGCACTGCCCGCAGTTGAGCGGGTCGTCCATGGTGTTCGCGTCGCACGTGCCGGGGGACTGCACGTCCGCCGCCGACCCCGCATCGGCCCCGCCCGCAGTAGCGCCGCTGCTCGATCCCGACACGCCACCGCCGCTCGACCCGGAGGATCCGCTGCTGGGCGCGCTCGCGCCGCTGCTCGATCCTGTCGCGCCGGTGCTGGCCTCCGTGGCGCCCTCGTCCGACGCGTCGTTGAAGGTTTCGTTCGTCCCCTCCCCCTTCGCCGCGCATCCGGATGCACCGGACGTGGCGGCCGCGAGGGCGAGTGTTGCGACGAGGAGCGGGAGGAGGAGGGAGCGGGAGGAACGGACCGGCATGTGGGCCGCGGTTGCCTACCTCGTCCCACACGTAGGTGCAAATGGATCTTGCGAGATCCGCCCGCCGATACAGGCAGTTACGCTCCGCGCGGAATCACTGCGGGGTGAAGCGGATGGCGAACGGCGTCGACGTGATGAACGTCGAATCGCACGAGTACTGCGTGTACGGCATGATGTGCAGCGCCTGCAGTCCCACCGTCGCGTTCACGCCCGCGGCGATGCTGTCCAGGCCCCCGTCCCCACCGATCGCGGTCTGGTACAGGAAGTCGATCGTGTTCGTCCCCTGCGTCAGGACGATCGAGAACGTCAGTGACGATCCCGGGTCGTTGTTCACGGTGACCTGGCTCCACGTCACCACGAACTGCGGGCCACCTCCCGCGTCGCTGCTCCCCGCGTCGGCGCTCGTCACGCCGTAGCAGACGCCGTTCGCCCCCGTGCCGAGGTTGGTGTCCCCGAACGCGATGGCCTCGGGATACTGCTGCGTGGGATCCACCAGTCCGCTGGGCGGCCAGTTCGTCGAGCAGGCGGACGGCTGGCTCGGTGTGAAGAGGCCGCTGACCGCGCCGAAGAACAGCGTGCCCTGGCTCCCGATGAAGTACTGCGTCTGCGCCGTGCCGAAGAAGCTGAACGAGATGGGCAGCGTGCTCGTGCCCGTGTTCTGCCAGTACGGCTGACTCACGAGCGAGGTGCTGTGGCCGGCCAGCTGACACGCATCGATGAACGGCAGCGTGGGGGTGGACGTCGTGTAGCCCACCGTCGGCACCGAGGCGTCCTGGCAGACGCCGTTCACGCAGCTGCCCGACGGGCACACGATGCCGCATCCGCCGCACGCCTGCGCGGAGCTCGACGGGTCGAAGCAACCGGGGCCTCCGGCATCGGCGCCGCACGTGAGGACGGTGCCTCCGTCGGGGCCTGCGTCGGGGCACGTGAAGAGGCACTGGCCGCCCGCGCACTCCGGGACGCCGAGGACGTTGCCAGAGCCCGTGTTCGTGCAGGGGTTGTTGCAGGTTCCGCAGTTGAGCGGATCGGTCATCAGGTTGGCGCAGCTGCCGCAGC
>DATJYG010000889.1:0-3554 GCA_035499695.1 Polyangiaceae bacterium
CCGACGGGTCGCCGGTGCCGGTCTCGCTCGTAGCCGATGATGCCCCCGAACAGAGCGCCCACCCCGATGCGCGTGAGCATCTCGGCATGGGACATCATCGCGATACCGCCACCTCAGGCTTCACGTCGCGTCATTCCTCGATAGACCAGGAGGGCCAGCGCCGCTGCGACGAACTGGGCGAGCACGAAGTCTTGCACCGGAACGACGAAGCCCCGTGGAGCGGCGTCGAGGTGCCAGAGCCGCCCGGTCGCCCGGTATGCCGTGAGGACCAGCAGCGCCGCCACGAGCAAGCGCACGTTCAACCCGCGCGCGCACGCCCAGACCAGCGTCAGCGCCGAGAAGACAGCGACGACGTCGTTGACGAACTGCGGAGGCCGCTCCGAGAGCCATCGCGGTGCGGTGACGAGGCCCAGGCGGAGAGCCAGGTGCACGGCCACGATCCCGACGGCGGCCCCGAGGGCCTGCCGTGCGAGGAGAGGCGGAGCCAGCCGTTTCCGGTGCTGCACGAGACCCAGCAGCAGCACGGAAGCCGCGGTCACGAAGAAGTTGGCGACCAGACCCACATCGGGGTCGCCGGCCGACAACCGTTCCTCCAGGATGCCGCCGCAGGTGACGACCGCCAGCGAAGCCCCCGACACGAAGTAGACGAGCGACACTGCGGAGGCGGGCACCTTGGGGGACATCCGAAAGAACAACTATGGCCCCCGAAACCGGGCAGCTTCAAGCGGTCTTTGCATCGACAGCCCACCGCGCGGCATGTCAAAGTCGAGAGGTGGGTCGGCCGCTCTCGCAGCACAGCAGCCGCGACTTCGAGGCGGAGCTCCGCGAGCTCCGGGCGCACCTTCTCGCGATGGGCGCGCGCTGCGAACGGCTGGTCCGGCTCGCGTTCGACGCGTTCCTCCGGGATGACCCGGCGACCTCCGAGGACATTGCGGACCTAGACGTCCGCATCGATCGCGACGAGCTCGAGATCCACGCCCTGATCCTCCGGATCCTGGCCCTGCGCCAGCCTGTCGCCGACGATCTGCGCTTCCTGGCCACCGCTTTGCGGCTGACGACGGATCTCGAGCGCATCGGAGACGAAGCGGTCAACATCTTCGAGCGCGCCGTCGAGCAGAATGGTCGAGCGCAGCGCCAGGTCGTCGGGCAGCTCGTCGCCATGTCCTCGGCGGCTCTGGACATGTTGCACCTCGCGCTCGAGGCCTTCGTCCAGTGGGACGACGAACAGGCCGATCACGTCCTGAGCTGCGACGACGAGGTCGACCGGCATTGCGCGGTCGTGATCGCCGCCATGACCACGTACATCTCGGAGCACCCGCAGGACGTGCGATCCGGGCTGCGATCGATCCGCGTGGCGAAGTATCTGGAGCGCATCGCCGACCACGCGACCAACATCGCCGAAGAGATCATCTTCATGGTCCGTGGCGACGACGTGCGCCATGGTGGATGGGCCCACACTTCGAGGGCTGCCCCGGCGGATCGCGATTTCGTCACTCAGGAGTGAGTTGACCACACGGCACCCGCGCGCTACACGACCGCGCGATGCTCAGGTTCGGACTCTCGGTGGGTGCGGTGTGCGTGTCGTTGGCGGCTGGTCTCGCCGGATGCAGCGGGCCTCCTCGCGACGAGGCCGCCGCGAGCTCCCAGGCCGCCATAGGGGCCCCCGGCTCGGCGCCCGTCGAGATCACGTTCTCGTCGAACTGGACGCAGGTGGCTTCGGGGCCGCTCGTCGCCGGGCAGCCGGTGACCATTGCCTACGATCCGGCGCGGCTCGTCTCGCAGTGCGGGGGCGACGCCACCTCGGCGAGCGGCAGCGGAGGATTCGCGTGGGGCATCTCGGGCTACTACGCGATCGGCGCCGCGGCCCCCGTGTCCTTCCAGGTGAACATCACGAGCGCGTGGGCGAGCGGCAACGCGGAGATCACTCCGGCGGCCGCCGGTGACATGCAGATGTGGTTCGGCTGCAGCAACACCAGCGGCAACGGCGGCTGGGACAGCAACTACGGGCGGAACTACCACTTCACCGTCGCGCCGGCGGCACCCGACGGCGGAGCGGCGACGGGCACCGTCGTCGTCCGAGTCCTCGGGGACGCGGTGCAGGGAAGCGCGGGCAGCGTGCCTCCCGACCAGATCGTCAGCACGCCCATCGCCGGGGTCCTCGTTTACGACGGGCCCTGGGAAGCGGGAAACCCCCTCGGCCAGACGGACGCGAACGGCGATTTCACCGCGACGTTGAGCCTCGGCGTCCACTCGATTGGCGTCATGATGATGACCACCGACGAGTCGATGTTCTCGAGCGACGGCAACGAGGTGACAGTCACCAGCACGCCGACCACGCTCGTCGTCCACGTGGTGCCAGACGTGCTCTCGCTCGAGACCTCGTACGGCGCCGGCTTCGGCAACGCGATCTACGTGACCGGCGAGACGGGCTCCCTCGGCAACTGGCAGACGGCCTACAAGGCTGCGTACAACTCCTCGACGGGAAGCTGGCAGTACACCGGCTCCGTCCCCGCGGGAGCGCAGTTCAAGCTCGTCCTGGCGCCGTGGGTCGCCGGAAGCAGCATCGCCGTGAGCTCGGCGCAGGTGGCGTGGGAGACGGGCCCCAACCACGTGGCGCCCGCCTCGTACTACTCCGTGCTGAACCTCAGTCCGTCCTTCTGAGCCGGCGCGCTCACATCGGCGCGCAGGTCGAGACGCCGGCGCCGACGACGCCCTCGGGCATGGTCGTCACGTTCGTCTCGCTCCCGGTGGTCGGGTCGAAGCGCGTGACGATCGTCCCCTGGTTCGAGGTGAACACCCAGAAGACGCCGCCCCAGAACGCAAACGCGTAACCGTCGAGGGGCGTGCCTACCTGCAGGGGGTAGTCCTGCAGCAGCGCGCCGGTCCCGCGATCGATCTGCACGATGTGGGAGCCGGAAGTCGCGGGGTCCGTGTTCGTGTAGAAGCCGAAGAGCCGCCCATCGCCGGTGCCGGTCAGCTCGGGCCCCGGGATCCCCTGCGAGAACGGCGCGACGTAGCTCAGCGTCAGCCGCGTCGTGTCGAGGGTGGCGAGCCCCATGGAGTTCGGCTTCGCGCCCCCGTTCGTGGACACGTTGCACTCCGCCACGTAGAGCGTCTCGCCGGCGTCGCCGCCGTCCCCTGAGTTGGCGGCGTAGCCCATGCAGAACGTCTGGAAGCCGAGCTGGTCTGGCTGGAACGTGGTGTCCCTGCACGCGGCGGTGCCCATGTCGATCTGGTGCAACGTCCCGTCCGAGAAGACCGAGAGGCCGATGCCCCTGCGATCGACGGCCATCGAGAACGGCGTGGCGCCCGGTACCACGCAAGACACCGGGCCGATGCGGGTGAACGTGAGCGTCGGCGGGTAGAAGCTGAACAGATCGTTCGATTCGGTGATCACGTAGACGAGCGTGGAGCCGGCGTCCGGACAGATGTCGGGACCGTCCGGGAAGACGACGTCGGCATCGGGCTCTTCGAAGACGTCGGCTTCCTCGAGCACGTCGGGCGCCGCGTCGGGCGCTGAAGCCTCCGACGCCAGGGGCCCCAGCAACCCCGTG
>DATJYG010000890.1:0-3984 GCA_035499695.1 Polyangiaceae bacterium
GGCTGGGACGCGGTGGTCCTCGAGTCGGGATCGCTCGCGAAGAGGAGCCGGTTCGACGATCAGTACTGGCCGCTGCGTCCCTGCCCGCACTTCCAGCACTGGCTCCCGCTGGCGGAACCGGAGTGTGCGCTCGTCGTGCGACCGGGGAAGAAGACGACGCTGCTGCGCGCGTCGGAGCAAGGCTTCTGGGAGAAGCTGCCGCCGCCGCCCACGCTCGCCTTCGAGAAGGTGTTCGACGTGGTGCGCGTCGGCAGCACCAGCACCGCCGAGGCGCGCGGGTACGCCGGAGGCGGGCGCGTCGCCTGGGTCGGCGAGCAGCGCGAGAGTCCCGCGGAGCTCGTGAAGGCGCTCGACGCGCTGCGCACCACCAAGACGCCGTACGAGGTCGCGTGCATCGCCGAGGCGAACCGCATCGCCCGCACGGGGCACGAGGCGCTTCGCGACGCCTTCCACGCGGGCGACGCGTCGGAGCTCGACCTGCACCTGCTCTTCCTGAAGGCGACGCGACAGGACGACTGGGAGACGCCGTACAAGAACATCGTCGCGCTCGGGGAGAACGCCGCGACGCTCCACCACGTGGCCTACGGCCGGCAGGCTCGGCGACGGGACCCGTCAGCGGCAGAGTCGCTGCTCGTGGACGCGGCCGCGACGTGCCGCGGCTACTGCGGCGACGTGACGCGCACCTGGGTCAAGGGCACGGGCGCCGCCGCGGACGCGTTCGGACGGCTCGTCGCGGCAGCGGACGCGATGCAGCAGCGCCTCTGCGCCGCCGTGCGCGTGGGCATGCCCTACGAGCAGCTGCACGACGAGTCGCACCGGCAGGTCGGCGCGATCCTGCGCGAGCTCGGCGTGGTGAAGGGCACAGCGGAGGAAGCCGTGACGACGGGCGTCACGCGCGCCTTCTACCCGCACGGCCTGGGGCACTCGCTCGGCCTGCAGACGCACGACGTGGGCTGCGGCCTGCGCGCGCCGCGGGCGGACAACCCCTTCCTGCGCAACACGACCGACGTCGCGCCCGGGCAGGTGTTCACCATCGAGCCGGGCATCTACTTCATCGAGTCGCTGCTCGCGCCGCTGAGGGCGAAGCCCGAGGGCAAGATCGTCGACTGGAAGATGGTCGACGCGCTTGCGCCGCTCGGCGGCGTGCGCATCGAGGACGACGTGCTCGTGCAGCCCGGTGCCGGCGCCAGCGTGCGCAACATCACGCGCGAGGAGCTCGGGTTCTAGCTCGTCACCGGCAGCAGAGCGTCTGCGGGTTCGTCGACTGGAACGACGCGGCGGTGCCCGTCGCCTTGCACGCCGGCGAGTCGACCGTGGCCTTGTACCAGTACGCCTTCATGTTGCCGGTCTGCACGCTGATGCACTGACTGTTGGCGGGGATCGACGTCATCATGGTCATGCAATTCATGTCGCTGTAGATGTCGAGCGACGCGCCGGTGCAGTTGGCGCTCACGCTGCACGTACCGCAGGTCGAGCACACGAGCGTCTCGGTGTCGGCGATCACGGAGCGATTCTGGAACGGTGACCCCTGCGGGCACGGCACGTCACCGGCGGCCAGGATGCACGCCGCGGAGCCGACGGGCGCGACGCCGGCGCAGACCGAGCCCTCGTCGGACGCGGGCACCGCGCAGGTGCGGATCTGCGTCGTCTGCACCTTCGTCGGATCGCCGACGGCCTGACCGGTGCACGTGCCGCCCGAAGCGGGCAACGGCGCGACGAACTGCGCAGCCTGGAGGCTCCCGTTGAGCGGCTGGCACGTCCCGTTGGAGTTGACGTTCGAGGGGCTGAAACACAGGGGCGCGTTCGTGCCGTAGTCCCAGTTGACGTTGCCGTTCGTGCACGAGGGCTGCTTCGTGATGCTGCACGAGCAGGTGCACGCGCCCGCCTGCGCCTGTGGGTTCATCAGGCCCATGTACGTCTCGGAGTAGCCGCCGGGGCAATTGCCGCCGCCCGACACGCCGAGGACGAGCGTCCAGCCGCTCTGGCACGGCCCGGTGAAGCCGTCGCCGCCACCGTCGCTCCCGCCGCTGCTGCCCGCGCCGCTGCTGCTGCCGCTGCTCCCGCCGCTGGAGCTGGCGGTGCCGCTGCTGCTCCCGGCGCCGCTGCTACCGCCGCTGCTGCTGGCGCTGCCGCTGCTCCCGCCGCTCGCGCTGCCGCTGCCGCTGCCGCTGCTGCTCCCACTCGAGCCGCCGTCGTCGGCGAACAATCCGGAGCCCGAGGTGTCGAGCCCGCAAGCCGTCGCCACCGCCACCAGCGCGACGCTCGCGTACACGACAGAGCCGGGCCCGTACCGCCTCATCCCGTTGAGGATGATCCCTTGCCCCGTCGGTTGCTGCAAGGTGGGCTACCCTGCGCACATGCCGAAACGAGTCGCCGTCTTCTGGCCGGGCGATGCCCGCGCGAAGCCCAACGAGCTGGCGCTCCCCAGCGTCGAGGAAGCGACGCTGCAGCTGGAAAAGGCCCTGAAGCACCTGGGGCGCACGCCGTACCGCGTGCCTGGATTCCTCTCCAAGCCGCACGAGGCCATCGAGAAGCTCGGGCCGGTGAACGATCCGATGGTCGGGGTCTGCGTGCACTGGCTCTACGGGCCGCACACGACCGACGGCGCCGTGGGCAAGGACAACCCGCTGCTGCTCGCGAGCAACTTCAGCGGCCGCTGGCCGGGGCTCGTGGGGCTGCTCAACACGGGCGCGTGTCTCGAGTCGCTCGGGCGCCCTCACTCACGGGCGTGGACCGACGCGCCCGACTGGTCGGCCGATCCCGTGTTCATGGAGCGGCTCGCCGAGTGGTGCGAATCGGGCCGCATCGCTTACCCGGAGGACGAGATCGCATACTCGGCAGCCGTGTCTGCGCCGGCGCAGCGCGTTGCGCGCGAGGTGGCGCGCGAGATCCGCGATCGGCGCGTGCTCATCATGATGCTCGGCGACACGTCGATGGGGATGATCAACGGCTACTTCGGGCCGCGGCTCCTCAATCCCCACGGCTTCACCGAGCACAAGATCGACCAGGCGTGGATCATCGACCGCGGGCGGCGCATCGAGGACAAGCGCATCGACGACGCGCTGCGCTTCGTGAAGGACCGCGGCGTCACGTTCCACTGGGGCGAGCGCGCACCCGGGGCGGCTGCGGTGGGGGGCGGCGCCGAGGACTTCGACGAGCGCGCGACGCGCGAGCAGCTGCGCGACTACCTCGTGGTGCTCGACCTGGCGCGCGAGTTCAAGGCCGACTGCATCGGCTGGCAGTACCAGCTGGGCCTGATCCCGCTGCGGCCGCCGAGCGACTTCGCCGAGGGACTCCTGAACTCGACGTGCCGCCCCGAGGGCAACGGCGACGTGATGATCACGTCGACCGAGGCGGACCAGGGAAACGTCGTGCCGATGGAGATGATGAAGTTCCTCCTCCGGAAGAAGGGGCTTCACCAGGCCGTCATGTTCCACGACGTGCGCTGGGGGGCGATGCACGAGGGGCGCTTCCTCTGGGTGCTGCTGAACAGCGGCTCGTGCGGGGCGTACGCGTTCAACCATGACCCGGACACGCTGAAGGGGGTGCACTCGTGGCGGCAGCCGGCGCTGTACTTCCCGACGCCGGGAGGGACGTTCGCGGGGGAGAGCCTGCCGGGCCGCATGACGTGGGCGCGCGCTTACATCAAGGGCGGCGTGCTCTGGATGGACGTGGGGCGCGGCGAGGTCGTGAAGCTGCCGCCGGCCGTGAGGGACCAGTGGTGGGAGGGCACGACGCGCGAGTGGCCGCTCATGGTGTGCGACATGGGCGTGTCGAGAGATGGGCTCATGGCGCATTACCTGTCGAACCACGCGGCGGTGGCGTACGGGGACGTGTTCGAAGAGATGGTCGCGCTGAGCCAGGAGCTCGGGTTCAAGGTGCGGGTGCTCGGCAAGGGGACGTGAGCGACTCCGACTCCGACTCCGACTCCGACCCCGACCCCGACCCCGACCCCGACCCCGACCCCGACCCCGACCCCGACCC
>DATJYG010000891.1:0-2030 GCA_035499695.1 Polyangiaceae bacterium
CCATGTCACTCGCCAGGGGGATGGGGCCACGTCTCGCCAGGACCATGGGGCCAGGTGACGGGCATCGAAGACCTGGCGATCTGATGCCACAGATCGGGGCTTCGAGTCGAGCCCGGAGGCCCCGGCAGGGGTCGACGATCACCCCGTCATCGGCGGCGGGCAGCCGCCTTGCTGCGCGGGTGAGCGGCCACCTTCTTCACCGGAGCCGAAGGCGGAGGAGGCAGCTTGTCGATGTTCGGCTTGAGGCGCGATCGGTAGGACTCACCGTCGACCACCAGGTCGAAGGCGTTGTTCTTGAATCGATCGACGGCGCTCTGTGCCAGCAGTGCGTCGTCGAAGGCGGCGATCCACTCGGCCGTGTCGCGGTTGCTGGTGACGACGGTGGAGAGGCGGGCGTTGCGCTCGACGAAGAGCTGGTAGATGTCGCGGCTCTCCTCGCGGCTCATGGGCTCGAGCGCGAAGTCGTCGATGATGAGCACGTCGACGGTGGCGAGCTCGGTCATTACCGCCTCGCGCGAGTTATCCATGCGGCTCTGTTTGAGCAGTCGCAGGAGGGCATCGGCGCGCAGCAGCCGCACGTTGAAGCCGGCGCGGCAGCAGAGGTGGCCGAGCGCGTTCGCCAGGAAGGTCTTGCCGACGCCGACGGGCCCGAGGACCACGACGTTGCGATGGTCCTCGACGAAGCGGAGCGAGACGAGCTCGTTCATGACCCGCCGGTCGTACGTCACCTTCGCGGACTTGTCCCAGCGCTCGAGCACCATGTCGGGATCCAGGCCGGCCACGTCGGCACGACGGATCGACGCCGTGCTGTCCCGCCGCGAGATCTCGTCGACGAGGAGCATCAGGAGGAGGTCCTCGTATGGCGTGTCCTCCTTCTCGGCCAGTGAGAAGCGGTCGGCCAGCGTCGGCAGCAAGCCGCCGAGGCGCAGGCGTTTGAGCGCGGCCACCAGATCAGGGCTGATCGTTCGGGCGCTCATCGCTCACCTCCGTCCTGCACGTCGACAGGTCTTCCGTCGACGGCGCGTGTGGCGAAGACCGAGGCGTCACGCGCGAAGCGCGCGGGCAGCGCGATCACACGACCGGTGGCGACGGCGGCGTCCTCGGTGCGTCGCGCGTCCTTCAGCATGCCCTCGATGCGCCGCACGTCGATCACCTCGAACGCGATGGCGCGGGCACACAGGGCGTTGACGCGGTCCTGGCCGTAGCGCTGGCAGAGGCGCAAGAGGCCGTACGCCTGGCGCAGCTTGATCCACGGCACGGGCCCGCCGAGCAGTCGTTCGACGAAGGCACCGACGTGCGCGCCCTGCTCACGCGCGCTGCGGACGACAGCGTCCACGTCGCGCAGCGCCCACGGCGCCTTCCCCGGCGGGAAGTCCTTCGGATCCGTCGAGCGCCCGCCGGCGGCCTTGCGCGGGTGCACCTTGATCAGCTCGGTGCCGAGGTACAGGCGCACCGACGAGCGGTCGGCCCGCGCGTCGAGCGTCTTGCCAATGTAGCGCGTGGGCACCGAGTACAGCGCCTTGAGCACCTGCACGTGGTGGTCGGGATGGACCTTGGGATCGCACCAGTGCGGCACGTCGAACGCCGTTTCGGGGGGCGGCTGCATGTGCGGTCGCTCGTCGCGCTCGTACACCTCTCGCGGCACCTGCCTCGTCGTCCCGTGCACGCGCGCGCCGGCCACGTCGCGGCACCACGCCTCGGCGTGTCGGCGGATGGCGCCGAGGTCGGCGGCGAACGTCTCGCCGGCGAAGCACCTCTCGCGCACGTACGGCACCTGGTTCTCGACGCGAGCCTTGTCCTTCGGCGTCCGCACGCGCGCCGTGTCGGCGAAGAGCTTGCGCGCCTCCGTGTAGTCGCGGAACGCCCGATTCAACGTCGGATCCGTCTTGCTGGCGCGCACCACCATCGACGAGGCGTTATCCAGAATGATGTGCTTGGGCACGCCGCCGAAGAAGCGCCAGGCGGCGTCCAGTCCCGCGCACACGTCGTCCACCGTCTGCGTGAACGTCGGCCACACGTGCATGTACCGG
>DATJYG010000892.1:0-4166 GCA_035499695.1 Polyangiaceae bacterium
CGGCGACCGGCCCGAAGTCGTCCCACAGATCGAGCGTCGTCACTTCGGCGCCGAGCTGGCGGAGCATCGCCGCGATGCCCTCGGGGGCCTCGACGAGCGACCGGTGGCCCGCGACGAGTACCGTGAGGCCGACGTTGCCGGAGGCGGGCGCCACGAGGGGCCATGGATATCGTGTGAGCGGCCCTGCGTCGAGGGCGTCAGGACGCCGTCGAGACGGTCACCTCCACGTCGGAGTCGTTGGCGACCGCGGCGAAGTCGTTCTTCGGCGCCGGCTGCGACTGCGTCGGCGCGACGCGTGGCTCCAGGCCCATCACCCGCGCCGCGGCCGAGAACACCGGCCTGAGCGCGCGCAGCGGCAGATTCGCGGCGAGCACGCTGGGCGTGGCGATCGCCAGCTCGTCACGCGCCGTGAACGGCGCGCCGGGGGAGACCAGCTCCTTGTGCAGCCGAGCCTCGTCGACCGCGGCCCGCACGCGCGCGGGTACGTGCGCCTGCCATGCGCGCGTGTCGATTGCCGTGCGCAGCTGCCACGGCGAGAGGATCGCCGGACGCGTCGTGCCGAGCGCCGCGCCGCGCTGGGCGAGGAGAAGGGCTATCAGCCGCTCGACGAGCGCCGGCTGCATCTCGCCGTCCCACGGGATGCGGTGCATGACCTCCTCCCACAGTTCGACCAGCGGGCCGTACACGACGACGTCGCGCGGGTCGAACGCCCCCTCGACGCGCTGGGCGTCGACGGCAGGATCGACCGTCGCCTCGATGAGCTCCGCCTGGAACGTCACCGACCGTCGGCGCGCGTCGCGCAGCGTCACGGTCGTCAGCGCGCGCGTGATCTGCTCACGCAGGTCCCACCGCTGCTCGAGCCACCTCAGGCGCTCCGTGATGGGCCACCGGGCGCAAAGCGCCTCCCCCGCCCACCAGGACACACCTGCCTCGCGCAGGAGATTGAGGGCTTCTGCCATCACCTGGAGCGCCGGCCACCGGGCCAAATGATCCGCGGCCTCGCGCCGGAGGGCGTCGGCGTCGGCGCCCTCGCCCGCGTGGACCAGCGGTGGTGGCGCGCAAAGGAGGATGCCGGGGTCCGTTTTGGTGGACGGCGGGTCGGTTTCCTGCGGCATTCCCTCGGTGGTGCAGAAAGCGTGCTCGCTGGAGCGCAGGGGCGCTGAAAAGGTGCAAGACGGTTTCACTTCCTCCACTGGGCCGCCGGTGACGTCGCGAACTTGGCCCTCCCCGTGGCGTGTGGTCATGGTCGCCGGCGAGATGATGCGCACGAGCGAGCGATTCGGTCGGATGCTCTGGGTGGCCATGGTCGGCGCGGGCACGCTGCTCGGCGGTTGCGGCTACACGGACCTCGAGATGGCCGCGAAGCAGCGACAGATCGACGCGCTGGTCGCGCAGGTCAACGCGATGAAGGCCGGCTCGAGCGCCGCATGCCGTCAGCCGGACGACCAGCGCCCGGCACGCTCGACGTCGAGTCGCGCGCTGTCCTCTCGTTGACTCGGGGCGGTCATCGGCGAAGCTGCACCGCGCGCATCGCGAGAGCGGTCCCCACGCCGGCAGCGGCGAAGTACCACCACGTCGGCCCGTGGGTCATCACGTTGACGACCACGAGCACCCCCGTCACCGCGAGATAGAAGAGCGCGAACAGCCCGAGGCGCTTCCGAGCGAGCGCGCGAGGGTCCTCGGTCAACCGACCCTCGTGCCGCCGACGGTGATCGAAGCGATCTTGATGGTCGGGCACCCCACGCCGACCGGCACGCTCTGACCGTCCTTGCCGCACGTCCAGATGCCGTCGCTCACCTCGACGTCGTGCCCGAGCATCGTCACCTTGCGAAGCACCTCGGGCCCGTTGCCGATGAGGTTCACGCCCTTCAGCGGCGCGGTGATCTTGCCGTCCTCCACGAGGTAGCTCTCGGTGAGCGAGAAGACGAAGTCGCCGTTGGCGATGTCGACCTGCCCGCCGCCGAACTTCTTCGCGTACACGCCACGCTTCACCGAACGCAGGATCTCCTCCGGATCGCTCGCCCCCGCGAGGAGGATCGTGTTCGTCATGCGCGGCATCGGCGCGCACCCGAAGCTCTCGCGCCGCCCGTTGCCGCTCGGACGCAGCCCGAAGTGCTTGGCGCTCAGCCGGTCGTGCATGTAGCCGACGAGCTTCCCCTTCTCGATGAGCACCGAGCTTCGCGGCTCGTTGCCTTCGTCGTCCACGTTGATCGTGCCGCGGCTCTGCAGCAGCGTCGCGTCGTCGACGACGGTGCACAGCTCGCTCGCGACGTTCTCGCCGAGCTTGCCGGAGTAGTTGCTCGTGCCCTTGCGATTGAAGTCCGCCTCGAGCCCGTGACCCACGGCCTCGTGAAGGAGGATGCCGCTGTCGCCGGGCGCGAGCACCACCTCCATCTGGCCCGCAGGCGCTTCCTGCGCGTCGAGCATCACCATCGCCTGCCGCGCCGCCTCGCGCGCGTGCCACTCGGGACTCTTGCCCTCGAAGTAGCCGAGGCTCGTGCGCCCGCCGCCGCCGCTGGAGCCTTCCTGGCGCTTGCCGTCCTTCTCGGCGATGACGCGCACGCCGAAGCGCACGAGCGGCTGCGTGTCGCGCACCATCGTCCCGTCGCTCGTCACGACGAGGATCTCGCGCACTTCCTCCGCGAGGCTCGCCTCCACCTTCACGACGTGCGGGTCGCACGCGTGCGCCGCCGCCGCCGCACGCTCGAGGAGCGCGCGCTTGTCGAGCCCGGGGACGTCGAGCGTCACCTTCTCGAGCTCGTAACGGGTCGGCAGCTCTCGCGGCTGCGCGACGACGGGGGTCTTGGCCCCCCCGCCGCTCGCGATCTGCGCCGCGGTGTCCGCCGCACGCACCATGGCCTCCCAGTCGAGCCGCTCGACGTAGGCGTACCCCGTGGCGTCGCCCTTCTGCACGCGCACACCGAGCCCCATCGAGACGCCGCGAGACGCGGTCTTGAGGATCCCCTCGTCGAACACCAGCCCCCCGGCGGCGCGGTACTCGAAGAAGAGGTCCGCGTAGTCCCCTCCCCGGCCGAGCGCGACCGCGAGCAACTTCTCGGCGAGCTTGGCGTCCACAGCGGCTGAGCCACCGGGTCCAAAGGGGGCGCGGTAGAGCGCGGATTGCGTGGGCATGTGTTCCGGGAACGTACGTGCGAGTGCCTGCACCGTCGAGGGCTACCGTTCCGCTTTACCTACACCGGGGCATGTCGTCGTCCGCGCCGAGGGCGCGGACGCACGTGTAAAGACATCCGACAGCCAACGCGCTGGAATTGCAGGCAACGCCGGACGAATGCCGAGCCTGCTCGAAGTATGCAGCGGCGGTAGAACCGAGGTAATCTGAGAGGCGGACCAGCCGTTAGCCGCCCGACAGTGCACCTTCTTCGTTATGTTCCCTGCCAACTCCGGCCATCCCGGAGACGCATGGGATTCCATGCGGACGACGGCGCGCCGCTTCGCCTTGTCTTCGCCGTAGCATCCGCAGCCTGAGGAGCATCGAGGAGCACCCCGAACCGTGGCGATCGACCGAGAAAAGGTACTCGCCTCCGCTCAGAAGTACGTCGAGAAGAAGAAGTACGACAGAGCGGTCGCCGAGTATCAGAAGGTCATCCAGGAGGATCCGAACGACGCGCGGACCCTCCTGAAGGTGGGTGACCTCCAGTCGAAGATGGAGGCGTACGCCGACGCGGTCGGGACGTACGAGCGGGTCGGCAAGTTCTACGCGAGCCAGGGCTTCGCCCTGAAGGCGATCGCGGTCTACAAGCAGATCCGCGAGATCATCGCGAAGCACGTCCCGCAGCTCGAGGACAGGTACGCGCACATCTCGCCGAAGCTGGCGGAGCTGTACCAGCAGCTGGGGCTCACCAGCGACGCGCTCGCCGCGCTCGACGAGGTCGCCACGCGGCTGCAGCGGCAGAACCGTGACGGCGAGGCGATCCAGGTCTTCCGCAAGATCGTCGACCTCGACCCCACGAACCCGCTGCCGCACCTTCGCCTGGCCGAGGCGCTCTCGCGCGTGAAGGACGCCGACGGCGCCGTGAGTGAGTTCGGCACGGCCGCGACGCAGCTCGCGAAGCTCGGGCGGCGCGACGACGCGCTCAAGGTGCTCGATCGCCTGCTGCACCACAAGCAGGACCCGGTGCACGCGCGGATGGCCGCGGAGCTGTTCC
>DATJYG010000893.1:0-5713 GCA_035499695.1 Polyangiaceae bacterium
CGGCGCGTACCTGGGCCAGTGCACCGACGAGGACGTGAAGGGCTTCTTCTCCTACTGCCTCGGTTCGAGCGCCACGCCCGACACGTGCAACAAGTTCAGGAGCGACGCGGGCGCGAGCTGCGCCGCCTGCCTCCTCACGCCCGACTCCGACCCGAAGTACGGCCCCCTCATCGGCCACGGCTCCTTCGTGACCGCCAACATCGCCGGGTGCATCGAGCTCACCGACTCGACGACCGACGGCCTCGCGTGCGCGAAGGCAGTGCAGGCGGTCGGGGGTTGCGAGCTGCTCGCCTGCGAGGCCAACTGCGACGTGCACGACTCGCAGTCGCTGAATGCGTACGACGACTGCGCGTCGACGGCCGATCAAGCCGGGTGCGAGACGTACGCGTCGGCGTCGTCGTGCGTGCAGTCGCTCCAGGAAGCCGGCGACGGGGTGGCGCAGTGCATCGCGTCGGACTTCGCGACCTTCTATTACCTCGCGGCGCAGCTCTTCTGCGGAACGGCGCCGGTGATGGACGCGGGAGCGCCGCCGTACGACGCGGGGTCGCCGATACCGGATGGCTCGACGGCGGGCGACTGACCGGCTACGAAGGCCAGTGACGTGCGACGCCTGATCCTTCCGCTGTTCCTCGTCCTGTCCTCCTCCGGCTGCGGTGGGTGCGTCGGGGATGATTCGCCCTCCAGCAAGGGGAAGCCCAACGAGAACTCGGGCGGGATTCACCCGGCCATTGTCCACACGCCCCTGCGACCGATCGTGCCGGCTCTCATGCCGAACGCCTCGGCCGCGCCCCCGGCGTCCGCCGCCCCTGCGGCGCCCTCGGCCCCGCCGCCCGCTCCCTCCGGCTCCGCCGTGCCGTGATCCGCGCCTCGGTGCTCGCGGTGCTCGCGGGTGCGCTGCTCGGGTGCAGCAGCTCCTCGTCCGCCGCGGGTGGCGGCGGCGAGGACGCCTCGTCCGGCGATGCGCCGTTCGACGTGACGCAACCGCACGACGCGGGCGCCGAGGTCGAAGCAGGACCGGCCGGGCCGGACGCCGCGATCGACGGCGCGTGCGAGCCAGTGAAGGGTGCGTGCTCGCTCGTGCTGCAGAACTGCGCCGCCGGCCAGCAGTGCACCGTGAACGCGAGCGACACGACGGCATGCGGGCCCACCGATCCGGCGCAGCACATCGCCAAGGGTTACGCCTGCTGCCCTCCCGCAGCCGACGCCGGCGCACCGGACCCGTGCCTGCCCGGGCTCGTCTGCGTCGGCAACCCGTGCGTGGGCGACGCCGGCGGGGGCGGCGGCCGGTGCACCCCCTACTGCTGCGCGGGCGACGACACCCCGTGCGGCACCACCCCCGAGGGCTTCCCGGGGCACTGCGACGAGACGGTGGTGGACGACACGACGCGGGTGCCGCTCTACGACGTGTGCGAGTACGCGCCCCCCTGCAAGCCGCTCGGCATCCTTCCGTGCCCCTCCGGATATGCGTGCCTCGTGGACGATCCCTCCGGCGACGCGAAGTGCACGCAGGTCTTCAACGGCGGTGCGCCGCCGGCGCAGGAAGGGCAGCCCTGCATGTACCGCAACTCGTGCGCCGACGGTCTGATGTGCCTCCAGCGCACCTTCGCGGACGGCGCCGGGCTCCAGGAGTGCATCCGGCTCTGCTACACGGGCAAGGGGAGCCCGCCGTTCGACGCGGGCGCTCTCGACGGCGGCCCCGGCAGCGGGGGATGCGACCAGGGCAAGACCTGCACGGCCGCCGCGAACCTCTTCCCGCCGTGGCTCGGCGTGTGTCTGTGATAGACGAGGGGCCGTGAATCCCGAGGAGCTGCGCGACGACGATCCGGACATCGCGCTGCTCTCGGTGCTGCGCGACGACGGCTCGGCCGATCCGGAGACCGACCCGCACTTGCCCGCCGAGACGCTGATGCGGGCGTATCGCGAGATGCGCCGTCTGCGGATCCTCGATGCGCGCATGATCCTGCTGCAGCGCCAGGGGCGCGTTGGCTTCTACGGCGCGGCGCACGGGCAGGAAGCGGTGCCCATCGCGACGGGGCTCGTCGTCGGCGCCGACGACTGGGTCTTCCCGGCGCTGCGCGAGCAGAGCGTGATGCTCGTGCGCGGCTTCCCGCTGCGCGCGTTCGTGGCGCAGGTCTTCGGCAACTCGGGCGACGTCAACCGCGGGCGGCAGATGCCGAGCCACCAGTCGGGCAAGGCGGTGCACCAGGTGAGCTGGTCGTCGTGCATCGGACCGCAGCTCCCGCAGGCCGTCGGCGCGGCGTGGGCGATGCGGGCGAAGAAGAGCGGGGCGATCGCCATCGCCTTCTGTGGCGACGGGGCCACGAGCCAGGCCGACTTCCACGCCGCGATGAACTTCGCCGGTGTGTGGGGCGCGCCGTGCGTCATCGTCTGCCAGAACAACCACTGGTCCATCAGCGTGCCGACCGAGAAGCAGACCGCGTCGCGCACGATCGCGGTCAAGGCGCGGGCGTACGGCATGCCCGGCGTGCGCGTCGACGGCAACGACGTGGTCGCCGTGCACCGCGTGATGAAGGAAGCGGTGGACCGCGCGCGCTCCGGGGGCGGCCCGACGTTCGTCGAGGCGGTCACCTACCGCATGGGCGCGCACTCCACGAACGACGACCCCACGCGCTACCGCTCGCAGGCCGAGGTCGACGCCTGGGCCAAGAAGGACCCGCTCGACCGGTTGCGCCGCCACCTCGTGCACCTCGGCCTCCTGACCGACGAGAGCGATGCGGAGCTCGAGAAGGAGCTGGCGGCCGAGGTCAAGGGGGTGGTCGACGAGGTCGAGCAGCTCCCGCCGCCGGCGCGCGAGACGCTCCTCGACGACGTGTACGCGGAGCTGCCGTGGAACCTGCGCGAGCAGCTCGACCAGTTGAGAAAGACTGCGCCCGCGCCTACACACTGACCACCGAACATGGCCGACAAGACCTACGACGCGATCGTCATCGGCGGCGGGCCGGGGGGCTACCCCTGCGCCATCCGCCTCGGGCAGCTCAAGCAGAAGGTGCTCTGCGTCGAGAAGGACGAAGTGGGCGGCGTGTGCCTCAACTGGGGCTGCGTCCCCAGCAAGGCGGTCATCGCGACGAGCCACACTTTCGAGAAGGTCAAGAACGGCCCGAGCTACGGCCTCTTCGTCGACAACCCGCGCATCGACGCCAACAAGCTCCAGGACTGGAAGGACGGCATCGTCAAGAAGCTCACGGGCGGCGTGCGCACCCTCTTCAAGGGCAACAACGTCGACCTGCTCTACGGCGACGCGCGCGTCACCGGGCCCAAGCAGGTGACGGTCAAGACGCGCGAGGGCACGACCGAGGTGATCCAGGCGACCAAGGGCATCGTGATCGCCAGCGGCTCGTCGACCATCGAGATCCCCAGCTTCAAGTTCGACGGCAAGCGTGTGATCGGCGCGAAGGAGGCCGTGAGCCTGCGCGAGATCCCCAAGCGGCTTCTCGTCATCGGCGGCGGCGTCATCGGCCTCGAGCTCGGGGGCGCCTACCAGCGCATGGGCAGCGAGCTCACGGTGGTCGAGGCACTTCCCCAAGTGCTCACCGGCGTCGACCCGGACGTCGCGGCCGTCGTGGAGCGCGCGTACACCAAGCACGGCGCCAAGATCATCAAGGGCGCGAAGGCGCTCGGCTACGAGCCGCAGAAGGACGGATCGCTCGCGGTGCGGCTCGACCTGGGCGGCGGGAAGATCGAGACGGTGGTGACCGACGTCGTGCTCGTCGCCGTCGGCATGCGTCCCAACGGGGCGGGCCTCGGGCTCGAGGAGCTGGGCGTGCGCGTCGAGAAGGGCTTCGTGCCGAGCGACAACCTCGGGCGCACCAACGTGCCGGGCATCTACGCCATCGGCGACGTCACCGGCATGCCGATGCTCGCGCACAAGGCGACCAAGGAGGGCGAGGTGGTCGCCGAGGTCATCGCAGGCCACAAGGCGGCGAAGGACTGGGTGGGCATCCCGGCCGCCATCTTCACGGACCCCGAGATTGCGACCGTGGGCCTCGGCGAGCAGCAGGCCAAGGAGAAGGGCATCGAGGTACGCGTCGGCAAGTTCCCCTTCGCCGCCCTCGGGCGCGCGATGGCGGTCAACGAGACCGACGGGTTCTTCAAGGTCGTCGCCGACAAGAACACCCACGAAATCTTGGGGGTACACATCGTCGGCCCGAACGCGACGGACCTGATCAGCGAGGGGGCGCTCGCCCTCGAGATGCACGCGTTCCTCGAGGACGTGGGGCTGACGGTGCACCCGCACCCGACGCTCGGCGAAGGCATGATGGAGGCGAGCCAGAACGCGCTCGGTCACGCCATCCACGTCATCAACCGCCCCCAGTAGTCGCGCGCGCCCCTGGACGCGAAAATGTCCAGGATTGCCAAGGCTTCTTTACCTGAGCACGATGCCTCTCCGCGTGAATCGCGGTCGAGGTGGGCCGTCCATCCTCCGACCGCTTCACCTCACGGAGGAGGAAAGATCATGAACGTTTGGAAGCCCGTCGCTCTCGTCGCAGTCGCAGGAATGGTCGCCTCGGTCGGCATGCAGGTCGCCCACGCAGACAACGCCTGCCACAACCAGGGCCACATGCAGGCGGCGCTCGATCACCTGAAGGCGGCGCGCAACGAGCTCAACTCGGCGGAGCACAACAAGGGCGGCTGGCGTGACGCGGCCATCCAGGCCACGGACAAGGCGCTGGGCGAGACGAACCGCGGCTGCGCGTTCGCCGACACGCACTGAAGCGACGAAGCGTGGGGAACGGGGCGCCCGTCAGCGGCGCCCCTTGAACCCCATCATCTGCTGCACGACCGCTTCGCTCTGCTCGGCGACTTCGCCTTCTTCACGCGCCCTGTCCGCGCAGTCCTCGCATAGCTTCTTCGCCTTGCCCGCGACCTTCACCGTCACGAGCGCGTCGACCTCGTCGCCACATTCCTTGCACGTCGGCATGGTCGTCACCCCTTGGTCGGCTCTTCCTCGAAGTCCGCGGGCGGAACGCTCTGGCGCTTGCTCTCGATGGGCAGCGCGCGCCACGCGGCGACGAGCGCGTCGATCGCCTCGCGGGCCATCGTGCCCAGGTCGGCCTTGGCCGCGTCGGCGAGCGCGATGCGCGTCTCGTCGTGGCCGGGCCGGAGGACGGTCACGTTGCCGTCGCGCCGGTTGAGCAGGAAGCGCACCCGCCCGTCCCCGAGCTGCAGCCAGATGCCGTCCCCCGAGACGTTGCCGGCCGCAGGGATGTGGTGCGCGCGCGCGAGCTCGAGCGCATAGGTGATGGCGCTGCGGGCCTCGCCGAAAGCGATCTCGACGGATGCCGCCTCGCCGGGGACGAAGCCCGCGGCAGTCTCGGAGACGAGGTCGCGTGCCAGCTTCTGGTGCCAGTCGCCCATGAACCCCGAGCATAGACGATGACGGCCGCGTGTTACATTCTGGCGAGGGCCACCACATGGGCATCTTCGACCGGATGGGCAAGGTCATTCAGAGCAACCTCAACGCTTTGCTCGACAAGGCGGAGGACGACAAGAAGCTCATCGAGCTGAATCTCGACGAGATGGACGGCCAGATAAAGGCCGGCCACCAGGAGGTCGTCCAGGCGATCGCCGCCGAGAAGCAGCTCAAGAAGAAGGTCGACGACCTGCAGGCCGACGCCGACCGGTGGGACAAGCGGGCGGAGCTGGCGCTCAAGAGCGGCGACGAGGCCCTCGCGCGCGAGGCCCTCAAGCAGAA
>DATJYG010000894.1:0-5686 GCA_035499695.1 Polyangiaceae bacterium
GACGCCGAAGACCGCATCCTGGGCGTCAACCCTGCGGCGTGCGTGATGACGGGATTCTCGAGCGACGAGCTCCGCGGTTTGCGGCTCGCCGACCTGCGCGACACGCACGCGATCCCCTCCCCCGACGGCGCACCGTTTGGCCGCTCTCCGGGGGAAGACCGCATGCGGCGCAAGGACGGCGGCGCACTCGACGTGGAGGTCGGCGCGACGTTGCTCGCCGACGGCGGCGTCCAGGCGTTCGTGCGCGACGTCGAGGCGCGCAAGCACGTGCAGGAGCAGCTCGTCTTCGCCGATCGCCTCGCCTCGCTCGGACGGCTGGCGGCCGGGGTCGCGCACGAGGTGAACAACCCCCTGACGTACCTGCTGCTGAACCTCGAGCGCATCGAGAAGGGGCTCGACCGCCCGTCCACCCCTCAGCTCGTCGCCGACCTGCGCTCCTCGGCGGCGATGGCACGCGACGGCGCCGAACGCGTGCGCGCCATCGTGCGTACGCTCGGCGCCTTTGGGCGCGAGGACGACGCGCTCGTCGGCGGCGTCGACCTGCATCACGTCGTCGACGCCGCGCTCCGGTTGTCGGAGAACGGGGCGCGGCACAGCGGCCGCATCGTCAAGGACTACCGAGCGACGCGCCACGTGCGCGGGAGCGAGCTTCGCCTCACGCAGGTCTTCGTCAACCTCCTCGCCAACGCCGCGGACGCCCTGCGCGGAGGCGCCGTGGACACGAACACCATCCAGGTCCGAACGTACGACGACGCAGGCGAGCGCGTCGTGGCGGAGGTCACGGACAACGGGAGCGGCATCCCGCCGCACCTCCTGGACCGTATCTTCGATCCCTTCTTCACGACGAAGCCCGTTGGCGAGGGAACGGGCCTCGGTCTGTCCATCTGCCACAGCATCGTCCGATCGTTCGGCGGCAGCATCGACGTCACCAGCAAGCCGGGCGAAGGGAGCACCTTCCGCGTCAGTCTGCCCGAGCACGACGCAGCGCCTGCGGAGCACGTGCGAACGCCGACGCCCGCGGCGACGGAGGCCATTCGCGGCGTGCGCGTGCTGGCCGTCGACGACGAGCCGCACATCCTCGAGATCATCGCGGCGATACTGCCGGAGTGCCTCATCACGACGGCCAAGAGCGGCGGCGAGGCGCTCGAGCACTGCCGATCGAGCGAGTACGACTGCATCGTCTGCGACCTGATGATGCCCGGCGTCGGCGGAGTCGAGCTGCACGAGGAGATCGAGCGCATCGGCCGCCCGCTCGCCGAGCGCATGGTGTTCATCACCGGAGGCGCGTTCACCGATCGCACGCGCCGCTTCGTGGAGCGCACGCGGCAGCCGGTCCTCGAAAAGCCGTTCACCTCCGAGCAGCTTCTCGCGGCCATCCGCGGCGTGCTCGACGGCGCTCGCGTTCGGAGCTAGCCGACGCCCAGGGGAGAACAGCGCGGACGTTCTCGCACGCGCCGGCACACACGCCCACGACCCTGTGATGGCCTGAGGGCTGCACATGCACCGCCTCGGTGCAAACTCGAGCCTCTCGATCTCACCGCCCCCGCGTTCGCGCCGACGTGCGCACGCGCCGGCACCTGATGCTGTCCGTAGGCGTCACTGATGGCTTCTCCCCCCGCTCGGCCAGCCGACATGGTGCGAGCGCCGTGCTCCTTGCGGCACTTGTCGGAGGCACCGTGAGTGGGACTGCTCGCGCCGACGAGGCTGCAGATACGGCGATGGCCCGCTCCCTCGGAGTCGCCGGCGTAGCGCTCGCCGAAGCGGGAAACTGCAGTCAAGCGATCGAAAAGCTCGCCCGCGCCGAAGCCCTGCACCACGCGCCGTCGACCGCCGAGCGTCTCGGCGAATGCGAGATCGAGATCGGCAAGATCGTCGCCGGCACAGAACGTCTGCAGCGCGTGATTCGCGAACCCCTCGCGCCGAATGCGCCGGCCCCGTTCGTCGCCGCGGTTGCGCGGGCGCGCAGCGTCCTGGACAAGGCCACGCCGCGCATCGCGATGCTGCGCGTGGACGTGAAGGCGCCTGCCGACGCGCACGTCTCCGTCGCGATCGACGGTGAGCCCCTCCCCGACGCCGTCGTTCGCGACGAGCGCCCTACCGATCCCGGAAGGCACGAGGTCCGGGCGACGGCGCCCGGGTACTCCCCGGCCTCGGCCACCGTGCTACTCGCCGACGGGGAGACGAAGACCCTCTCCCTCCGGCTTTCTCCCGTCGTGAGCGCGGGCGCCCCGTCGTCGAGTCAGGCGCTCTCCTCCTTCCGAGACTCCCCTTCCTCCGGCTCGCACTCCTACGTGGGGGCGATCACCGCGTTCGCCATCGGAGGGGCGGGCGTCGCGGTCGGAGCAATCGCCGGAGGCGAGGTGATGAGCAAGTCGTCGACGCTCTCGAGCAACTGCAACGCCGGCGGTGTGTGCCCCGCGAACATGCAGGCCGACATCAGCTCGGCGAAGACATGGGCCCTCGTCTCGACCACGGGCTTCGTCGTCGGCGGGACGGGACTGCTCACCGGCATCCTGCTGCTCTTGACGCAAGGGAGCTCCCCAACGCTCGAACCGAAGGCCGCCATGGTGCTCCCCGTCGTGGGCGGCACGTCCGCCGGCCTCCGTGGGTGGTTCTGAGGGCCGAGAACGATGGACCTTCGCCTCGTCGCCGCCGCCGGATGCACGATCGCCTTCCTCGGGCTGGGGTGCGCTTCGGTCTTCGACCTCGACCGATACTCGGTCGGTGATTCCGCGGATGCCGCGCCCGAGTCGTCCAAGCAAGACGCGCCGGATGCGCGCGTCGACGGTGCGGCGCGCAGCGATGGCGCAACCTCGTCGCAAGACGCGGGGGACGGCGGCGGGTACGCCTCGCCGGACGCTGCGTGCACCACGAACGCCGACTGCGTGGTCAATGCGATGGGCGCAAGTGCCGACGATGGCGGGTCTGCCACCATCTGCGTGAAAGCGACCGGGCAATGCGCCGCACTCCAGTCCGTCGACTGCCCCGGCGTCTACGGTGACTACTCCAGCGACGACGCGATCATCATAGGCACGTACTTCGCGACGTCGGGCGCCGCCGCGAGCCTGAACCTTCCGCGCCAGCAAGCGGCACTCCTGGCGGCGATGGAGATCGACTCGCCCGGTGCCGGCGGTGGCCTTCCGCCTGTCACGCCGCAGGGCGGCGTGCGCCCGCTCGTGGTCGTGCAGTGCGATCCCTCGACGGACGCGATGAGGACCGCTCGGCACCTGGTTCAGGACCTCCATGTCCCCGCCATCATCGGTCCTGACGCCGATCAAGACGTCATCGACGTGACCCAGAACGTGAGCGCCACCGATGGGACGCTCCTCATGACCCCCTCGGCGCAAGCGTCCACGATTTCGACGCTCTCGGATTCGGGCCTCACGATGCGCGACGTCCCCGCGGACGATCAGCGGGCCGCGCTCATCCTCGATCAACTGAACCAGATCCAGGCGATGTTGCTCGGGCCGCGTGGCCCGCTGCTCAAGCTCGGCATCGTCTATCGAGACGACGTCACGGGGCAGAGCGTCTTGTCGTCGATCAGCGGAACGCTGAGGTTCAACGGGCAACCGATCACCGCGCCGGTCAACGCGACGTACGTCAGCGTGGACCACTACGACGTCGCGAGCGACGTCGCGGCGCAGACGGCCATCGGCGTGAAATACGGCGGCTTCGACCCGGACATCGTGCTCGTCACGGCTCCGGAGCAGATCACGAACGTCGTCATCCCGCTCGAGCAGTCCCTCACGCTCTCGAACACGCCGAAGCACCCGTACTACCTGTTCACCGAGGCCGCCAAGGTCTCGGCGTTGCTCTCGGGCATCGGCCAGCCGAACGTGCCAGCCGACCTTCCCTCGCGGCTTCGCGGAATCGGCGTCACACCGGACGCAGCCTCTGCGCAGACCTTCGCCGCGTTCGACGCGGCATTCACGTCGGCATACGGCTCGAATCCTGGAGTGCCCGACATGGGGACGTCGTACGACGCGATGTACGCGATCGCCTACGCGATCGCGGCGACGGCCGGCACGCCGCTCTCCGGTCCGAGCATCGCCACGGGTCTCTCGATGCTCGGCTCGGGTACGGCCGTGAGCGTCGGCGCCGCGCAAGCCAGCGCCGCGCTCCAGTCACTCGCTTCGGGGCAGTCGATCGCGCTGCAAGGGACCTTCACCGCCATGCAGTGGGCGGCCAACGGCGACATCGCCGGAGGGACGCTCGAAGTGTGGTGCGTGGGCACGTCGTCCGGGGCGCCGGCATTCGCCAGCTCGGGTCGAACCATGGACGTCGGCACGCAGGCGCCGAGCGGAGCGTATTCGCCATGTCAGTGAACACGATCGAAGACCTTGCCGTGCGCGAGGGCGACGTGATCGCCGGCAAGTATCAGGTCGAGCGCGTCCTGGGCGTCGGCGGCATGGGGTTCGTGGTCGCCGCCAAGCACGTGCATCTGGACGAACCCGTGGCGCTCAAGTTCCTGCACCGCGAGTTCTTGACCCGGCCGGGCGTCGCGGAGCGGTTCACGCGCGAAGCCAGGGCGGCCTGCAAGATAAAGAGCGAGTACGTCGCCCGTGTCTACGACGTCGGCATGCACGAGGGCGCTCCGTTCCTCGTCATGGACCACCTCGTCGGGCGCGACCTGTACACCGTCCTGCTGGAGAGCGGCCCGCTGCCGGTCGATGCGGCCGTCGAATACGCGATGCAGACGTGTGCGGCCCTGGCCGCGGCGCATTCGATCGGCATCGTTCACCGCGATGTGAAACCCGAGAACCTCTTCCTCGTCGAGGAGCAGGGGCTTCCCACCGTCAAACTGCTCGACTTCGGCATTTCGCGAACCGCTCTGACGGGCATCGCCTTCGGCGAGGTCTCGCGCATGACCGGAGCAGCGACGCTCGGGACGCCGCTGTACATGTCCCCCGAACAGATCCGGTCCAGCGCCTCCGCGGACGGGCGTTCGGACCTCTGGTCGCTCGGCATCGTGCTCTACGAACTGCTCACCCGGATGCCGGCGTTCCAGGCCGAGAGCGTCTCCGAAGTCTTCGCCGCGATCCTCGAGCAGGAGCCGCTGCCGCTACGAGGGCTGCGCCCGGAGGTTCCGCCCGGCCTCGTCGAGGTGATCGACCGGTGCTTGCGGAAAGACCCCGAGGAACGCTTTCAGAATGCCGCCGAGCTCGCGGCGGCCCTGCTTCCCTTTGCTCCGGCGCGAGCTCTCGCCGTGGCGGAACGTTCGTCGTCGACTCTGGGGACCACGGCGCCCCGTTCGTTCGGGCGGCTTGCAATCGCCTCCGCTGCGTCCGAGCCCTCGCTCAGGCTTTCGGCCGGCGACGATCGGGTGCCTAGCTCGAGCCCCGCGGTGGTCCTGCCCGTAGAGCCGAGCAGACGAAGCGGGCTTCGGGCCGTCGCCGTGGTGCTCTTGGCGGCAGCTGCAATCACGGTGACCGGCGTTTCCTATCGGGCACGTGACCGCGCGGTCGCTGTTCCGACCACGGGGACGCTGTCACCCGCGCCACTCGTCGCCGGGCCCGGCGTTCCTGCCCCGACCGCGAGCGCCGCGCCAGGGCCGAGCGCCGTGACGGTGACGCGACCGGCGGTGGTCGACCTCGACGAGGCGCCTCTCGGGGGCAGCGGCGCGCCGGTGCGTCCCGACAGGTCCGTGCGCAAAGTCCGTCCCACGGCTTCCACGCCGCACCTCTCC
>DATJYG010000895.1:0-3237 GCA_035499695.1 Polyangiaceae bacterium
GGCAGCAACGGCAGCGCCTACTCGAAGTTCGTCTACCCGGGGCTGTACGACTCCACCGACTTCCACTGGCCTGAGTGCACCGTCGCCGACTACACCAATGCGGCCAACGTGCAGGACTGCGAGCTGCTCGGGCTCCCGGACCTCAACACGGAGCTGACGAGCGTCCGGGACACCATCGCCGGCTACCTGATCAAGCTCGCGCGCCTGGGCGTCGCCGGCTTTCGCATCGACGCGGCCAAGCACATCCAGCAGGTGTCGCTCGACAGCATCTTCAGGATCGTGGATGCGACGCTGCAGGCCGAGGGGCGCCCCATCCCGTACTACTTCCTCGAGGTGATCGGCGGGTCGGGCGAGGCGCTGGGGCCGACCGACTACTTCGGCGAGGCGTACAGCTCGGGCGGCGCGGCGGACATCACGGAATTCACCTTCACCGGCGTCGGCGACAAGTTCGACGGCTTCGGCGGACAGTACATCGCCCAGCTCAACCCGAACGGGCCCCCCGGCAGCCAGTTCTCGCCGGCGGCGTGGGGGCTGATGCCGTCGGACAAGGCGGTCGTCTTCCTGCAGAACCACGACACGCAGCACAACACCGGGAGCGGGTCGATCAGCTACCGCGACGGCAGCGTGTTCCGGGTCGCCAACGTCTGGATGCTCGCGCAGCCGTACGGTTACCCGTCGATCCTCTCGGCCTATGCGTTCAACCGGCCGGCCGAGAACTCGATGGGCCCGCCCTCGGACGGGAGCGGCTGGACGCTGCCGGTCGCCTGTGCGACGAGCCTCGAGACCGCCGCGGATGACCAGTTCGTCTGCGAGCATCGCGACCCGTACATCCTGCGCATGGTGGCGTTCCGGAAGTACGTCGCGGGCACGGACCAGAACCACTGGTGGGACAACGGGCGGAATGCGATCGCGTTCTCGCGCGGCAACAAGGGGTTCGTCGCGATCAGCCGGGAGGCCACGACCGTGACGGCGACCGTGGCGACGGGCCTGCCGCCGGGCACCTACTGCGACCTGCTGACCGGAGGCGTCGTGAGCGGGGGCGGCGCGTGCGCCGGCACCTCGGTCGTGGTGGACTCGACCGGCTCAGTCCAGCTCAACCTCCAGCCCAATACGGCCATCGCCATCGACGGCGCGGCGAAACTCTAGGATGAGACGCCCAACGTTCCTCGCGCTCTGCGCCGCGCTCGCGGCCAGCGCCGCCCCGCTCGCGGCACAGTCGCGACCTTGGTACACCTCCGGCACCGTCTGCTACGAGATCTTCGTCCGCTCCTTCTACGACAGCGACGGCGACGGGATCGGCGACCTCAACGGCCTCACCGCCAAGCTCGATTACGTCAACGACGGGAACCCCGCCTCGAAGAGCGACCTTGGCGCGTCGTGCATCTGGCTGATGCCGGTGGCCGCATCGCCGAGTTACCACGGCTACGACGTCTCCGACTACTACCGCGTCGAGCCGGCCTACGGCACCAACGTGGATTTCAGGCGCCTGGTGGAGGCCGCGCACCGGCACGGCATTCACGTGCTGGTGGACATGGTGCTGAATCACAGCTCGAGCCGGCACCCGCACTTCCTCGCGGCGCTCCAGGACCCGACATCGCCGTTCCGGAGCTGGTACATCTTCTCGCCGCAACCGCGGGGAACGGGGCCTTTCGGCGAGCAGGTGTGGTGGCGGTCACCGGTCCGGGACGAGTACTACTACGGCAAGTTCTCGAGCGAGATGCCGGACCTCAACTACGACACGCCGGCCGTCCGAGAAGAGGCGAAGAGGATCGCGACCTTCTGGCTCGACTCGATGGGCGTGGACGGCTTTCGACTCGACGCGGTCCCGTATCTCGTCGAGCAGGGGAGCTGCCTGATGGGATGCCCCGGCACCCACGTCGTCCTGCACGAGTACGCGGAGCATGTGGACAGCGTGAAGCCTGACGCGTACAGCGTGGGCGAGGCGTGGGGCGCCATCGAGTCGCAGCTGCCGTACTACCCGGACCAGCTCACCTCGTACTTCACCTTCGAGATCGCGGACTCGCTCCTCGCGGCCGTGCGGCGTGGGACCGCTGGAGGAGTGCTGTCGGGCTACCTCCGGCTCCAGGACACGCTGCCAGCGTACCGCTGGTCTCCGTTCCTGAGCAACCACGACGGGACACGCAGCATGACCGTCCTCGGCGGCGACGTCGCCAGGGCGAAGCTCGCGGCGACACTCCTCCTCACGCTGCCCGGCCTGCCCTTCGTCTACTACGGCGAAGAGATCGGGATGACGGGCGACAAGCCGGATCCGCGGCTCCGCACACCGATGCAGTGGGCGCCGCGCGCAGGAGCCGGGTTTACGTCGGGCAAGCCGTGGGAGAGCCTGCAGCCGGGCTCTCTCACGACGACGGTGGAGGGCGAGGACCGGGACCCGGCCTCGGTGCTCAACCTCTACCGGCGCCTGATCCACCTCCGCCGCGATAACAACGCGCTGGGGACCGGGACGTTGGTGCCGCTCGTGGCCACCAGTCCCCAGGTAGTCGCGTACCTACGCCGGGCGGGCGACCGCACCGCGCTGGTGGTGGCGAACCTGGGTGACGCGATTTCGGGCGTTTCGATCGGCTCGGGGCCGGGCGCGCTCCGGCCCGGGACGTACGCGGCGCGGAGCCTGCTACGTGGACACGATGGTGCGTCGCTTCGCGTGCGGGCAGACGGGCGGATGGCCAGCTACATGCCTGCGCAGACGCTCGGTGCGCGGGAGTATCTCGTACTCGACGTCACCCGCCGGTAGGACGACGATGAGACAGGTTCGCGAGCTCCTCCCCTCGAGGTCCTCTATCCTCGCGGTGTGCTGCCTGCTGGCAGTGCCGGCGGTGCTGCGCGGCCAGGCCGGACAGCCTGTCGGCGCTGATGCAGAGCTACTTCGCGAACTTCGTGAAGACGGGGGACCCGAATGGCACCGGCCTGCCGAGCTGGCCAGCGGCCTACGCGGACGACTCCGCGCACGTCATGATCCTCCACGCGCGCTCGCACGCGGAGCCGGCGCAGCACGAGGACGTCTTCCGGCTCCTCGACCGGATCTATCGCGCCGGAGACTACCGCTCCAGGACCAAGGCTCCGTAGGCCGGCAGCGCGAGCGTGTCACCGCGCATCGTCCGGTGCGTCAGCAGATCGCGCGCGCCGACGACCGCGAACCCCGTCACGGTGAAGCGCACTTCGTGGTCGCGTGCGTTCACGAGCACGACCGCGTTGCCTCGTCGGTAGCCGATCACGTCG
>DATJYG010000896.1:0-2299 GCA_035499695.1 Polyangiaceae bacterium
CTACCTCTGGGCGACCCTCGTGGTCGTGGAGAGCTTCTTGCTCTTCCGCTCTGCGTCCTGGTTTGCGTTCGCTGCCCTGCTCCTCGCGGTGCTCGTGATCTACGCGCTCTCGACGACCTCCGATTGGACTGACGAGAGCACCGGCCACCCAGGCTGACCGCAGCGACCATGGGTCGTGGCTACCCGATCACGATCGGTAGCCAGACGCGCGGCTCGCGGCTACGGGCGAAGCAGCCGCTTGAAGGGATCGGAATAGGGTTTGAACGGACGCGGGTACTTTGCGGACGCGCGGGCGACGTTCGCCTTTGTTATGACCGCGAGAGGGGCGTTGACCCGGCTGGGGAGTCCGGCGTGGCGTGTGGCGGCGAGGCACGCCTCCACCGCCATCTGCCCCATGACGTACGGGTACTGCGACACTGTGGCGCTCATCGATCCGCTCCGAATCGCGGCGAGCGCCTCCGTGATGCCGTCCATCCCGATGATCGCGACTTTCCCCGTCCTCCCAGCCGCGGTGACTGCGTCTGCGGCTCCGAGCGCCATCAGGTCGTTCGCGGCGAAGAAGCCGGCGAGCTGGGGGTGCTTCTGGAGCATCTCGGCGGCTACGGCCTCGGCATTGACGCGAACGTAGCCGGCGTTCGCCCGCGCGACGACCTGCACGCCCGTCCCCGCGACGACGCGCGCGAATCCACGCAGGCGGAGCGCGCCGTTGCCGGTTGGGAAGCCGCCGATCAGTCCTACTTGTCCGGCTCCGTGGAGCAGCGAGACCATCTCGTGACCCGCGAGCTTTCCGGCGCCGAAGTCACTGGATCCGATCGCCGTGGCGATCCGCAGGCCGGCCCGCCGGGCAGTAGTGCGATTGAGCGGGCTGTCCAGAAAGACCACGGGGCGGCGGACGCCGTGCAGCGCGCTCACAAGATGCGTAGGGTCGATCGGGGAGATCGCGTAGCAGTCCTTCTTTTCCGCCACGATCGACCGGACTTCTGCGACCTGGCGGGACACGTCGGCGTGGCTCTGCGGCGCCCGGAAGGACGCGGGCACATGCCGCGTGGCCGCCTCGTGCTTGGCGCCCTGGTACATCGCGACGAAGTACGGATTGTCGAGGCCATTCAGGACGACCCCGATATGCGGTGGCGGCTGGCTGGCCCCACCGGCTCCCGAAAAGAGCAGCGCCGCTGCGGCGACGGTAACGAACGTCAGGAACTTCACGCGCCCTCCCGAACGACCCGCCGAGACTACTCTGGCGGACCCGCCGTGTAAAGCGGAGAATGTTGAGCTGCCACGTGAGCACGCGACTTCGCCAGTTCGGTCCTGTGGGCGCTTTGCTCGTCCTGAGCGTCGTCGGGTTCTTCGTCGCTCGAGCCCTCGGCGAATCGAACGCGCGGCGCGACTCGGATCACCGGGCCGAGATCGCAGCCGTACGGGTGCGGGACAGCGTCACGCAAGCAACGACGCTCGTCGACGGTGTGCGAGGGCTTCTCGTCAGTGAACCGACCCCGCTCACGCCGGCCGAGTTCGCCCAGGTCGGCGCGCTCTGGCTCGCGCCGAGCGGGCTCCCGGCCGCGGCGTGGGTGGAGCGGGTCCCGGCGTCCGCGCGCGCCGCCTACGAGCGACGAATCCATCACCAGATCGTCACTCCCTTCTCGACCGGCGCGCCTCCTCCCGCCGGACGCAAGAGGACGTACTACCCCGCGACGTTCGTAACGCGCAGCCCCCCGCTGAGCACAGAGGGCGTCGATCTCGGCGGAATCCCGGAGGTTGTCAAGGCACTGACCCGCCCGCAGACGGAGTACGGTGTGACTGCGACGCCGCTCCTTCGGCTCCCCGACGGGACGCCCGGCCTCTTCCTCGTGGAGTCGGCTCAGCGCGTCGACGCGCGGGGTGTCTATCCCGGTTATGCGGTCATATTCGTTCCGGCGTCGTGGCTGCTCGAGGCCGCTTCCCCCACGGGCCACGTCAACGCGTCTGCGCTCCCGTCCCTCCAGATCAGGGCGGGAGGAGGGTCGGCGGGCAATCTGCACGGCGCAGCTCCGGCGCGCAGCCGGTTCACCGAGGCCGGGGTCCCGTTCGAGGTCTCAGTCCCACGCGTCGGTGTTCGCGGCGCGGCGGCGGCGCTCCCCTGGATCGTGCTCGGCGTCGGGCTACTGTTCGCCGCGCTCGCACGGGTCTTGGGTGTGTTCGCCGCGCGACGGGAGAAGGCTACGGCCGAGCTCGACCGGCTCTTCACCCTCACGCCGGACGTGATCGTCGTCGCCGGGTACGACGGTTACTTCAGGCGTGTCAACCCGTCCTTCGTACAGCT
>DATJYG010000897.1:0-2349 GCA_035499695.1 Polyangiaceae bacterium
ACGTCACTCGCGCCCTGCGTGGTCTGCGCCGCCTGACCGGCGGTCGGCAGCGCCAGGAGCATGCCGACGACGGCAGGAAGCGTGCAGGCGATGCCCGTGCGCAACACCATGGCACACTCAGGGCGAATCCGGGACCGCCACCAGCTCGTCGATGTTGGGCTGCAGTGTGATCTCGGTCCGGCGGTTGTGCGACTTGCCGCGGCTCGTCTGGTTCGTGTCGATCGGGTCGAACTCGCCGTACCCTGCGGCAGAAAGCGCTTGCGGGTCGACGCCCTTCGAGACGAGGAAGGAGGTCACCTCGAGAGACCGCGCCGTCGACAGATCCCAATTCGACTTGTACGGCGACACACGGATCGGTTCGTCGTCAGTGTGACCGGCGACCTGGAACTGACGCCCCGGAATGGTCGCGAGGACGGCGGCGATCCCGGAGAGCGCTCGTTTGCCCTCCGGCTTGAGCTCCGAACGTCCGGAATCGAACAGGACGTCGTTCGGCAGGCGCAGGACCATGCGCCCGTCACGCAGCGTGATTGCCAGATCGCCAGAATCGATCATCGACTTGAACCGCAGCGCCAGGTCCCGGTACAGCGAGGCCCGAGCCTCGGCTGCTGCCTGCGCGCGTCGCAGCTCGTCCAGCCGCCGCTTGGAGTTGTCGAGCGCGTCCTTGAGCGAGCCGTTGAGCGCCAGGAGTGACTGCGAGTCCTGACCGATCCTCTCGAGCTGCTTGGTGAGCTCGTCGTACACGGCCGTGGCGTCGTCGATCTGCTTCTGCATTTCGGCGCGACCCTCTCCGGCAATCTTCTCGCGCCGCTGCGTTTCTTGCTTCGCCCTGACGAGCTCCGCCCGCGCCACATCCCCGCTGCGCACGGCCTCGTCGTACTTGCCCTGGGAAACGCACGCAGTTGCGAACAACGTCGCCGGCGCGACCAGAGCGAGAAGCCACCGAGAAGTCATGTCGAGTCACCTCCGAGCCCCAACCCTTGCAAGGGCGCGGCCGCGGTCCGGCCGATCAAGCTTCGAGCTGCCGCTCCAGCAATGCCAGGAGATCCGAGACCGTGACGGCGCCGACGAGGCGCCCGCGTTCGACGACGGGCAAGCACGCGACGGAGTGACGACCCATCCGAGTCACGGCCCGCCGAAGGTCGGCTTCCGGCGAAACCGTCGGCACTTCTCGTCGCATCAGACGCCGACCCGCCTTCCCATGCGTCGGTGGCCGCCACCCGCCGGACCACTCAGATCCTCTCGCGACACGAGACCTACGACGCGACCTTCCTCGAGCACGACCAAGTGGTTCAGATGCGTCGCGTGCATGCGGTCCCATGCGGACGACGCGCTCTCGTCGGGAGTCGCCGTAGGGAGCTGGCCGTGGAGAAGCTCTCGAACTTTCATGACGCAGGCCAATTCACCTCACGTCCTCTCCGTCATCTCTCGCCGGCGCGCATTGGCTACGAGAGAGACGATCGATGCGAGGTCCTCGGACAGCAGACCGAGGAAGTCGTCGACGGTGAAGATCCCCGACAGCTCACCGATGTCGTCGATCACCGGCATCCGCCGGACCCCCATGCGCTGCATCTCTAGGAGGACGTCCTCGACGTCGTCGTCCTGGTGCACGGCGGTGACCGCGTGCGTCAGGACGTCTTTCACGTCGAGCTGCCGCAGGTGGTCGACGTCCTTCGCCAGGAGCCCAACCACGATGTCCCGGTCGGTCACGATGCCTACGGGGACCCGTCGCCCGCCGTCGTCGTCGAGGACGACCAGATCACCGACGTGATCATCACGCATGCGCCGCGCCGCCTCGAGCACGGGCTCGTTCTTCGAGATCGTCGACACCCGTCGATTGCAGATTCGGCCGACCTTCATGGCCAGCGCATACGCACCCTCCGTGCCGAGCCACCGAGACCGGAAGTAGGTGGCTGGAGCGGCGCCAGCGGAGCATTCGTTGCGCCTTCACGTAGCTTCTGCGCCCGGGTGCAGTCACCCGATGACGGAACACGGGCGAATCCGCGACGGCCCCGCCTTTGCTCCATCTCGAGCCATGAAGCACGAGAGATTGACGCCTGGGCAGCGCGACTCGCTCCGGCACGCGCTCGAGGACAAGCGCAGGAGCCTGCGGCACGACATCGACCTTCGCGAGGAGGAGGCGGCCGAAGGGCAGGTCGACTCCGCCGAGGTAGAGGACGTCGCCGAGGGCGTGGTCGAGGACCGCGACCGGAGGGCGCTGCTGGAGCACGACCGCACGATGCTCGCCGAGGTGGAGCACGCCCTGGCCAAGATCGACGCCGGAACCTACGGCCTGAGCGAGGCGAGCGGACGGCCGATCCCCTTCGCGCGCCTGCGCGCGGTTCCGTGGGC
>DATJYG010000898.1:0-8401 GCA_035499695.1 Polyangiaceae bacterium
GACGGGATGTAGTCGACGTCGACGTGGCCGAGGTCGGCCTCCCACAGCAGCGTGACGAGATCGTCGCCGTCGAGGTTCGCGCCCGCGGCGAGCAGGCAGTCGACGAGCGCGAACAGCTCGCGTGCGTCGAGCCCGGGGTTCACGGTGATCGCGCGCACGCCGTCGCGGTGGAACGGGTACGCGAGGTTGTCGTCGCGCGAACGCGCGGGGTAGAGCGAGACGCCGTCGCACGTCACGTCGTCGGCGGTGAACCGAAGCGTCAGCGCGCCGTGCTCGCCGAGAACGCGTTCGGTCGCGCGCACGAGCTCTTCGCGGAAGCGCACGACCGTGGGGTTCGTCGCATCGTAGAGCCGGCACGTCTTGAGCGTGCGCGCGAGCTGCGACACCCACGCGCTCGCGGCCTTGACGGCGGCGTCGCTCAGGGTGCGCGTCGGGGCGCCCGAACCGTCGAGTTCCGGCCGCGCACGGACGTTCATGAAGGAGAGCGCTCCTGCCCGATGCGGGAAAGGGGGACCCTCGTGTTATCGGCCCCGCCGCGCGCCGCCTTGAGAGCGGCGAGGCGTGCAACCCGCTGCGTCTCCGGCGCGTAGGCACGAGCGGCCGCGCCGGGACGGCTGCGAGCCGCGCTCGGGGGCGCGGGCTTGACCCGGGCACTCGCGACTCCCGAGACTCGCGCCCGCCTCTTTCCGCCAACGCTCCACCCGACTCACGCCAGGAAGGATCCCGCCATGTTCCGTCGCATCGTTGCGACGCTGCTCGCGCTCGCCGCATGGGCGGCGCCGGCGTTCGCGCTCGAAGACTGCCGCCTCATGCGCATGCCCGATATCCAGGGGGACCGCATCGTGTTCGTCTACGCGGGCGACCTGTGGACCGTCGCGCGCGGCGGTGGCGTCGCGGCGCGCCTCACGAGCTCCGAGGGGATCGAGCAGTTCCCGAAGTTCTCGCCCGACGGCGCGATGATCGCCTTCACCGCCGAGTACGATGGCAACGTCGACGCGTACACGATCCCGACCGCGGGCGGAGAGCCGAAGCGCCTGACGTGGCATCCCGGAGCCGACCAGGTCGCGGAGTGGTACCCCGACGGCAAGAGCCTGCTCCTCCGTTCCACGCGCTCGTCGGCGATGCCGCGTTACTCGCGTTTCTTCAAGGTCCCGGCCGACGGGGGATTCGAGCAGCTGCTGCCGCTGCCGACGGCGGGCTACGCGAGCCTGTCGTCCGACGGCAACCTGCTCGCGTTCGTGAGCCCGAGCTACGACAACCGCACCTGGAAGCACTACCGCGGCGGCAACGCGCCGAACATCTGGGTCTACGACTTCGCGAAGAACACGTCGGAGTGCATCACGAAGGACTGGGACGGGCCGGACGAGTGGCCGATGTTCCACGGCCGCACGGTCTACTACTGCTCCGATCGCGGCGGCAAGCAGGCGAACATCTGGGCCTACGACCTCGACAAGAAGACGCAGCGGCAGGTGACGAAGTTCGACGAGTACGACGTGAAGTGGCCCAGCATCGGCAGCGACGCGATGGTGTTCGAGAACGGCGGCTGGCTGTGGGTGATGGACCTCCCGTCCGAGAAGCTGACGAAGATCTCGGTGCTCGTCCCCGACGACAAGCCCGCGACGCGCGCGGAATACCGCCCGGTCGGCGACCATCTGGGCGGCTTCGACCTCTCGCCCTCGGGAAAGCGCGTCGTGGTCGAGGCGCGCGGTGAGCTGTTCTCCGTGCCGGCGGAAAAGGGCGACGTGCGCAACCTCACGAACACGCCCGGGGCGCGCGAGCGCGATCCGGCGTGGTCGCCCGACGGCAAGTGGGTCGCCTACCTGTCCGATCGCTCGGGCGAGTACCAGGTCCACGTCGTCGGCGCGGACGGCAAGGCGCCCGACCGCCAGGTGACGCACGAGGGTGCCACGTTCCGCTACCCGCCGCGCTGGTCGCCCGACTCGAAGAAGGTCGCGTTCTCGGACAAGACCAACCGGCTCTACTGGGTGGACATGGCGAGCGGCAAGATCACGCTCGTCACGCACTCGGACTACGGCGAGATCCGCGAATACGACTGGTCGGGCGATTCGAAGTGGATCTGCTTCACGCAGCCGAGCCCGGCGACGCTCGGCACGATCCGGCTCTATTCGCTTGAGAGCGGCAAGGTGACGGCGGTGACCGACGGAATGGAGGACGACTTCTCGCCGTCGTTCGACCCCGAGGGCCGCTACCTCTACTTCGTGTCGCGGCGCACGTTCTCGCCCGACTTCGGCGCCTTCGAGCTCGACATGCACTTCGACGCCACCGACAAGCTCTACGCCATGGCGCTCCAGGACTCGACGCCCTCGCCGGTGGCGCCGCAGAGCGACGAGGAGACGGGCGACGCGTCCGAGAAGAGCGAGGGCGACAAGGGCGACAAGGGCGGCAAGGGCGCCGCGGCCAAGCCTGCCGAGACCGCGATGCACATCGACCTCGCCGGGCTGGGCCAGCGCGTCGCCGAGTTGCCCGTCGCCGCCGGCCGCTACCACGGGCTGACCGCGATCAAGGGCAAGGTCGTGTGGGTGGCGATTGACGAGAGCCCGGACGAGAACGGGCAGGCGCCGGTGAGCCTGCACTTCCTCGATCTCGACAAGCGCGAGGACAAGACCGCGCTGAGCGGGATCGACGACGGCTACGCACTGTCGAAGGACGGCGGGAAGGTCCTCTACCGCAAGGACGGCTCGCTGGGCATCGTCGACCTCGCCGAGAAGCAGAAGGCGGGCGACGGCAAGCTCGACACCGGCGCGCTGATGGCGTGGGTGGACCCGAAGCAGGAATGGATGCAGATGTTCAACGAGGCGTGGCGGCTCGAGCGCGACTTCTACTACGACCCGGCCATGGGCGGACTCGACTGGAAGGCGGTCGGGGAGCGCTACCGCCAGCTCGTGCCGTACGTCGCCCACCGCGCCGACCTCAACTACATCCTCGGCGAGCTGCTGGGCGAGCTGGGCACGTCGCACACCTACGTGGGCGGCGGCGAGATGCCGCGCGTCGCGCACACGAGCGTGGGGCTGCTGGGCGTGGACTGGGGCCTCGATGCGGCGAGCGGGCTCTACCGCTTCCAGAAGATCTATCGCGCGCGCGACTGGAACTCGAACGTACACGCCCCGCTCGGCGAGCCCGGCATCGACGTGCGCGAAGGCGACCTGCTGCTCGCCGTCGACGGCCGCCCGGTGCGGTCGCCCGAGAACGTGTATGCCGCGTTCACGGGCACGGCGGACCAGCTCACGACGATCCAGGTCGGATCGTCCGCCAACGATCCGCATCCGCGCAGCTACAAGGTGAAGCCGATCGCCAGCGAGCAGACGCTGCGCTACGTCGACTGGGTGCACGCCAACTGGGAAAAGGTGCAGAAGGCGACGGACGGGCGCATCGCCTACATCCACGTCCCCAACACCGCGGTCCAGGGCATGCAGGAGTTCAGCAAGGGCTTCTACCCCCAGGTGGACAAGGACGGCATCATCGTCGACGAGCGCTTCAATGGCGGCGGGTTCATCCCCGACTTCTTCGTCGAGCACCTCGAGCGCACGACGTGGACGTACTGGTCGCAGCGCGACGGCGAGTCGGTCCGCACGCCGACGACCTCGATCGACGGCCCGAAGTGCATCCTCGTGAACGAGTACGCGGGCTCGGGCGGCGACGCGTTCCCGTTCTACTTCCGCATGCGCGGCCTGGGCCCGGTGATCGGCAAGCGCACGTGGGGCGGGCTCGTCGGCATCAGCCACGACCTGCCGCTCGTCGACGGCGGCGCGGTCACGATGCCCGACTTCGGCGTCTACTCGACCGACGGCAAGTGGATCGTCGAGAACCATGGCGTCGATCCGGACATGGAGGTCGAGAACACGCCGGAGTCCGTGGTCGACGGCCACGACCTGCAGCTCGAAAAGGCGATCGAGTACGAGCTCGACCAGCTGAAGCAGCACCCGGTGACGCGCCCGAAGCATCCGCCGTACAAGGTTCGGTAGCCATCCAAGACGCGAGCGGCGGGCGCCGTGCTCCGGCGTCCGCCGTTCCCGTGGGCGAGAGTGATCGCCGGCGGATCCACGAGACTTCGTGGCGGCTCCACTCGAGCCGTGACATCATCGCCTTGCTTGGGAGTGATCGCTGCCTCGGACGGGCCTCCTGGAAGCCGCGATGAACGAGTTCGCCGATGCGCGCGCCTACGATCGGTTCATGGGGCGCTGGAGCAGGGCTCTCGGCCCGGCATTCGTGCGCTTCGCCGGCGTCGCCGACGGATCCCGCGTGCTCGACGTGGGGTGCGGGACGGGGTCGCTCTCCGCCTGCGTGCTCTCGGAGCTTCCGACCGCGACCGTCGTGGGCGTGGATCCCTCGCCCGGTTTCATCGCGGGAGCCCGCCTCGCGGTGCCGGACGCGCGCGCGCGTTTCGAGGTCGGCAGCGCGATGTCGCTCGGACGCCCCGAGGCAGCGTTCGACGCCGTCGTGAGCCTGCTCGTGCTCAACTTCGTCCCGGACCCGGCCATCGCGCTCGCGGAGTTTCGCCGCGTGACGCGAGCCGGAGGGTGCATCGCGGCGTGCGTGTGGGACTACGGCGATGGGATGGAGATGCTGCGACACTTCTGGGATGCGGCGGTCGCGTTCGACGCCGGAGCGGCGGAGCGCCACGAGGCACGAATGCCGTTGTGTCGAGCAGGCGAGCTGCGGGCGCTGTGGGCGGAGAGCGGCCTCACGGACGTGCGCGAACAGCCTCTCGAGGTGGCAACCCGGTTCGCCTCGTTCGCCGACTACTGGGAGCCGTTCCTCGCCGGCGTCGGCCCGGCCGGGGCGTACGCAGCGGCGTTGCCGCCCGCGGCGCGCGGGGCGCTGGCCGCGCGGCTGCGCGCGGGGTTGTGGAACAACGCGCCGGAGCAGTCCGTGACGATGCGGGCACGCGCCTGGGCCGTGGTGGGCACGGAGCCGGGGACGTCCTAGCTCGTCCCCGCCGCTCCACGTCGAGCGACCGCCTCAGGCGTGCTCGTTGGGACAGGCACGCCAACACCCCGGAAGCCACCGTCGTCGGAGCGCGCGCCTGGCGCGGCCACCGTTGACGCGATCCCCTGGCCGCTCGTTCCGGCCCGTCCGCGGGCGACGAGGCGCCGTGCGCGCCTACGGCCCCCGCACCGCGAAGACGTTCGTCACGAACTCGCTGAGGTCGATGCCGAGCCCGGCGCGCGCGCGCAGGCCGTCGGCCATCACGCCGCCTGCGGTGTCGACGTCCACGTCGACGAACAGCCACAGCAGACGCTCGTCGTCGGACGTCGCAGCGGCGGCCTTCGGCGCGGGTGCTCCGGGGCGCGACGGCGGCGCGGTCGCAGCGGCCGCGCGCACGCCCACGAGCCGGGCCTGCACGACGCCGCGCACGTCCCAGCGGTTCGATGCGGCGTCGTATCCGAACGTCTCGTCGCGGCCCATGCCGACACCGAGCTGCGAGCCCATGAGCCCGCCGGTGGTGCGCACGAAGTCGAGCCGCGCCTTGGAGCGCGTGAGGAAGATGTCGCCTCCCGATCTCGTGAGCAGGTCGCTGCCCTCCCAGCCGATGCGCATGCTCACGCCGGCGTTGCCCTTGAGGAACGCGTCCAGTGGCAGCTCGAAGGCGACCCCGGTCGAGAGCTCGATCACGGGCTCGACCGCGACGAGCTGACCGGGCGCGGCGGCGCCGAGGATCAGTTCGTCGGTCAGCACGCCGCCCGTGACGTGCAGCGACGGCTTCGCGGCGCCCTTGCCCATCGGCAGGTCGAGCACGCGGAAGTCCATCGCCATGCCGCCGGACAGCGAGTTGTGGTACGAGAGTCCGAGCGAGTCGGCGCCGATCGAGTTCAGGCGGTCGATGCCGCGCGCGACGAAGCCCGTGAGGTCGAGCCGGTCCGCGTGTGCCGGGCGCGGCGCGAGCGCCGAGGCGGCGAGCACGAGGGCGAAGGTCGCGGACGCGAGCTCGCGCGGAAACGACCGGCGCATGACACCTCCCTGTGGCGCGCTCCGGGAGGGACGAGCGCGCGCGGACGATCCTCCGGAAACGCGAGGACTTCCCGCGGGTTATCGGCGGGCGCGCGGCGGGGCATTAGATCGCGAGGGATCGGCCCGCGATCACTCGCTGCGGGCATGCCCAGGGGCAGGCCGCGCCCCGGTCGGCAGCGGTCGCGACCGCACCGGTTCAGCAGGATCAGACGAAGCCCGCACCGCATCCGTGAGTCGAGCCGCGCCAGGCCCGCCCGCCCTCACTCCGCGAGCAGGTAGGCCAGGTCTTCGCGCGTGAGCGAGCGCGCGAAGCCGTCCTCGCCCAGCACGTCGCGCGCGAGCTGGGCCTTGCGCCGCTGCAGCTCCTCGATCCGCTCCTCGATCGTGCCCTCGGCGTAGAGCCGGTACGCGACCACCGCGCGCGTCTGCCCGATGCGGTGGGTGCGATCGATCGCCTGGGCCTCGACCGCGGGGTTCCACCACGGATCGAACAGCACGACGTGGTTCGCGGCCGTGAGGTTCAGACCCGTGCCGCCGGCTTTGAGCGAGACGAGGAACACGCACGGCTGCGGATCCTCGGCGAAGTCGCGCACGACCTGTTCGCGCCGCGCCGTCGACGTCTGCCCCGTCAGCGTGTGGTAGGGCAGTCCGCGGCGGCGGAGCGCGTCGGCGATGAGGTCGAGGCAGCGCACGAACTGCGAGAACACCAGCACCTTCTGGCCCTCGGCGCGCAGCGGCTCGAGCAGCTCGAAGAGCGCGTCGAACTTGCCCGAGCCCAGCGCGCGCTCGCCGCCCGCGAGCGCGGGGTGGCAGCAGATCTGGCGCAGTTGCGTCAGCACCGCGAGAATGACGATGCGCTTGCGCGCGAGGCTCTCCGGCGACTCGATGGCCGGACGCAGCAGCTGGCGCGCCCGCACGAGCTCGGCGAGGTAGAGCTTGCGCTGCCCCGGGGTGAGCTCGCAGTCGAGCCGCTCCTCGATGCGCGCCGGCAGGTCGCGCTCGACCTGTTCCTTGAGCCGCCGCAGCAGCACCGGGCGCAGGCGCGCCGCGAGCAGCCGTCGCAGGTGTGGCGGCGCATCGGGCCGGTCGTAGCGCTGCACGAAGCGCCCGCGCGGCCCCAGCCCGCCGGGGTTCACGAACGCGAGGATGCTCCAGAGATCGAGCGCGCGGTTCTCGAGCGGCGTGCCCGTGAGCGCGAGCCGGTGCCGAGCGCGCAGCTCGAGCGTCGCGCGCGAGACCGCCGCGTCCGGGTTCTTCACGTTCTGCGCCTCGTCGAGGACCGCCGCGCGGAGCTCGACCGAGCGCCAGTGCTCGAGGTCGCGGCGCAGCAGCGCGTAGTTCGTGATGACGAGATCGTAGGCGTGCGCCTCGCGCAGCCGCGCGCGCCGCTCGCGGCCGCTGCCGAGCGCGAGCACGCGCAGCCCGGGAACGAAGCGCGCGGCCTCGCGCTCCCAGTTGTGCATGACCGACGCGGGACAGACGACGAGCGCCGGCCCGCCGTGCGGATCGCGCTCGCGAAGGTGCTCGAGCCACACCAGCGTCTGAACCGTCTTGCCCAGGCCCATGTCGTCCGCGAGCACGGCGCCGAGCCCGGTCGAGGACGTCCACGCGAGGAAGTCGAGTCCGTCGCGCTGGTACGGGCGCAGCTCGCCGCGGAAGCCCTTCGGCACCTCGATCCGCGGCAGCCCCGTGAACGCCGCGGCCGCCTGCCGGATGCGCGTCACCGCCGCGAGCGTCTCGCCGTCGGCGCCCGCCTGCGCGAGCACGCCGAGGCTCTCGGGCCGCGCCTGCGCGAGCTGCCAGGCGGAGAGCCGCTGCTCGCCGCCGCCCGCTTCAAGTCCCAGGTCCGCGAGCGCGGACGCGAGCTGGTCGTGCGCCTCGGCTTCGTCGCGCCTCACCCAGCCGCCGGCCAGGCGCACGAACGTCTCGCGCGCCGCGCGCAGCTTCGCGAGATCGGCGTCGGTGAGCGCCAGCCCTTCGCTCTCCCACTCGGCGCGCACCGAGAGCCAGTCGAGCCCCGTCGCGGTCACGGAGAGCCGGGCGCGCACGCGGCGGCCTCCCTCGAGCAGCTCGCGCGCGGCGCGATTGCCGAACCACTCGACGCCGACCGGACGCTCGCGCCAGAGAGCATCGAGCCGTTCCGCGCTGCGCGCGTTGAGCCGCACCCACCAGCCCTCCGTCGCGGGCGCCTCGGGCGGTGCGCCGCCCGCGACGCGACGGTCGACGGGTGTCGCGCCCAGCTGCTCGAGCCAGGCGAGCGCGGGGGCGACGCGCTCGGGATCGGGCGTCTCGCGCCACGGCACGATGCCGGCTGTCTCGCCGATCGGCGGCGCGGGCGCGTCGGGATCCGCCCCGGCCTCCCGTGCCGGCGCGTCGGCGGCCGCCTCGCCGTCCGACGGCGCCGCTTCCGCGAACGCGACGACGCCTCCCG
>DATJYG010000899.1:0-19935 GCA_035499695.1 Polyangiaceae bacterium
CTCGAGCAGGCCGAGGATGAAGTTGTCGACCTCCTTCGTGACCCACCCGCGCGGAGCCTTGGCGCTCGGCGCCTCGGGCGCCTTCGTCACGTGCGCGAACGCGGCCTCGGTGGCCGACTCGTAGGCGAAGACGGGCTTGCCCGAAAGCAGCTCGTAGGCCAGCGCGCCGAACGAGTAGACGTCGCTCGCGGGGTCGGCGCGCATGCCGCGCACCTGCTCCGGCGAGATCGTCTTGGGCGATCCGATGACCGCGAGCACGCCGGTGTGACCGTTGGCGACCGTCGGGCGCTGGCGCAACCGGTCGGTCCCGAAGTCGATGAGCGTCACCCGCGGCGCGCTGCCGTCGACCTGCGGTCGCCCGACGAGCACGTTCTCGAGCTTGAGGTCCCCGTGGACGATGCGCGCCTTGTGCAGCGCGACGAGCGCCTCGAGGATCCCGCGCAGGATCGGCTTGATCTCGTTGATGTGCGACGGCCCCGTGCGCGCCAGACGCGCCGAGAGCGGCTGCGCGTCGATGTGCTGGTAGCTGATCCAGTAGAGACCATCGGTCTCGCCTGCGTCGATCCCGCGTGGCAGCCCCGGATGGTCCACGGCGGCCACGAGGCGGTTCGCCGTGAGCAGGCGCTGCACGGCGCGCTTGTCGCGGCAGGCTTCGCGCTTGAGCACCTTGAGCACACGCTCTTCGTCACCGCGCTTGGCGAGGTACACGTTCGACAGCTCGCTCTCGCCGAGCTTGCGGAGCACGAGGAACGCCCCGAGCTGCTTGCCCTGCGCGAGGTCTTCCTTGCCGAAGAGCCCCACGACGTCGCGCACCCGCGGGTCGACGCCCTGGCGCGAGATGAGGATCACGTCGACGAGCGCGTCGATGCGGTCGCCGTCGAGGCATCGCTCGGTGAGGGCCTTGGCGAAGCTCGCCTTCGCGTCCGAACCGCCCACGTCCTGCGGGTCGAGCCCGAGCAGGCGGTGGCTCATGCTTGTGAGCTCGTCGAGGGAGAAGAGGCGTTCGAGCTCGGAGCGAAGAATTTCGATCGTCGGGTTCATGGGCTGTGCGTCCCCCGGGGGCCGGCCCGCCCGGCGAGGGCCGGGACCGAGCGGGCGCCCGATGCTACCTGGAGGCAGCGGCGGGGATCTACACGCAAGCGGGGAGAAACGCCCCCGTTTTCGCCGGCTCACGTACGTCTCAACCGCCCAAAACCGCTGCGCTCGAAGTGCAACGCTGCGCTTGCCGCGGTCTTGTGACGGCCCGTGTAGGCTGACGCCCCGGAGGCGGCATGGTCGACCTGGCATTTCGCATCCTCAACGTCTTCGCCGTGCCCGGCGACCGGCTCTCGGGCAACCCGCTGTGCGTCTTCGAGGACGCTCGCTCGCTCGACGACGCGGCGATGCAGGCGCTCGCGCTTCAGTTCAACCTGTCGGAGACCACCTTCCTCCTCCCGGCCTCCGCGCCGGGAGCGACGGCCCGCGTTCGCATCTTCACGCCGGCCTTCGAGATGCCCTTTGCCGGGCATCCCACACTCGGCACGGCTCACGTCGCGCGCGCGGTCCTCGGCGCAGGCGACCGCGTCGTGCTCGACATGAAGGCGGGATTCGTCGAGGTCACCGCGCGCGACGACAACTGGACCCTGCGCACCGCGCGCCCGCCGGAAGCACGACCGCACGACCACACCCGCGCCGAGATTGCCGCCATGCTTCGGTTGCCAGAGGAGGCGATCGCTTCGGTGCCGATGTGGGTGGACACGGGCTCGGAACAGCTCGTGATCCCGCTCGCGAGCGTCGAGCACGTGAAGGCGGCGCACCCGGACGCGGACCTGCTCGATCGCCTCGGCCGCAGCCCCAAGCGCGGGGCTTCACTCGCCTACGTGTGGGCGCGCGCCTCGCCCGACGAGATCGTCTCGCGCTTCTTCTTCCTCGCGGGCGGCGTGCGCGAGGACCCGGCGACCGGCTCCGCGTGCGCCAACCTCGGCGGGTGGATGATCGCGACCGGGGCTCCCATGCCCGTCCGCGTGCGCGTGCGACAGGGCGACGCGGTGAATCGCCCGTCGATCCTCGGCCTGCACGTGGACGCCGAGAAGCGCGTCTTCGTGAGCGGGCAGGTCGTGGAAATCGCGCGCGGGACGCTGACGCTGTAGCTCCCGCCGTGAAGACCGGCCCGAACCTCCACGAGAGCCACACGCTGCGCGATGGCACGCACGTCGTCCTTCGACACATCCGCCCGTCGGACGGCGCGGAGCTCCGGCGCGCATTCGACCGCCTCTCGCCCGAGTCGCGTTACCGCCGGTTCTTCGGCGGAGTTCCCCAGCTCACCGACGCCTCGCTGCACTACCTCACCGACGTCGACGGACGCGACCACGTGGCCATCGTCGCCACGACCGACGGGCCCGAGCCCGACGGCGCGACGGGCCTCGGCGTCGCCCGGTTCGTTCGCTCGCAGGACGAACCGACGGTCGCCGAAGCCGCGGTGACCGTCGTGGACGACTTCCATCGCAAGGGCCTCGGCCGACTGCTCGCGACCAAGCTCGCCGAGGCCGCGCGCGAGCGTGGCATCCACACCTTCCGCTCCGACGTCCTCGCCGACAACGAGCCGATGCGCGCGATCATGAGCGAGATCGGCGCCATCGAGCGCGAGACGAACGCCGGCGTCGTCACCTACGACATCCCGCTCGATGCCGCCCAGTCGACCCCGGGCCCCGTCGACCGGATCCTTCGCGCTGCGGCCGACACGATGGCCATCCTTCACCGCTCAGTTGGTCGTGAGTGAGAAGGCGTTGACCGCGAACGTGGCGTCCATGCCGTTGGTCGACACGAGCTCGACGCCGTAGTCGATTGCACCGAGCGTGGACGTCGCGGGGATCCAGCCCTTCGAGATGATGTGGTTGAAGAACGTGAGCAGGTTGAGGGTCCCCGACGTCACGTTGTTCGTCTCCACGAACGCGATGTAGCTGCCGCTCTTGTAGACCTTGTAGCTCTGACCATCGAAGGTCACGGTCTCCATCGACGAGCCCGAGGGCGTCTGGAAGTAGTTGTCCGTCCAGATCATCACCTCCGTGGAGCCGCTGCTGGCGACTCCGTTCAGCCAGATGTCGTACGCGAACTCGTAGATTCCGACGTGCGGAGCCGTGTGGGCGAAGCTGCTCGAGATGGTCGTGAACGAGCTGATGAGAGGCGAGCTGCCGAAGTCCATGTGGACGTTGGGGTACGTCTTCACGGCGCCGTCGCCGCTGTCGTTGTTCATGTTCGCGACGGCGTACCAGTTGTCGTAGTCGCAGATGTACATGGTCTGCGTGACCGGGTAGTTCGCCGCGTTCCACGTGTCCTCGTCCACGTAGTAGCCGCCGAGGGTGATGCCGTTCTGCGGGTTGTTGGGATCCATCATCAGCACGTGGGCGGGATTGGTGCAGGTCGACGAGTGCACCGACCCGTCGCCGCCGCCCTCTCCACCCGTGCCGCCGTCTCCGCCCGACGACGACGACCCGCTTCCCGACGAGCTTCCGGAAGAGGACGATGAGCCGCCGGAGGACGAGGAGGAGCCCCCAGAGGAGCCCGAGGACGAGGACGCGCCGGAGGAGGACGAGGAGCCGCCCGAGGACGACGAGCTACCGGACGTATCCGGCGATCCTCCGCTGCTGCTGCCGCACGCGGTCACGCAGGAGAAGGCCAAACCGAGAACCGACGCCGGTAGCAGATGCCGCATCATGTATCCCTCCATCGTGCTGGAGATGCAGCCTGCGCACCAGTCCCACAACTGCGCGAAACGACTGCACCATGGCCGCCGGGCGACACGCGCGCGTTGTGCAACGTTGCGCAAGCCCGGGTGCGCCGTGCACAACGCGAGTGAGCTAGGCTCGCTCCTGGTGACCGCGATGGATCCGGAGACCCTCAGCCAGGTGAAGGGCCTCATGATCTTCACGCTCAAGAGGTACATCCTCGAGGAGCACGGCGAGCACGTGTTCGAGCGCTACGCCGCGAGCGCGCCCGAGGAGACGCGCGACGCCATCCGCGATCCGCTCCCTTCGCGCTGGTATCCGGAGGTGGTGATGCGCGACGCGGTCGAGGCGTGCCACCGCGCCGTCTGCAACGGGAGCGACACCCTCTTCTCCCACGCGATGGAGAAAGGCGCGACGCTCGGCACGCACTGGTTCTTCCGGATGCTCGTGCAGGTCACGTCGCCTCGGTACCTGGTTCGCCTCATGCCGACGGCGCTGCGCCAGATGCGGCGCGGCTCGGTGAAGCTGGACGTCGAGCTGCGCGACACCGACGCGACGCTGCGGGTCACGGACCACCCGTTCGCCGACCACCCGCTCTACCGGCTCGCGACGCCGGCGATCCTCGGTGGGCTCGTGCGGATCTGCACCCCGTCGGGGCGGGTGATCCTCGTCGACTACGGACCGACGACCCAGGTGGTGCTGGTGCAATGGGCGGACCCCCTCGCCGCCCATGGGACCAACATCAGCTAGCATTCTGTCGTGGCCTTTCGCCAAGCAGCCCTCGCGTCGACGACGGTCTTGCTGGCGGCGTGCTCGCTCTTCTCGGGCTGGGGAGGACTGGAAGGAGGCGGAGGCACCTGCCGCAACTGCGACGGCGGTTCCACCGACGGGCTCGTGACGCCCGGCGACGTGAGCAACCCGGTCGAAGCGACGAGCGACGTCGTGGCCGTCCCGGACCACGTCGAAGCGGCGCCGCCGTCCGAGGCAGGATCCCCCACCGTCGCGTGCGGGTCGACGACGTGCTCCATCGCCGCGGGGGAAGGCTGCTGCGTCCAGGGCGGAGCGAGCGGCACGTGCACGCAGGAGACCGCGTGCGCGACGATGGGGTTCTTCCTGGCGTGCGACAGCTCCAGCCAGTGCGCGACCGGACAGGTTTGCTGCTTCAACATCGGGACGACCAACGGTTCGCAGTGCGAGTCGACCTGCACCGGCGCCATCCTGTGCACGCCGGGGGTGCAAGGCGACTGCCCGAGCACCAAGCCGCAGTGTCTCAATGCGACGCTGCCCCTCGGGTATCACTCTTGCCAGTGAGCGACGCATGACGAACCGCGACTTCCAGCCGACGCCCATCCTTCGCGCGGCGGTGCCGCCGGTCCTGGCGCGCGGCTGCGTCGTCACGGTCGTCTCGGGGCCGGACGAGGGCAAGCGCTTCGTCATCGACGACGTGGTCACCCAGCGCGTGCTGCTCGGGCAGAGCCCCGTCTGCGGCGTGGTCCTCACCGATCGCGCCGTCTCGCGCCGTCATGCGTCTCTCGAGGCCGAAAGCGCCGGGGTGCGCCTGGTGGACCTCGAATCGAGCAACGGGACGTTCGTGAACGATCTGCGCGTCTACGACGTCTCCTTGCGCGGGGGCGAGCGCGTGCGCGTCGGCGGCACCATCCTGCGCGTGGACCTCGACCCGTCGACGCACGTGCTCGAGGCCTCCGAGCAGTCGCGCTTTCATCACGTGGTCGGCGGCAGCCCGGAGATGCGCCGCCTCTACCCCATGCTGGCGCAGCTCGCGGCGAGCGACGTGCCGGTGCTCATCGAGGGCGAGACCGGGACCGGGAAGGAAGTGGTGGCCGAGTCGCTGCACGACGCGGGGCCCCGGAGGGAGGGGCCGTTCGTCGTCTTCGACTGCACGACGGTGTCGCCGACGCTCCTCGAGGCGGAGCTCTTCGGTCACGAGCGCGGGGCCTTCACGGGCGCCGTCGCGAGCCGGCGCGGGCTCTTCGAGGAGGCGCACGGGGGGACGCTCCTCATCGACGAGATCGGCGACCTGGACATCTCGCTGCAGGCGAAGCTGCTGCGCGCCATCGAGCGGATGGAGGTGAAGCGCGTCGGCGGCAACAAGTGGACGCGCGTCGACGTCCGGATCATCGCCGCGACGCGGCGCGATCTCGATCGCGAGGTGCAGGCGCGGCGCTTCCGCGACGACCTCTTCTACCGCCTGGCCGTCGCGCGCGTGGAGCTGCCCCCGCTGCGACGCCGGCACGGCGACGTGGCACTCCTCGCCCGGACCTTCTGGGCGGCGCTCGGCGGAGACCCGGCGACCCTCGCGCCGGACGTCATCCAGCGGTTCGTGGAGTACGGCTGGCCGGGCAACGTGCGCGAGCTCCACAACGCCGTGGCGCGCCAGCTCGCCCTCGGGGACGCCGCGAATCGCGAGCCGCTCGCGGCGAGGACGGCGCCCGCGGACGACGACTTCATCGACGGGCTCGTCTCGAGCGGCAAGCCGCTCCCCGCCGCGCGTCAGGAGGTCGTGGCGGAGCTCGAGCGCCGTTACCTGTCACGCATGCTGGAGCTCCACGGCGGTCACGTGGGACGGGCGGCAGAGGCCTGCGGCATCGGGCGGCGCTACTTCCAGAAGATCCGCGCGAAGCGCTGAGGGTCGAGGGCCGCAGCCCCATCGTCGGAGGACGACGAGAACAAGAGGTACGCCGCGACGCCGAGCGCGATGAGCCCGACGCCGAGGGACGCGTCGGCCGCGATGTAGCGGTAGCGCACCCGGTTGACCTCGTCGTCGGTGCATCCCGGCGCGCACGAGCCCTCGAGCTGCTGCTTGGCCGAGTACCCCGTGGCGGCGAAGTACGCGAAGGAGCCGAGCCCCAGCGCGCCGACGCCCGTGAGGGCGAGGATCCAGCCCGTCGGACGCGTCGAATGCTTCTCCGCCGGCAGAGGCGCGGGCGCTTCCAGGGGTGGCGACGGGGATGCTGTGGGTGTCGGCGGAGCGGCCGCGGGGGGCGGCGCCTGGAACGTGGCGAGGATCTCGCGATTGTGCTCGCCCACCCGCAGGATCACGTGCTCGGTCACCGGCGCATCCGGCGGATGCTCGAAGCGGATGACGTGCGGCCCGGGGTCGTAGGTGATGGCCCTCCCATCGGCGGCCGGCACGAGCTCGTCGTCGACGTACACGGCGCTCGGGGCGATGTCGTGGCCGGCCGAGTCGCGGGCGCCGAGCACGACGGTGGGCAGGTCCGTGTCGATGGCCGAGAGCCCCTGCGCGCAGTCCTTGCGGAGCGGCGCGGGGCAACTGTCGCTCGCGCAGACGACGAAGCTCGCTCGCGCCGCACGCAACTGGCCCTGCGCGCGGAGCGTCTGCGCACGGTCGAACGCGGCGACGCATTCGTCGCGGCGCTGGGCGAGCGCCGGCGGGGCGATCATCGAGAGCGACAGCGCGAGGGCGACTGCGCGTCCCGCGCGGGTCATGGCAGGCAGGAGACCTTGTAGTGCTTCATCCCGTCGCGGTCGATTGTATACGGAGGATCGCAGTCCACGCGGCGCTTGGCGTGCAAGGGCACGTGCTTTCGCAGAGCAGGCGCTGGCGCGCTCAGCTCGATCGGCTGGTCGATGGACAGCGTCGACGGTGGAGCGCCGACCGCGACGCTGTCCGCGGGCGGCGCCGGTTCTGCCGAAACCACGCCCGGAGCCGCGGCTGCGCCCTCGCTGGGCGCTCGATGAGCGCGGGTCGACACGAAGACCACGCTGACCACGCCCAGTCCCGCGGCGGCGAGCAGCGCGAGCCAGCGCAGCCGAGACGTCGACCTGGTTGCACTCGCGAGCGGAGCCTCCTCCGGCACGAAGGCCTCGGCCTCTCGAACGCCCCCATTGCGAACCTCGATGTCGTCGGAAGAGACGCGCTCGAGCCACGCCGCCACCTGATCGCTGGGCGCCGGAGGTACGGCTTCGGCGAGCGCCACGGCCATCTCGTTGGCGGTGGCGAACCGCTCGCGCTGTTCGCTCGCGACGGCGCGGAGCACGACGGCGTCGAGCGCCGCGTCGATGCCCGGCGCGACCTCGCTCGGGGGCGGAACCCGCGTGCCGAGCACCCGCGCGACGAGCTTCTCCCCGTCGTCGCCGCCGAACAGGCGCTTGCCGGTCAGCGCTTCCCACAGCACGACGCCCGCCGCGTAGACGTCCGACTGCCGCGTGAGGACGCCCCCCACGAGCTGCTCCGGGGCCATGTACGCGACCTTGCCCTTCACGAGCCCCTCGGCCGTGACGTGGTCCTTCCGCAGCACCTTGGCGATCCCGAAGTCGAGGACGCGCGCGATGCCGTCCATGCCGACGACGACGTTGTGCGGGGACACGTCGCGGTGGACGAGCCCGAGCGACTGCCCGTCCTCGGCGCGCGCCTCGTGCGCGGCGTGCAGGCCCTTGAGGACGTCCACGAGGACGGACGACGCGATGTTCGGCGGCATGCTCTCGCCGAGCCGCTTCGCGCCGTACACGGCGCTCGAGAGGTCGACGCCGTGGACGTACTCCATGACGATGCACACGCGCTGGTCGTCGTGCACGACGTCGAGCGTCTGCACGACGTTCGGGTGCCGGACGCGCGACGAGATGCGCGCCTCGTCGAGGAGCATCGTGTAGTGCTCGTGGTCGGCACACAGCGGGTGGAGCACCTTCATGGCGACCAGGCGCGTGAAGCCGACGGGGCCGATGAGCCTCCCGAGGTGGATGCTGGCCATTCCGCCCTTCGCGAACGGGCGAAAGAGCCAGTAGCGCCCGACGCGCTCGGGCTTCGCGCGAGGACCGGAGTCCATCGATCGAGTCAGCATAGCAGCGCCGATACTCACTTGCTGGGGTGGGGCGGCCGATTCGTTCACCCCCTGCCCGGAGAGGGCCGATCGCGCGGGCGCGGGGCGCGGCGCACTCGCGCATTCCGGGGGCGCTCCCCGCGCATTCGCCGGGCAAGCGCGCGGGGCACCGCCCTTGCTCTTCGGATGGTCTCCGGAGGTGAGAACCATGAAAGCGCGTCGTTCACTCTGTATCTTTTTCGGGATAGCGGCATCGGCCGCGCTCGCGGCCGCGTGCTCCGAGGGGCCCGACAGCACGAGCCGGACCTCGAGTGCGGCGCTGGATTTTTGCGTGCTCGATGGCGCGGTGTGCGTCGACCTCCCGGACGTCAACGCCCCTCCCCTGCCGTTCGACGGCGGGTTCCCGTTCGCGGACGTGAACCTCCCGCCCCTCCCGGACGGCGGCTTCCAGTTCCCCGACGTGAACATCCCGCCGCTCCCGGACGCGGGCTTCCCGGCGTTCGATGCGGGCGCTGGCGAGTGCAATCCCTTCGACCCCAAGTACGCCGACGAGTTCGCGCAGCAGCTCGCGTCCGGTCAGCAGGCGACGCAGTGCGGGTCGGGCTGCGCGGCCAACGAGTGCTGCTTCTTCCACCTCGCCTGCGTGCCTCAGTGACGGAGTGACGGGAGAAACACCGAGCCCCCCGGGATCCCCTCGAGCGCTGGACGCTCGAGCGGACCGCGGGGGGCTCGGTTCGTTGAGGAGTCGTCACTGGGTCGGCTGCGACGGCCCGTTGCCCGGAGGCGCCGAGGGCGGCGGCGAGGACGGAGGCGGACAGCTCGGCGAGGAGGACGAGGTCCCCCCGTACGTGACGTCGAGGATCCCGGCCCACGTGAGCGACTTGGCGAACACCGAGCCGTCGACGCGCGTCACCCCGGCGAAGACGACGTCGGCCTGCGGGGCGTAGACGAGCCCGTAGTACGTCTGGGTGCCTGCGGTGACCATCATCGAGCCTGCGCCGCCGACGAAGAGTCGAAAGGCCTGCGGGTTCGACGGATCGCCGAGGACGACGCTGCCCGCGGTCGCCAGGAGGCCGGAGACGTACATGTCGAGCGATGCGCCGGGGTTCAGCTTGATGCGATCGACGCCGACGGTGATGGTGCTCGCGTCGAAGTAGAGCGCCACGGCCCCGTCGATGACGATCTTCCCGGCGCCGACGCGGTCGATGCCCTCGAAGTAATACGTGCCGGTCGTCAGCGTGATCGTGCCGCTGCCGAGGAGATCGGCGCCGTCCGGGCTGAGCCCGTGGGCCGCGTCGTCGTTGTTCGCCTTCGCGGCGGCGACTCCCTGCGCAATCGGCAGGAGGCTCGACGGGTCGCACGCGCACGGGGGACCCCCCGGGGCGACGTAGGGCGCCGTGGCGCTCGACGAGGCGCCGGGAACCGTCACGCCCGGCGACGCGAGTCGCAGTGCTCCCCCGACCTGCAGGCCGCCCGCGAAGAGGAGCTGCGCGCCGACGGAGAGGTCGCCCCCGACGTTCAGCTCGCCTGCACCGTCCAGGGTGCCCGTCGTCGTCAGCGCGTCGCGCACGTCGAGGCCGCCGGCGACGTCGAGGGACGCGTAGGGAACGAAGGCCCCTTCGATCGACGTGCCCGTCGCCATGCGGGCGGCTTCATCGACGCCGACGCTCGCGCTCCCACCGGCGGGCGCATGCGTCCGGAGCGCGCCCGCCATGGCGAGCCCCCGGCACACGCACACGGCGTCGGCGAAGGTCCCGGGCGCACCGGGGACGCAGCTGCCCGAGCCGGGCCCTCCCACGAGCGCGCCGAACGACCCGCTCTGGCCCTGCGAGGTGCTCGAGGGGATTCCGGGCGTGCCGGGGCTGGACGAACACGCGGCCATCAGGGTGATGGGAAACAGAGCGGCAAGGGCAACGGGGGAACGCATCGGAGTTCTCCTTTCTGGAGCTCTCGAGCGCTTCAGCAACCGCGATGCCACGTGGATGAACTACGGGCGTGCCACTGGATCGCGAGAAACCCGCGTTCCGTCGGCTTGGGTGGGGCGAACGAACAGGCCACCCCCGAGGACGGGAGCCCGCACTGACCTAGGGAGACACGACTTGTCGATGGGCAGAACGCGTCCTCGGCGCGATCGGGCGTGCCTTGTGGCGCGTACAGGCAGCTTCCTCCGAGGCGGGGGCGCGCCTTGTGGCGCCTGCAGGCAAGTCCCGCCGAGGCGAGGGCTCGCCTCGTGGCGCAACCAGGCAGGTCCGGCCCAGACGAGGGCTCGCCTTGTGGTCCCTACATGCGCGTCCCGCCGAGGCGCGCGCTCGCCTTGTGATCCCTACACCATCAGGTGTCACGCGTAGGCGCGAGCGGAGCGAGCGCCCCCATGTCGAACGGACGCATCCCGAATCAATGGTGATGTTCGCGGTCGATGCCGGGGTGCGTCTTCTCGCCCGGCTCGTGGCGCGGGTTGCGCGTCTCGTAGCTGCCGTCGCGGCCCTCGAAGGAGAGCAGCAGGTCGCGGTCGTAGATGAACTGGTCGCGCGAGTCGTACGGCACGGCGTGCATGCCGGTGTCCATCCGGATGGCGTCGCACGGGCACGCCTCGACGCAGTAGCCGCAGAAGATGCAGCGGAGCTCGTCGATGACGAACTTGACCGGGTAGCGCTCGTAGCCGCGGCGCTTGTCGCCCTCGGGGTACTCGCCGGCCTCGATGAAGATGCACTGGGCCGGGCACGCCGTGGAGCAGCAGAGACACGCGACGCAGCGGACGCTGCCGTCGGTGCGCGTCGTGAGGCGGTGGATGCCGCGGAAGCGCTCCGGGTACGGGCGCTTCTGCTCGGGGTACGAGATGGTCGTGATGCCGTCGTCGAAGCGGTCGAGCACCGGGTCGGGCCGCTTGCCGCGGAGCATCTCGCGCGTGTTCTCGAAGAAGTGGCGCATCGAGACGCCCACGCCGCGGAAGATCTCCGGCAGGTAGCTCTTCACCTCGATGTCCTTCGGGGCGTAGGCCACCGGCGTCGCGTTCGTCGGTGCGGGGGGCTTCTTGGGGAAGGTGGTGGTCGCCATGGTCTTCGTTTGCCTCAAGCCTGCATCGGTTCGGCCTTGGTGCCGCCGCGCTTCGCCGCGATCGCCGCCGAGGAGCCGACGACGTCGCGCTGGTGTTTCACGGGGGCGAAGAAGCCCACGACGACGCGCAGCACCGCCACCGTGATGGCGACGGCGACGACCGCCTGGGTGATGTCCGCCGCGAGCTTCAGGCCGTCACTCGCCGTGGCGCCCGCCTTCTCGAGCGCCAGCCACACGACGCCGGTCACGAGGATGTTCGCGAGCGACGCCGGCAGGAGGATCTTCCAGCCGAGCTTCATGAGCTGGTCGTAGCGGAAGCGCGGCAACGTCCAGCGCACGACGACCTGCAGCCAGCAGACGACGAGCACCTTGCCGAAGAACGCGAGCACGTTGAGCACGATCATCCAGAGGTGCGGCACGAGCGCCTGGAAGAGCGTCACGTTGCCGAACTGGATGAGGATCCCGTCTCGGTGGAAGAACGGCAGGGACCAACCGCCGAGGAAGATGGTCACGAGGAGCATCGACCCGGTGACGACCTCGGCGTACTCGGCGAAGTAGAACATGCCGAACTTCATGCCGGCGTACTCGGTGAAGTACCCCGACACGAGCTCGCTCTCGGCCTCGGGCAGGTCGAACGGAATGCGCTTGTTCTCGGCCACGGCCGCGGTGAAGAAGAGGAAGAACGCCAGGGGCTGCACGAAGATCCCCCAGGTGTGCTCGTCCTGCCAGCGCACCATGTCGTCGAGCCGCACGGTGCCGTAGATCATCATGGCGCCGATGAGCGACATGCCGAGGGTGACCTCGTAGGAGACCATCTGGCTCGCGGCGCGCAGGGCGCCCATCAGGCTGAACTTGTTGTCGCTCGACCACCCGGCGATGGCGGCGCCGATGATCCCCTGCCCCGCCATCGCGAAGACGTAGAGGATGCCGATGCCGAGCGGCGCGACGACGAGGTCGATCGGGTAGTAGCCCTTGGCCGGGTCCGCCGCGCAGGTGCCCCACCGCTGCACCGCCGGTCCCTCCCAGAAGTGCCAGCCGTTCCAGTGGAACGCGTGCGGGCAGAGGGTGTCGCCGAACGGGATGACCGCGACGAGCGTGAACACCATCGCCATGGACATCATGGGCGCGAGGGTGAAGAGGAGCTTGTCCGCCTTGGGCGGCATGAAGTCCTCCTTCGTGAAGAACTTCAGCCCGTCGGCCGCCGGGTGCAGCAGGCCCGCGAGGCGGAACTCGCGCCCGAAGATCTTCACGACCGCGCGGTTCGGCCCGATGCGGTCCTGGATCATCGAGCTCTGGCGCCTGTCGGCCCACGTGAGGATCGCGGCCAGGTTCAGGACGAACATGACCATGATGAGAATCTTGATGACGTCAGCGATGAACGTGAGAAGCGTCATCGGTCACTCCGCCGTCATGGTGGGCGCGCCACCGGGCGCGGCGTGGGTGCTCGCGTCGGCCGCGGTCGTGCCGCCGAGCTGCGCGCGGATCTGCTTCAGCTTCGACCACGAGGGCTCGTAGCCGAGGGCGCGCGCCACTTCGGCCACGAGCTGCCATCCGGGCAGGCTCGAGCCGAGCGGCTCGAGCGCCTTCTCGCTCACCTGACGCATGCCCTTGGCGTTCACGTACGTGCCCGAGTGCTCGGCCCACGACGTCGCCGGGAGCACCACCTTCGCGTGCTCGGTGAGCGGCCCCGCGTGCGTCGCGATGGCCACGACCTTGATGCTCGCGAGCTGCGGCGCCGCCTGCTGCGCGGGGCCGCCGAGGGCGATCACGTGGGTGACGCGTCCCGCCTTCACGTCGTCGAGGAGCGCCTGGAAGGTCCGCGCTCCCGGGACGAGCTGCTGCACCCCGCGGGTGTTCGAGTTCTTGTCGCGGTGAATCAGGATGTCGTCCTCGTACCCGTCCGGCCGCGCCGTCCAGTACACCGACTTGGTGCCCATGAGCACCGTGCCGAGCTCGCGCAGCGCCCAGTTGTCCTCGAGCGAGTGCTGCGCGTGGAGCACGATGGCGACCGACTCCTTGGGCACGCCCTCGAAGAGGTCCTTCGCCGCGTCGACGGCGAACTCGATGGTCGACTCGGCGCCGTCGACGAGCGGCTCGATGAGACGCCCGTCGTGCGCGTCCTTGTACGAGAGCATCCCCTCGTCGCACATCCAGAACTTGTTGACCTTCTCGTTGTCGCGCGGCCGGTAGCGGTACGCCTTGTTGTAGCGAGGGTCGTAGTCGAGGTGCGCGTTGCACCCGGTCGCGCAGCCCTGGCAGACGCTGTCGGCCGTGCGCAGGAACCAGACGCGCGCCTTGAAGCGGAAGTCCTTCGTCGTCAGCGCGCCGACCGGGCAGACGTGCTCGGTCATGAAGGTGTAGTGCCCGTCGAGCTGCCGCCCGGGGGCGACGAAGATCTCGTTCAGGTTGCCGCGCTCGCGCATGTCGAGCACCGGGTCCCTCGCGACCTCCGCCATGAAGCGGACGCACCGCGTGCACATGACGCAGCGCTCGCCGTCGTAGACGATGGTCGGGCCGAACACGACGCCCTTGGGCTTGTGCACCGGCTCGTCGCGCATCCGCTTCTTCGTCTGCTGGTGCTCGAGCCAGTAGTCCTGCAGCTTGCACTCGCCCGACTGGTCGCAGATGGGGCAGTCGACCGGGTGATTGAGGAGCAGGAACTCCTGCACGTCGTGCCGTGCCTGGGTGACGTTCTGGCTCGTGTCGCTGAGGACCTCCATGCCCTCGGCGGCGGCCATGTAGCAGGCCGGCTGGAGCTTCGGCTTCTGCGCCGGCACGTACTGCCCCGTCTTCTCGTCGAGCTCGAGGATGTCGAGCGACAGCGGCTTCTGCCCCGGCTTCGGGAGGATCTCCACGAGGCACATGCGGCAGTTGGCCGGCGCCGTCAGGCCCGGGTGCCAGCAGTAATGCGGGATTTCGATGCCCTGCTTCCAGGCTGCGCGGATGATCGTGTCACCCGGCTCGAAGGGGATCGTCCTGCCGTCGAGTTTGAAGCTGGGCATCTAGAGTTCCTGGTGGGGCTTCAAGGGTTCGGGTGGGGGGCTGATGGGGGGTGATGGAGCGGAGCGGCCGCGCTCCCCCCAAACGAAACTAGTGGTCGCACTCGCCGCCGATCATGTTCAGCGAGCCGAACGTCGGCACGATGTCGCTCAGCATGCGGCCCTCGAGGAGCTTGCTCATGCCGCCGACGATCTGGAAACACGGCGGACGGATGCGCACGCGGTACGGCGTGCCCGATCCGTCGCTGACGAGGTAGTAACCGAGCTCCCCGTTGCCTCCCTCGGTGTACGAGTAGACCTCGCCCTTGGGGACCTTGGCGCCCTCCATGATCAGCTTGAAGTGCTGAATGGTGCCCTCGATGGTCGTGTAGACCTCGCTCTTCGGCGGGAGCACGACGCGCGGGTCGTCGCAGTTGACGGGCCCCTCGTCGGCCATGCGCTCGATGCACTGCTCGACGATGCGCTTGCTCTGGCGGATCTCGCCGAGGCGCACGAGGAAGCGGTCGAGCGTGTCGCCCCTGGTGCCGACGGGCACCTCGAAGTCGACCTCGTCGTACTTGAGGTACGGGTGCGCCTTGCGGATGTCGTACGAGACGCCGGTCGCGCGGAGGCACGGCCCCGTCCACCCGAGCGCCGTCGCGTCGGCCGCGCTGATGGTGCCGACGTTCTCGAGCCGCTCGATGAAGATGCGGTTCTTGAGGAGCATCGCCTCGCCCTCTTCGACGAGGTGCAAGATCCGCGGGAGCGCCGCGCGGCACAGGTCCTTGAAGCCCGGGGTCGGCGGGTTCGCCATGCCGCCGATGCGGCCGAAGGAGTGCGTCAGGCGCGCGCCCGTCTCCTCCTCCATGATGTCCCAGATCATCTCGCGCGCCTTGACGAACCAGAGAAACGGCGTGAAGGCTCCGAGCTCCATCGCCATCGCGCCGTCGCACGTCAGGTGGTCGCTGATGCGCGCGAGTTCCCCGAGCGCCGTGCGGTACCACTGGCACCGCTCCGGGACGACCAGGCCGCAGAGCTTCTCCACCGCGAGCGAGAAGCCCACGTTGTTGAGCATCGGCGACACGTAGTTGAGGCGGTCGACGTACGGGAACACCTGCGTCCACGTCCCGCGCTCGCACATCTTCTCGAAGCCGCGGTGCAGGTAACCGATCTGCACGTCGGCCTTCACGATGGTCTCGCCGGACAGCTCGAGGACCGTGCGCACCGTGCCGTGCATCGCCGGGTGCGACGGCCCGAGGTTCAGGTGCATCGGCTCCGCGGGGAGCTCGAGCTCGCCTTCTTCCAGCTCGATGTCGAGCGGCTCCATCTAGTTTCCCTCCGCGGGCTTCGCCGTCGGGCCTTCTTCGTCGATCGCCGGCGTCACGCGCGGCGCGCCCTTGCGGCCGAAGGGCATGCCCTCGTCCGGGCCGAACGGCTCGATCTTGTGCAGCGGCACGCCCGCTTCTTCCTCGGTGCGGTAGGGCACCAGCGGCTGCGTGCGGTCGGCCGGGTACGTCTTCTGGAGCGGGTGCCCCTCGAACTCGGGGTACATGAGGATGCGCCGCAGGTCCGGGTGGCCGCGGAAGCGCACGCCGCTCATGTCGTAGACCTCGCGCTCGAGCCAGTTGATGCCCGCCCAGATGGAGACGAGGCTGTCGAGCTCCGCGCCGTCCATGTCCTCGTCGCCGACGCGGGTCTTGAGGCGGATGCGGTGCCGCTTGCTCACCGAGTAGAGGTGGAGGACGACCTCCATGCGCGGCAGGCGCTTCGGGTAGTCGACGCCGCAGAGGTCGACGGGCAGGTCGAAGTCGAGCGCGGGATCCTCGCGCAGGTACTTGGCGATCGCCTTCCACTCGGCGGCGTCGACGAGCGCCGTGTCGTCGCCGAAGTCCGAGTGCGTCTGCAGGATGGCCGCGCCGAAGCGCGCCTTGAGCTTCTCGAGGACTGCCTGGCTCACCGGTCGCCTCCTGCGCGCAGCTTGGGAACGAGCTCGCTCGGGTCACCCGCCGAGCGCCGCAGCTGCACGAGCCCGTCGACCGCGTGCGGCGGATCGAAGCGCGGCTTCACGACGCCCGGGCGGCGCGAGCCGGTCTGGATCTTGTCCTGCAGGAGCATCAGCCCGTCGAGCACCGCCTCGGGCCGCGGGGGGCAGCCGGGGATGTACACGTCGGTGGGGATCACTTTGTCGATGCCCGGCACCGTCGTGTAGTTGTCGTAGAACCCGCCCGACGACGCGCAGGTGCCGAAGGCGAGCACCCACTTGGGCTCCATCATCTGCTCGTAGATGCGCTTGAGCACCGGCGCCTGGCGCTGGCTGATGGTCCCGACCACCCAGAGCAGGTCGCTCTGGCGCGGGGAGAAGCGCGGGGCCTCGGCGCCGAAGCGTGCGAGGTCGAAGCGCGGGCTGGTGAGCGCCATGAACTCCATCCCGCAGCACGCGGTGACGAAGGGGTACGCGAAGAGCGAGTACTTGCGCGCCCAGCCGAGCAGCGCGTCCACGCGCGTCGTCGCGAACCCCTGCTCGGAGCCCTCGAGGACGACGGTCCTTCCGCTCACGTCTCCCATTCGAGCGCTCCCTTTCTCCAGACGTAGACAAGCGCGACCACGAGAACGAGCAGGAACCCCAGCATCTCGGCCAGGCCCAGCCACCCCAGGTCGCGGAAGTGGATGGCCCACGGGTAGACGAAGACGCTCTCGATGTCGAAGACGACGAAGAGAATCGCCGTCAGGTAGAACTTCACGCTGAGCTTCAGGTGCCGCCCGCCCGAGCTCTCGCTGCCGCACTCGAAGGGCTGCAGTTTCTCGGGGTTGGGCTTCTTGTGGCGCCCGAGGAAGGTGGCGGCGCCGTAAAACAGCGCGGCGATGGCTCCGGACACGAAGAGGAGCAGGAAAACCGGCGCGTAGGTGGCGATCATCGAGGCTCCGAGGCAGGAAAACCCGCGGGTTTTCTAGTGCCTACGGCATGAAGCTGTCAATGTGGGCCGCGGTCGCCAAAAAGCGGGCGTCGCGTCAGTCGTCGGTCAGCTCGATGTCCTCGGCCTCCATCTCGTCCAGAGCCCACTGCTCGCCGGTGCCCTCGATGACGTCGGCCTCGTCGACCACCTCGATGGCCTCCTCGGCGTCGGGGATGGTCCGGGAGCGGGCGGCGGGCAGCTCGACGGTGGGCTCGTGCACGGCGAGCCAGCCCGACTGGTACGCCTCGGCGACTTCGTCCCGGAGCGGGCCGTAGACGTCCAGGTCCGGCCGGTAGAACGCCTCGGTGCCGAAGACGTCGCGGACCACCCAGCGGGACTGCTTCTCGTCGTAGATCGTCTTCAGCGCTGCGACGATCGCCTTGCGGGCCGTCGGCGCGAGGTCGGCGCGCGCGGCGATGACGTCGGGCGGAATGGAGCCGAACACGGTCAGCACGCGCACAGACGCCTCGAGCGCAGTGCGCGACCACGGCCCCGTGATGTTGCGGGGCGGCGTGGCCTGCGCCCACGTCGCGCCGAAGTCGGCCTCCCCCGAGGCTACGGCCTGGACCACGGCCTCGTGCGAGCCGAGGAACCTCTCGGCGCCGAACGCCATGCCGGGATCGATGCCCATGCGCGCGAGCTTGACGCGTGGCAGGACGAACCCGGACGCGCTGTGCCGATCGACCCAGGCGGCGCTCGCGCCGACGAGGTTGCTCGGCCGTCGCAGGGGCGAGTCGGCCGCGACGATGATGGCGCTGCGGAAGGGCGACTTCCGCACGCTCGCCAGGACCGCGATGCTCCGCCGGTCGGCGAGCGCCAGGAACGGGATGGGCGGCAGCCACTCGAGATCGATCTCGCCGCGGAACATGGCCTGCGTGAGCTCGTCGTAGGTGTCGAACGCCCGGGGCTGCAGCTCGACCTTCGCGAGCCGCCCCAGCGTCCGGGCGAACTCCTCCATCTTCCGCTGCGCGGTCTTCGCCGCCGGTCCGCTCGCCCAACCCAGCGTCAACACGGGTGACGAGGACAGTCTACGTGGGCTTGGTCTCGAGGAGCTTCGCTTTCCACGCGGTCAGCCCGACGCCGAGGGCCGCTTCGACCTGACGGAGCTCGTCGGCGAGGTCGCGCTCGCCCACCCCCGCCTCGAGGGCGTCGCGAAGGCACGCGTAGGCGGCGACCCACTTCTTGCGCTTCAGGAAGGCGCGGGCGAGCGGCGGCATCACGTCGGCGGGGCCGCCGCCGAAGGCGAGCGCGCGGCGAAGCGGGCCGATGGCCTCTCCGGGGCGGTCGCTCTGGAGCAGCGCCTCGCCGAGACGGCGGAAGAGGTCCGCGGCGGCCACGCCCTCCTGCGCGTACTGGATGCCGATGCGGAAGACCTCCTCGGCCTGCTCGACCTCGCCGAGGTGCACGCAGGCGCTGCCGAGGAGACCCAGGCCCTTGGCGATGAGGCCGCGCGCGTCCGGCGTGAGGAGCTGCCCCTCCGGCGTGCGCAGGAAGATGGCGAGCGGCGCCGGCCACGACCCGAGCAGCTGGATGACCTTCGTCCACTCCTTGCGGAGCGCCGCCGCCTCGGCCTCGCCGACCTTCGAGAGGTCGATGGCGCTGCGGGCGCCGGTCGCGACGCGCTCGAGCTCTTCGCGCACGAGGGCGCGGATGCGGAAGCGGAACGCGTCGAGATCGTGCGTCTCCTCGACGCCGTCGTGCAGGACGACGAGCTGGGCGCCCTCTTCTTCGTCGGTGATCAGCTTGCGCAGCGAGTAGCCGTAGAGCGGCGCGAGCAGCAGGTAGCGCACGCCGATGTAGAGCTGGATGACCTCGATCTCGGTGTCGCGCGTGGGCTCGGGGGCGGGCTTGTCGTCCTCCACGAGCAGCGCGCCGACGAGGCGGCGGCGGAAGTCGGCCAGTGTGAGGCGCTGGGGCTCCAGGCCGTCGTCGGTGTCGCCGAGGCCGACCACGAAGTCGACGAGGGAGAGGTCCGGGTTGCGCCGGTCCACCGTGAGCGCGGTGATGCGGGCGCCGACGATGATCGAGAAGGCGAAGAAGCGCTCGCCGATGATCTCGCAGAGGGCCTGGAAGCTGCCGATGCCCTCGCCGATGCGCTCGAACCATCCGTCGGTGCGGACGGCGTCCAGGTCGAACTCGCGCTGGGTGGGCTCGGCCATGCGGGTGACGGGCTAGCCGGTCACTCTACCAGAACTGGCTCCCTTCCAGTGAATGCACACGGGTTTCACGCCGCATCCCTCGCAACGCTCGACGTCGCGGCGCGACGGGCAGCGCTGGAGCATCCCCATGTGGCAGAGGGAGAAGTCGTAGCCCGCGGGGTCGTGCGGGTCGTAGCGGCGAAGGGCCGCGGTGATCTCCTCGGCGGTGCGCCAGGAGGGGCTCCTGTGGCGGGTGAAGCCGAGGTTCTTGCCGAGGCGGTGGATGTGCACGTCGACGGGGATGAGCA
>DATJYG010000900.1:0-3928 GCA_035499695.1 Polyangiaceae bacterium
CCGCTACCGCTCGATTTCCGAAGCGTTCGACGCCCTTCACCCACCGGGATCCGACCAGATGCCACCAATGTGAGCGCGCGCACCGGTCTCTTGACCCCTCCTTGACAAAACCCGGGTCTCCCGTCATCTTCCGCGCCCCGCATCCGGCAGGCTCTTCTCAACCGGTCGCGCTGGATCCCCAGCACGCCGGCCCGCTCGGAGCGGCAGCGAGGGTTGCAGCCATGCCGAAGATGAAGACGAACAAAGCCGCGGCCAAGCGGTTCCGCGTGAGCGGGAAGGGCCGCGTGCGTCGCCCCAAGGCGGGCGGCAACCACGGGATGCAGGAGAAGTCGCGCAAGCGTCTGCGCCGCCTGCGTCAGAACGACATGGTCGACTCGACCATGGAGAAGCACGTCAAGAAGCTGCTGCCCTACAGCTGAGGATCGCCAAGCCATGCCCCGCGCAAAAAGAGGATTCAAGGCGCGCCGCCGCCGCAACCGCATTCTGAAGCTCGCTCAGGGCTACCACAGCGCACGGTCGCGACTCTTCGCGTACGCGAAGGAAGTCGTGATGAAGTCGTGGGTCTACTCGTACGCCCACCGCAAGCTGCGCAAGCGCGACTTCCGTCGCCTCTGGATCGCCCGCATCAACGCGGCCGCCCGCCAGAACGGCACGACCTACTCGCGCCTGATGCACTCGCTCAAGAAGGCCAACATCGCGCTCGACCGCAAGATCCTCGCGGATCTCGCCGTCGCCGACCCGAAGGCCTTCGGCGACATCGTCGGCAACGTCAAGTAGACCGCCGTCGCCGCTCGGCGCCGACATGCGTGTCCCCTGGCGAGCGGTCCTGTCCGTCGCTTGGCTCTGCGTCGCATGCTCGCCCGTGCCCGCACGCCCTACGGCGGCGGCGTCACCGGCGACGGTTGCGAGCCCATCGGCGACCTCGGCGAGCGTCGCTGACGCGTCTGGCCCGGCCGCGCAGCCACCCACGCTTCGTCTGCCGGCGGTGGCGAGGCCGTCGCGCGTCGACCTCGAGCTGTGGCTGGACCCGGCTGCGAAGGACTTCCGCGGGCGAGCGGGAATCGACCTCGACGTGCTGACGGCGACGCGCGTCCTCTGGCTGAACGCGACCGACCTCGCGGTGGACGACGCGCAGCTGACGAGGGTCGGTGCGTCGGCCGCGCCGGCCACCCCGCTCGCGGCCCACGTCGTTCCCGGAGGCGAAGATTTCGTCGGCCTCGTGTTCGATGAAGACGTGCCTCCGGGGCAGGCGCGCCTCGCGGTGAGCTACCGAGGGCGCGTCGACACCGAGCGCAGCCGCGGCATCTACGCGCAGCGCGAGGCGGATGGGCGCGCGTACCTCTACACCTTCTTCGAGCCCATCGACGCGCGCCGCGCGTTCCCGGGCTTCGACGAGCCGGGTTACAAGGTGCCCTGGAGGCTCGTCCTCCACGTGCCGAAGGACGACGTCGCGGCGGCGAACACCGCCGTGGCCTCCGAGCAGGACGACGGCGCGGGCACGAAGGCCGTCGCCTTCGAAGAGACCAAGCCTCTCCCGAGCTACCTCGTCGCGTTCGTCGTCGGCCCGTTCGACGTCGTCTCCGCGCCGGATGCCGGTCACCACGGCACCAAGCTGCGCTTCCTCGTTCCGAAGGGCCGGGGACACGATACGGCGTACGCCTCGCGCGTGACGCCGCGAATCATCGGCGCGCTCGAGGACTACTTCGGGATGCCGTACCCCTTCGGCAAGCTCGACGTCGCCGTCGTGCCTCGCTTCTGGGGAACGATGGAGCACCCGGGCATCGTCGCGCTGGGGCAGCCTTTGACGCTCATCGCTCCTGCCGAGCAGACCGTACGACGCGAGCAGGACTACGCCGGCATCGCGACCCACGAGCTCACGCACTACTGGTTCGGCGATCTCGTGACGACGGCGTGGTGGGACGACACGTGGCTGAACGAGGGGATGACCGAGTGGCTCGGCGTCGAGCTCACCGACGCGGTCGAGCCGTCGTGGCACTTCGCGCGCGACCGCCTCGACGATGTCTCGTCGGCGATGGCGAAGGACGCGCTGCCGACCGCCAAGAAGGTGCGCCAGCCAGTCGAGCGAAAGGAGGACATCGAGGCGTCGTTCGACGGCGCGCTCACCTACCAGAAGGGGCAAGCGCTGCTCGCGATGCTCCAGTCGTGGATGACGCCGGCGAGGCTGCAGCACGCCCTCCGCGCCTACGTGACGGCGCACGCGTGGGGGAACGCGACGTCGGAGGACCTGTTCGCTGCGCTCGACGCCGACTCGCCCGGGATGGGAGCGGTCCTGCAATCGTTCGTCGAGCAGCCCGGGCTTCCGACCATCACCGTGACGTGCCAGGGCGGCACGCTCGACGTCGGGCAGCGGCGCTATCAGCCGCTCGGGCCGGCGCAGCCCGCCGAGACGTGGAAGGTGCCCGTGTGCGTCCGCTACCCGGGCTCCGCGGGCAGGATGCAGCGTGCCTGCGTCATGCTCGACGGCGAGCACGCGAGGGTCGAGACCGGCGCGAAGACCTGCCCCGGCTGGGTGCTGGGGAACGCCGAGGCGTCGGGCTACTACCACGTGGCGTACGCGCCGCGCACGTTCCGGTCCCTGCTCGCACCCTCGAGCGGCATCGATCTCGAGGAGCGCATCGGAGTTCTCCACGATGCGGCGGCGCTCGTGACGAGCGGCGACCTCGCGCTGGGCGACGCGCTGGCCTTGGTGCCGGATGCTGCGCGGGCGCGCGAGCGACATCTCGCGCGGGCCGCGGCGGAGATCGTCGAGCTCGCGCCGGATGCCGCCATGACCGACGACGAAGCCGCCCGGTTCGCGCACTTCGTCCGGCGGCTCTTCGGAGCACGTGCCCAGGAACTCGGCTTGCGCCGCCGCCCGGGTGAGGGTGCCGACGTGGAGCTGTTGCGTCCGTGGATCGTCCGCTCGCTGGCGGACCGCGGGCGCGACCCCGACGTGCGTGCGCGGGCGCACGACCTGGCGCTGGCGTGGTCGAAGGATTCGGGAGCCATCGATCCGGACCTCGTGGGGCCGGTGCTGGTGGCGGCGGCCAAGAGCAACGATCCGCGGTTGTTCGACGGCTTGCTCGCGAAGGCGCACGGCGAGACCGATCGCATCAAGGTCCAGCGGATGCTGGCTGCGCTCGGCGGCTTCACGGAACCGGCTTTCGTCCGCCGCGTGCAAGACCTGCTATTGGGCACCGACTTCGACCTGCGCGATTCGATCAACGCGCTCGTCGTGCAGTTCGGCGACCGCGATACGCGCGAGGTCGCGTGGTCCTTTCTTCAGGCGAGCTTCGACGCGCTCGCGGCGCGCATGCGCGACGACGAGGTCGGCTTCGAGCTCTTTCCGCTGGTCACGCGCTTCTGCGACGAGGCGCACGCTCAGAGCGTCCAGGCGCTGCTCGCGCCGCGCGCGTCCCGCTACGACGGAGGCCCGCGCAAATTGGCGAACGTGCTGGACGCGATCCGACTGTGCGCGTCGAGCTTCGAGAGGAACCGAGCGAGCCTCGACGCGTTCCTCGCGAGCTACTGAGCCTCACGCGTCGCACACATGACATCGCCCGGAAACCTTCCAGTCCTTTCCGGCGTTTAGCGCATCCGAAAAACAGCGACCCGGGGTTGACGCGGTGCGTAATCGAACCCAGGTTCCGGCTCATGCGAGGACTAGGAGCACGTTCCCTCATCTTCACCGCCGCCTGGGGTGCTGCCCTGCTGCCCGCGTGCGGGGTCGACACCTCGGGGCTGAAGATCGAAGACGCACCGGATGGTGGCGGAGCCACCGCATCGGGCCACCCCATCTCGGAGGGAGGCTGGGCAGACTCGCTCGTCCTCGACGTGGTCACGCTGCCGGGCTCCGACGCGTCGTTCGCCGACGTCGCCAACGACGCGGGGCCGGAAGCGGCAACCCCGGAAGCGGCCACCCTCGATG
>DATJYG010000901.1:0-13929 GCA_035499695.1 Polyangiaceae bacterium
GGATCAGCCGCGCGCGAACACGAGATAGAGCAGCGGGATGGCGGCCCCTGCGACGACGAAGAAGATGCCGCGCCCGAGGAGGCCCTTCTTGCCGGCGATCATGAACAGCCCCGACGTCGCGAGGAACAGCAGCCCCACCGCGTACGAATCGGCGAAGTACGTCCACGCCTTCTTGCCGCGATTGAGGTGCAGCCAGTTGGCGGCGCGGATGAAGAAGCGCGGCTTCTGCTCCTCGTCCACCACGTGCCCCGTCGCCGCCGTGACGTGCAGCGTGCGGTGCTCGAAGAGGATCTCGAGCTCGTCGCCCTCGCGCGCCACCTCGCGCGGGGCGTCGGTGATACCCAGCTTCGCGAGCACGAGCTTCCCCGCCGCGTCGTCGTCGTCCGGGATCGGGCCGCCGATCTCGTGCGTCGTCGTCGTGTTCGTGAAGTTCGGATCCCACGCGGGGATGTGGTTCACCGCCAGCCCGCTCACCGCGTACACGAACGTGAGCCCCACCGCGGTGTACCCGACGTCCCTGTGCACGGCGCGCAGCAGGGCGCGCCACTGGAAACGACTACGAGTAGCGCTCTTCTTTCCAAGGATCGGCATGGTTGTTGTACCCGCGCGTCTCCCAGTATCCCGGCTCGTCCGCGCGGGTGAAGCGGATCCCGGTCAGCCACTTGGCGCTCTTCCAGAAGTAGAGGTCGGGCACGAGGGCGCGCACCGGCGCGCCGTGCGCCCGCGCGAGCGGCGTCCCGTCGAGCCGGTGAGTCACGAGCACGTTGGGCGCGAGCGCCTCGCGCAACAGCACGTTGCTCGTGTAGCCGTGCGCCGCCTCGAAGATCACGTGATGCGCCGTCGGCTTCACGCGCGCCCGCGCCGCGAGGTCCGCCACGCGCACGCCCGTGAAGCGCGCGTCGAGCACGGTCCACTTGGTCACGCAGTGCACGTCGCACGCTTGCTCGACCTGAGGCATCGCGAGCATCTCCTGGAAGTCGATCGTGAACGGCGCCTCGACCTCGCCGGACACCGTCAGCCGCCAGCTGCCCGGGCTCGGGTCGCCCTCGTCGCCTCCCATGGGGCGCAGGTGCTTGAGCAGGTACTGCCCCGGAGGCAGCCTCGGCCGCCCATCCGGCCTCAGAGCCGCCCGCGCACGTCGCTCTTCCTCGGTATCGGCCAGGACGTAGGCCGCCCCGCCGAGGGCCATCACCACGGTGCCCGCCGTCATGGCGCGGAGGAACGTCCTTCGCTGCATCGAGGGCTCGAATATGCGGTTCCGCTCGGACTTCACTGCACCCGCCTCTCTCGAAACAGTCTACGCGGGCCGCCCTTCCCCGGTTACGCTCCGCAAGGATGGGCTCCGGTGTAGGCGAGCTCCTCGCCAAGATCGACGTGGGTGGCCTTGGCGGCGCCATGCTCGATGCGGCCGCCGCCGCCGGCATCGGCGTCACCGTGACGTTCGTCGACTCGCAACGCCCGGTCAACGTCTACATCAGCGAGAGGGCGGCGCAGATCCTCGGCTGGCCGACGAGCGAGCTGATGGACCGGGACCCCATGGCCTTCATCGCACCCGAGGACCGCGCGTGGGCCGAGAACCGCTACACCCACCGACAGAACGGGACCGAACGAGGCCAGACGTCGTACGAGCTCAAAGTCCAGCGCAAGGACGGGACGCAGACCCTCGTCGAGCTCACCACCGGCATGGCGACGGTCGACGGACGCGCCGCCGTCTTCGCGTTCCTCGTCGACACGAGCGTTCGCAGGGGCGCCGAGGAGGAGAAGCTCCGCTACGAGGCCCACTTCCGCCAGCTCATGGAGGTGGCGCCCGAGCCCATCGGCATCATCCGCGACGGGCGTTTCGTCTGGGTGAATCGCGCCTACGCGCAGGCCCTCGCCTACGACGCGCCCGAGCAGCTCGTGGGCGTCGCCATCTCGACGCTCGTGGAGCCGGAGGACGTGCCCACGCAGCGCTCGCGCGAAGCGGCGCTCATCCTCAAGCGCGTGCAGCAGGCGCCGCACGTCTACCGCGTGCGCAAGCGCGACGGGTCACGGGTGCTGCTCGAGGTCACCAGCGTCTTCATCGACTACGAGGGGCAGCCCGCGGCCCTGACGATGGCGCGCGACGTCACCCTGCGCAGGCAGCTCGAGCGACAGCTCGTCGAGGCCGACCGCCTCGCGGCGCTCGGCACCCTGGCGGCGGGGATCGCGCACGAGATCAACAATCCGCTCGCGTACGTGATGCTCAACCTCGAGTGGATCGCGCGCAAGCTGCCCGACTTGAAGCGCGATCCGTCGAGCATGGAGGGGCTCATGGCGATGCTCGACGAGGCGCGCCAGGGGGCCGAGCGCGTCTCGACCATCGTGCGCGAGCTGCGCAGCTTCTCGCGCGCCGACGGCGACTCGCGCCATCCGGTGGACCTGGCGAGGGTCGTGCAGTCGGCCATCCGCATGGTGGGCAACGAGATCCGCTACCGCGCGCGCGTCGTGACGTCGTTCGAGACGGTGCGCCCCGTGTGGGGCAACGAGGCGCGGCTCGAGCAGGTGGTGGTGAACCTGTTGCTCAACGCGGCGCAGGCGATGCCCGAGGCGCGTTCGGAGGAGAACGAGATCCGCGTCGAGCTGCGTCCCGACGGCGACCGGCAAGCGGTGCTCGAGGTGCACGACAACGGCGCCGGCATCGCGCCGGAGGTGCTGCCGCGCATCTTCGATCCGTTCTTCACGACCAAACCGGTCGGCCTCGGAACGGGGCTCGGGCTGTCGATCTGCCACGGCATCGTGACGACCCTCGGAGGGCAGATCGCGGCGTACAGCGAGCCAGACCGAGGCACGACCTTCCGCGTCGTGCTGCCGACGAGCGAGACGATCGCCAGGGACGCGCCCGCGAGCACGAGCCGCCCGCCGGCCTCGCAGGGGGGCAGGCGCGCGCGCGTGCTCGTCATCGACGACGAGCTGCCCATCGCCAACACGCTGCGCGACCTGCTCGCGCCCGAGCACCAGGTGGTGGCGGCGGCGAGCGCGCGCGAGGGGCTGGTGCAGCTCGACGCCGAGGAGTTCGACGTCGTCTTCTGTGACCTGATGATGCCCGGGATGAGCGGCATCGAGCTCTACGAGCGGGTGCGCACCCAGCGTCCCGGACTCGAGGAGCGCATCGTCTTCATGACCGGCGGCGCCTTCACCACGCGAGCCGCCGAGTTCCTCGCGTCGGTGGACAACCTGCGCGTCGAGAAGCCCTTCAGCCTGGGGCTCATCGAGAGCATCGTGCGCGACATGGCGGCGGGGGGCGGGCCTCGTGCTGCTCGACATCGATCTGGGTGAGCTGCCGGACGAGCCGGAGGCGCTCTACGCGTGCGCGCACCTCGCGAACGTCGCTTGCGGAGGGCACGCGGGCGACGAGGCGTCGATGCGCCGGGCGGTGGCGGCGTGCATCGCGCACGGCACGCGCGTGGGAGCGCACCCGTCGTATCCGGACCGCGCGGGGTTCGGGCGGCAGCCGATGCAGATGGCGCCGCGCGAGCTGAGGGCGAGCATCGCCGAGCAGTGTGCGCGGCTGCGCGACGTGGCCCGGGAGGCGGGAGTGACGCTCGCGTACGTGAAAGCGCACGGGGCGCTCTATCACGCGGCGCGAGCAGACGCGGACGTCGCGAGCGCGCTGGTCGACGGAGCGATCGACGCCCTGGGGACCGGGATCACCATCGTGGGTCCACCGGCGGGGGAGGTCCTCGCGGTCGCGGCGCGCGCCGGCGTCCGCTACGCGCGCGAGGGGTTCGCGGACCGAGCGACGCGGCCGGACGGGACGCTCGTGCCGAGGGGCGAGCCTGGGGCGCTCGTCACGGATCCCGCGGCCGCGGCGGGCCGTGCGCTGGAGCTCGCGGCCGCCGGCGGGTTCGATGCCATCTGCTGCCACGGCGACACGCCCGGCGCCGTCGCCATCGCCCGCGCCGTACGCGACGCGCTGGATGCACGCGGCGCCGGCGGAGACCGAGCCCCGTGAGCGCGGTGACGCTCGAGCTCTTCGGCGACAGCGCCTGGCGCGTACCGCTCGCGACGGGCAGGGATCCACGCGCGCTGCTCGACGCGCTGCGGAGCATCCCGCACGTCGTGGACGCGGTCGTCGCCGAGGAGCACGCGCTCGTCGCGTTCGACGCGGCGAGCCCACCGCTGCGCGACGACGTGGAGGCCGCCGTCGGGCGCGCCTTCGTCCCGGCGACGCGCGCACCCGGACGCGAGCACACGGTGCCCGTGCGCTACGACGGTCTCGATCTGGAGGAGGTTGCGCGCGAGACGCGCATGACGGTGCACGAGGTGGTCGCGCTCCACGAGGCGTCCGAATACGTCGTGGCGACCATCGGCTTCATGCCGGGCTTCGCGTACCTGCGGGGTCTCGACGCGCGCCTCGTGCTGCCTCGGCGCAGCTCTCCGCGCGCGCGCGTGCCGGCGCTCGCCGTGGGCATCGCCGGGCCGTACGCGGGCATCTACCCGTTCGCTTCGCCGGGCGGCTGGCACCTGCTCGGCACCGCGGTCGGCTTCACCCCTTTCGATGCGCGAGCCGGCGCGACGCTCGCGCTCGGCGACCGGGTGCGCTTCGTACCGGTCCCCCCGTGAGCGCCATCCTCGTCACGCGCGTCGCCGGGGTCGCGATGGTGCAGGACGCCGGCCGGCCGGGCCACATGCACGAGGGAGTGCCTCCGGGCGGCGCGCTCGTGCCCGAGTTGCTCGCGCGCGCCAACGTCGCCGCGCGCAACGTTCCCGGCGCGGCGGCCATCGAGTCGTTCGGTACGCTCGTGCTCGAGGCGCGGGAGGACGCGTTCGTCGCGTTCGACGACGGCACCGCGCGGCCCCTCTCCGCCGGCACCTCGCTGACGATCGCGTGCGAGGGCGCGCGCGTGCGTTACGTCGCGGTGCGCGGCGGCCTCGACGTGCCCGAGCTGCTCGGTGGCCGCGGGACGCTGCTCGTCGCTTCGCTCGGCGGTCACGAGGGGCGCCCCCTTCGCCGGGGCGACCTGCTTCGCGCGGGTGATGCGCCTCGCGTCGATGCCTCGATGCCCTCGGCGCCCGATCTCGCGTCGCCCATCCGCGTCGTGCCCGGTCCCGATCGCCGCCGGTTCCCGGACGAGGCTCTCGATCTGCTGCTCTCGTCGTCCTTCGTCGTCGATGCCCGCAGCGACCGCGTCGGCGTCCGTCTCACCGGCGGCCCCGCACTCCCGCGCCTTGGAAGCGACTCCGGCCCGTCCAGCCCGATGGTTCGCGGGGCGATCCAGGTCCCCCCGTCGGGGATGGCCGTGGTGCTCGGCCCCGATCACCCGACCACGGGCGGCTACCCGGTTCTGGCCACGGTGATCACCAAGGATTTCGGCTCCCTGGCCGCTCGCTCTCCCGGCGCGCGGGTGCGGTTCGTGACGCAACCGTAACTGCGCGGAATTGCGCCAGACGCAGCGCGCTACACCTTCGTTTTGAACCTTTCCACGCTAGCCGTAATTGGACGCTGGCGAGGCGCGACCGTTCCTTGAACGGGGTGGGCCCGCCGCGTACGGCATGAGGCGCAAAGGGGAGTCTCCATGCGTCCTATCGCGATTCTCTCGTCCCTCGGTCTGGCCACGATCTTCGCGTCCGTGTTCGCCTGCTCCGGCTCGCCCGGCGACTCCGGCTTCAGCGGCGGCAGCTCCGGCGGGGGCAACGGCGGCGGCAGCAACAGCTCGGGCGGCGGGAGCAACAGCAGCGGCGGAAGCAACAGCAGCGGGAGCAGCAGCGGCAGCTTCGGCAGCAGCAGCGGAAGCAGCGGTGGCGGCTCGGACGCCGGTGGAGACGCGGTCGTCACGACCAAGATCACCGTCTACTCCCACACGGACGACACCCTCTACTCGGTCGACCCGATGAACAAGACGGTCACCGAGATCGGCGTGATGAGCGGCCAGGGCACCGATGCCGTCACGGACCTCGCGGTCGACGCGAACGGCGACGTCTACGTCAACACCGAGACCACGCTCTACAAGGCCGCCATTCCCGCCTCGCCCGGCAGCGTGGCGCTCACGCAGATCGCGGCCATCACCGGCGGCACGGGCAAGTTCTACGCGCTTGCCTTCGCGCCGGCCGGCGCCCTCGACCCGAACAACGAGACGCTGGTGGCCGGCGACAGCGACGGCAACCTGGTCGCGATCAACACGACGAGCGGCGCCGGGACGAACCTCGGCAACTTCGGCAACGACGCGTCGAACGCGTGCGGCAAGAGCCCGTGCACCTTCGAGCTCTCGGGCGACGTCGTCTTCTACACGGACTCGAACAACAACCCGACGGGCCTCGCGACCATCCGCTCGTGCCCGACCGGAACCGCGAGCAACTGCAGCGCCGACTGGCTCGCGGGCGTGAACATGACGAGCCTCAAGGCGGCGTACACGTCTGGCACGCCGTCCACCTCGCTGCTCGCCGGCATCTACGGAGGCAACGGCGCGAGCCTCGGCTCGGGGACCGGATTCCACGACGTGTTCGGCCTCGGCGCGTGGGACTCCACGGTGTTCGGGTTCACGCGTCACATGACCGCCCAGAGCCCGTCGCTCATCACGATCGACACGGGCACGGGCGCCGGCACGCTGATGGGCAGCCCGTTCTCCTTCACGAACGGCTGGTCCGGCGCGGGCGTGACCACGAAGGTCACCATCTCGGTCCCGCCGCCTCCGCCGCCGCCGCCGAACAATCAGTGATTCACGTGACGTGAGTCACGGGCGACGCTAGATCCTCCGGCCTCCCCCCTCAGGAGGACCGGAAATGAGCAGACCGATCCGCCGCGCAGCCGTCGTCGGCGCGGGCGTCATGGGCAGCGGCATCGCGGCACACCTCGCGAACGCGGGCGTCGAGGTCCTCCTGATGGACATCGTGCCCCCCGGGCTGAGCGACGCCGAGAAGAAGAACCGAGCCGCGCGCGACCGCTTCGCGGCGGGCGGCCTCGAGAAGGCGCTCAAGGCGCGCCCGGCCGCGTTCTTCCACAAGGACCGGGCCCGGCTCGTCTCGGTGGGCAACGTGGAGGACGACCTCGAGAAGCTGCGGGGGTGCGACCTCGTGATCGAGGCGATCATCGAGCAGATCGAGCCCAAGCAGGCGCTCTTCGCGAAGCTCGACGAGCTGCTGCCGGCGCACGCGATCGTCGCCTCGAACACGAGCGGCTTGCGCATCGCCGAGATGGCGCGCGGGCGGTCGGATGGGTTCCGGCGGCAGTTCCTCGTGATGCACTTCTTCAACCCCGTGCGGTACATGAAGCTGCTCGAGCTCGTCGCCGGGCCCGACACGTCGCGCGAGACCGTGGAGACGGTGCGGCGGTTCGGGGAGGACGTGCTCGGCAAGGGCATCGTCGTCGGCAAGGACACGCCGAACTTCGTGGGCAACCGCATCGGCGCGCACGCGATGATGACGGCGATCCACCTGATGCTCGAGGATGGGCTCGCGCCGGAGGACGTGGACGCGATCACCGGCGAGGCGATGGCTCACCCGAAGAGCGCGAGCTTCCGCACGGCCGACCTCGTCGGCGTCGACACCTTCGTGCACGTGGCGGACAACTGCCACGCGTCGCTCACGGGCGACGAGGATCGCAAGGTGTTCGAGGTCCCCGCGTACATCCGCGCGATGGTCGAGAAGAAGATCCTCGGCGACAAGACGAAGGGCGGCTTCTATCGCAAGGGGAAGACGGGCGAGGTCGAGACGTTCGACCCGAAGACGCTCGAGTACCGGGCACGCGGCGGCGACAAGGAGATCCGCAACGTGACCAAGGAGATCGCGAAGGTCGAGGACCCGCGCGAGCGCGTGCGCAAGCTCGTGGCGGCCCCCGGCAAGACGGGCGCGTTCGCGTGGAAGGTGTTCTCGCGATCGCTCTCGTACGCGGCGCGGCGCATCGGCGAGATCACCGATGACGTGAACGCGATCGATGACGCGATGAAGTGGGGCTACAACTGGGAGCTCGGGCCCTTCGAGACGTGGGAGGCGCTCGGGATCGACGCGACCATCGAGCGCATGAATAAGGACGGGCTCGCGCTGCCCGCGAACATCGGCGAGACGCTGAAGAAGACCCTCGGCAAGCGGACGCCCGATCCGCGCACCGCGACGCTGCCGATGCTGCGCAAGGGCAGCGCGCCGGTGCTCAAGAACGACGGCGCCGAGGCCTGGGACCTGGGCGACGGCGTGCTCGGGCTCACCTTCAAGACGAAGGCGAACAGCATCGATCCGGACGTCATCAAGATGATCCACGACTCGGTCGCCCGCGCCGAGAGCGACTTCCGCGCGATGGTCGTCGCCAACGAGGGCGAGCACTTCTGCGTGGGCGCCAACCTCTTCCTCGTCGTGATGGCGGCGGGGCAAAAGCAGTGGGACCCGATACGCGAGCTGGTCGGCGGCTTCCAGGGCGCGTGCCAGCGGATGAAGTACGCGAGCGTCCCGGTGGTCGCCGCGCCGTACGGCATGGCGCTCGGTGGCGGTCTCGAGGTGTGCCTCGGCGCCGGCAGCATCCAGGCGGCGGCCGAGACGTACTCGGGCCTCGTCGAAGTGGGCGTCGGCCTCGTGCCGGGCGGAGGCGGCCACATGAACCTCCTCTGGCGCGCCTTCGAGGGCGTGCCCGAAGGCGCCGCCGTGGATCCCTACGCGCTTGTGACCCAGGTGTTCAAGAACGTCGCCCTCGCGAAGGTCGCCACGAGCGCCGAGGAGGGCAAGGCGCTCGGGTACTTCAGGCGCGATGCGGGCGTCACCTTCGACCGCGCGCGGCTGCTCGTCGACGCGAAGAAGCGCGCCATCGGTCTCGCCGAGAGCGGCTGGCACCCGCCGGCGCCGAGGGCCTACGTACTCCCCGGCGAGAGCGGCATCGCCACCCTGCGCATGATGATCGGCACCCTGGTCGAAGCCGGCCAGGCGAGCGAGCACGACGCGAAGATCGCGACCAAGGTGTCCGAGATCCTCTGCGGCGGCGTGGCCGGGTCCTCGCACGAGGTGACCGAGAGCGAGATGCTCGAGCTCGAGCGCGAGGCTTTCGTGAGCCTCTGCGGCGAGCCCAAGAGCCAGGAGCGGATGCAGTACATGCTCATGAACAACAAGCCCCTGAGGAACTAGAGCCATGATCGACAACGTCGTCATCGTCGATGCGGTGCGTTCGGCCGTGGGCCGCGCGCACAAGGGCGCCCTCGCGCAGACGCGGCCCGACGAGCTCGCGGGTCAGGTCGTCGCGGCCCTCATGGCGCGCGTGCCCGAGGTGAAGCCGGCGGACGTCGAGGACCTCGTGCTCGGCTGCGCCATGCCCGAGGGAGAGCAAGGGCTCAACGTGGCGCGCGTCGTCGGCTTCCTCGGCGGGCTGCCGCAGGAGACGGGGGCCGTCACGATCAACCGCTTCTGCTCGAGCGGCCTGCAGGCCATCGCGTTCGCGGCGGGCGCCATCGCCACGGGTGCCGCCGAGGTGCTCGTCGCCGGCGGCGTCGAGTCGATGACGATGGTGCCCATGACGGGCAACAAGCTGAGCGCGTCGCCGCGCGCCATGGAGCACTACGCCTCGGTGTACACGCCCATGGGCATCACGGCGGAAAACGTGGCGAAGAAGTTCTCGATCAGCCGGGCCGACCAGGACGCGTTGGCCCTGCGCAGCCAGCAGAAGGCGGCAGCGGCGCAGAAGGCCGGCGTATTCGCCCAGGAGATCGTCCCGGTGCAGGCCACGCGCTACGAGGGCGGCAAGCACACGTCCTTCGTGTTCGACAAGGACGAGATGATCCGCGCCGACACGACCCTCGAGGGCCTCACGTCACTCAAGCCGGCGTTCGCGAAGGACGGCACCGTGACGGCCGGCAACGCGTCGCCCCTGTCGGACGGAGCGGCGGCGGCGCTCGTGATGAGCAAGGCGCGCGCGGACGCCGCCGGGGTGAGGCCCCTCGGGTACTTCCGCGCGTACGCCACGGCGGGCGTCGACCCCGCCATCATGGGCATCGGGCCCATCCCGGCGGTGCGCAAGCTGCTCTCCAGGACGGGCCTGCAGATGCGCGACATCGACTTCGTCGAGCTGAACGAGGCGTTCGCGAGCCAGGCGGTGTACGTCCAGCGCACGCTCGAGATCCCCGACGAGAAGCTCAACGTGCACGGCGGCGCCATCGCGCTGGGGCACCCGCTCGGGTGCACGGGCGCCAAGCTCGCGGCCACCGCGCTGCACGAGCTGCGGCGGCGCAAGGGGCGGTACGCGATCGTCACCATGTGCATCGGTGGAGGCCAGGGGGCCGCGGGCCTCTTCGAGGCAGCTACCTGAGCGGCACCGAGTCCCGCCTCGCGGAGCTGCGCATCCTGCTCCGCCTCTCGGTGCCGATCGCCATCGCGCAGCTCGGCCTGGTCGCGATGGGCCTCGTCGACACGGCCATCATCGGGCGCCTCTCGGTGGACGACCTTGCGGGCGCCGGCATCGGCCGGTCGCTCGGGTTCGCCTCGGTCATGCTGGCGGTCGGCGTGGCGATGGGGCTGGAGCCGGTCGCGGCGCAGGCCATCGGCGCGGGAGACGAGGGGCGTGCGTGGCGTGGCCTCCTCGCGAACCTGCGCGCCGGGCTGCTGCTTGCCATCCCGCTGATCGGTGCCGCATTCGCGATCACGCTGACCCTGCCAGCGCTCGGTGTCTCGGCGGCGGTGGTCACGCGGGTGCGGCTGTATCTGCTCGGTCAGGCGCCCGGGCTCGCCCTCAACGCCACCTATTTCGCAGGGCGCGTGTTTCTGCAGGCGCACGGGCGCACCGCGCCGGCGCTCGTCGGCAGCCTGGTGGCCAACGGGATCAACTTCGTCGCGAGCAACGTGCTCGTGCGTGGCGACGCCGCGCTGACCGCCGTGGGGCTCCGTCCCAGGGGCCTGCCGGCCCTGGGGGCTCTCGGTGGGGGCATCGCCTTCAGCCTCGCGACGGCGATCCTCGTGACGTTCGTGCTCGTCGCAGCGCTGCGCCATCGCACCACGTCCGCCGGCGCGCCGGTGCCGTTGTCCACCGTTTACCGGCTGGGCATTCCCATCGGCTCGCAGCTGCTCGCCGAGGTCGGCATCTTCTCGCTCGTCGCGCTGCTCTCGGGCGCGCTCGGCGCCGAGGTCGCGTCGGCGCACCAGATCGCGATCATGATGGCCAGCTTCACCTTCATGGGCGCCCTCGGTGTGAGCGGCGCGACGGCCGTTCGCGTCGGGCACGCGGTGGGAGCTGGACGCAATCCGCGACGGCCCGGAGGCCTCGGCATCGCGCTGGGCGCCGCCGCCATGCTCCTCGGCGCCGTGGCATTCGCAGCCTTCCCGCGCGCACTGGTGAGCGTCTTCACCAGCGACGAGCGCGTCATCGCCATCGGCATCGGCCTGGTGCGCATCGCTGCGGTGTTCCAGCTATTCGACGGAGTGCAAGCCGTCGCCGCAGGCGCCCTGCGCGGAGCCGGTGACGTGCGCTTCCCCTTCGTCGCCAACGTCATCGCCCACTGGTTCGTGGGCTTCCCCGTCGCGCTCGTCCTGGGCTTCGCCCTCCACGGCGGCGCGCCGGGCCTGTGGTGGGGGCTCACCGCGGGCCTCGTCGTCATCAGCGTCGCGCTCGCCGCGCGGTTCGCCGTCGTCACCCGGCGCGCGATCGTGCGCGTGTAGAGGCGCCCGCGGCCGCTAGGCCATCGACGCGTTGACGCCCACCTCGACGGCCGCGACCGACGCGGTCTTCAGCTTCACCTCGCCGCCGTCCGGCGGGTCATAGGGAGCGCGCCCCACCTGGTGGGTGCGATAGCGGTCGCTGAAGATGCCGAGCAGGTAGGACCGAAGGCAGAACCCGAAGATGCTCGGCTGGTTCAGCCGGGGATCGATGAGGTGCGCGATCTTCCCGTGCGCCTCCGGCAGCCGGCTCCAGTGCAGGCCGGCGCTCTCGTGGTGCGCCGTGTGGTAGCCGTTGTTGAAGACGAGCCAGTTGCCGAGCTTCGAGACGAAGTTGCGCGAGTGGTTGTGCTCCGACCACGGGTCGGCGTGAACGTGCTGGATGTAGTTGATGAAGATCATCGACCAGTTCGCGAACATCCCCGGGATGGCGAACCCGAAGATCCAGAGCACGATGCCGTGCCACCACGCTTGCCCGTGCCAGAGCGCCGCGCCGATGCCGATGCCCAGGAGGCCCGCCTGCACCGCGATGAGCGTCGCGTACTGCCCGCGGATCTGGTTGTAGAGCGAGCGGTTGTTCGCCTTGGCCTTCGCGATGTACTCGCGAATCGGCTCCGCCTGCCAGAACACCGACACGAAGTAGTACGTGCTCGCGATGAGCCACGTGTTGTTCTTCGAGTAGCGCCAGGTGATCGTCGCGTCGCCCGCCTTGTTGACGTACTTGTGGTGATTCAGGTTGTGCGTCGGGATCCAGGCGAACGTCGGGAAGAAGTAGAAGATGCTGAGCCACGCCGAGTAGAACGCATTGAGCTTGCGACTCTTGAACGTCGGACAGTGGTTGTGGTTGTGGCTGAAGACGCCCGCGCAGAACCCGAAGTACAGGCTCAGGGGCAGGAGCCAGGGCACGAGCCGCGGCTCGACGTACGGCGCGAACCCCATCGCGGGGAAGAGCACGAAGGCCCAGAGAAGCGTGCGCCTGTCTTCTCGGTAACGCAGCATGGTCGTCCTCGACGAGGCCGCAGCGTAGTAGACGGTCGGCGGGTGGGCATCAGCTTTCCGTCATGGATCGGTGCGCATCGCGCTTCGCAGGGAACCGTCGGGAGCACCCTTGCCGGCCGGCCGGGGACGTTCTACGGACGTAGAACGATGGCAGCAAGCGCCTCCACCCACGTGCAAGCGAAGTCGGCGCCCCGGGCCAGGCAGCCGTTCCGCTCGCTGGACGACCTGCTCTACATGGGGCCCGAAGACCTGGCGCACCTGTACAGGGCAGCGGAGACGCCGCGGGTCTCGGACCTCGACGGCGACCTGCGCGGCCGCATGCTGGCCGTCCCCCTCGCGGGAAGGCCGCTCGCATCGCTCGTGAGGGCGCTCGGGGCCTGGGACCGCTTCCCGTGGCGTGGCAAGAGCTTCCGCGCGACCGACGGCGCGCACGGCGAGGGCATCAACCGCTTCGTGACCGACCGCTTCCGCCGGTACGCGTTCACCACGAGCATCGGCCCGTCGCGGGCCGGCGACTTCGACGCCGTGCAGCTCGATTACGACGACCGCGACAACCCGCTCCTGGTCCGCGCCATCAAGGACGAAGTGCGCGCCATCGAGCCGGGGCTCTTCCTCGGCACCGCGTGGATACCCTGGCGCGGCAAGCGCCGGCTCGGGTGCTACTTCGGCTTGACCACGCGCTGAGCGCCGTCGGCGGTCGAGAGCACGTCGTAGAGGTCCGGGCGGCGGTCGCGGAAGAAGCCCCACGACGCGCGCGTGCGCGCCATCGCGTCGAGGTCGAAGCTGGCGACGACCACGCCTTCGTCGTCGCGCCCGAGCTCCGCGACCTTGTCGCCGCGGTTGTCGGCGATGAACGACGAGCCGTAGAAGCGCTGGCCGCTCTCGGTGCCGATGCGGTTGGCGGCGACCACGGGGACGACGTTGGACACGGCGTGACCGATCATGGCGCGCTGCCACGGGTCGCGCGTGTCGAGATCGGGCTCGTGCGGCTCGCTGCCGATGGCCGTCGGGTAGAGGAGCACCTCGGCGCCGAGGAGCATCATGGCGCGCGCCGACTCGGGGAACCACTGGTCCCAGCAGATGCCGACGCCGACGGTGCCGTGCCGCGTCTTCCACGCGCGGAAACCCGTGTCGCCCGGGCGGAAGTAGAACTTCTCCTCGTAGCCCGGCCCGTCGGGGATGTGGCTCTTGCGGTAGGTGCCGAGGACGGAGCCGTCGGCATCGAGGACGGCGACGCTGTTGAAGTAGGCCTGCCCGGCGCGCTCGAAGAAGGAGACGGGGATGACGACGCCGAGCTCGCGCGCGACGTCCCGCATGCGCGCGACCGCCTCGTCGGCGTCGACGGCTCGCGCC
>DATJYG010000902.1:0-9346 GCA_035499695.1 Polyangiaceae bacterium
TTGATCTTCTGATCTTTTGATCTTCTTTCCTCTCCTCTCGTCAGCCTCTAGCGCCTGAAGACGTGACACCCCGTGCAGGCTGCTGCGCCGGGTTGATGGTCGCGCTTGTCGGCGTGGCAGCTACCCGTGCACGTGGCGCGGTCGGCCTTGGGGGGCGCGTGCGGCGTCGCGTGGCAGCTCGCGCAGTTGGTGTGTCCCGACGCCGCGTGCAGGGCCGGCAGGTTCGACTGCGTGTGGCACGTCGTGCAGGCGGGCGGTGATGCGAGGCCCGCGGGGCCGTGAGCGCGATGGCAGTCCTGGCAGCCGCCCTTGATGGAGCCGTGGGGGCCGGCGCTCTCCGTCGCGTGGCACGTGGCGCAAGTCGGCGTCGGCTGTCCGGCGTGGGGGTCGTGGCAACGCTGGCAGGTCTCGTGGCCCGGCGTGATGGTCGCCAGCTCCTTCTGGTGGCAGCTGCCGCACGCAGGCGCCTTGGTCGGCGTGTGCTGCGGAGCAGCGCCGTGGCACGAGTCGCAGAGCGCGTGGCCGGCGTTGGTGCTCACGAGCTGCACCTGGCGCTCGTGGCACCGGGCGCAGATGGCGCGCCGATCCAGCCGCGAGAACTCGTGCGGCTGGTGACAGCGCTCGCAGGTGATGCCGCCCGCGTGCGCGCCCGTGTCGAACGCCGCGACCTTGCCGTGGCAGCTCGTGCAGCTCGTCGCGATCTGCTTGGGATCGTCGCGATGCGGCGCGTGGCACGTCACGCACGCCGATGCGGCTGGCGCCTTGCCGTGCTCGACGTGCACTCCCGCGTGGCATCCCGCGCACGAGGACGCGGCGGAGGCCGGATCGTGGGGCGTGTGGCAGCTGGTGCACACCGCGTGCGCCGGAACCTGCGCTGCGGCGAGCGTCGTCTTCTCTCCGTGGCAACGCATGCACGCCGACTCGCCGCCCGCCTTGAAGTCGTGCGGCTGATGGCAACCGGAGCACTTGTCGTGACCCGCCGGGTGCGGACCCGCGGGCTGCGCGTGGCACGACGAGCACGTCGCGTCCGCCGCGGCCGCGGGCGCGTGCGACGCGTGGCAGTCGGCGCAGCCGTGCGAGCCTTCGTGCGCCGCGTGGGCCGGCGCGCGCTCCTCGTGGCACTCGGCGCAGGCGGTCGTCACGGTGGAGGGTGACTCGTGGAGGCGATGGCACTTCATGCAGTCGGCAGTCGCGTGCGTCGTCACGGCCTGCGACTTGCCGTGCGTATCGCGGTGGCAGTCGATGCAAGCCTCGGGCTGCTTGTCGGGCGCGAACACGTGGCAGGTCGTGCAATCGGTCGCGAGCTCCGCGGTCCCTCCGTGGTGCCCGAGTGTCGCCTCCTTCGCGTGGCACTTGCGGCACATCGCCGTACCCGGGTTCTTGAATCCCTCGTGCTCGACGTCGTGACAGTCGCGGCATTCGACGCCGCCCTTGTCCACGTGCACCCGGTGGCCGGGGCTCGTGCGGAAGGCGTCCCACGACGCGGGCACGGAGTCGGGCAGCGTGCCTCGAGGCGCACGCGGCCACCACGTGACGGCCGCCGCCACTCCGGCGGCAATCACGAGGATCGCCAGACAGAGCGTCCAGAGCATGCGGCGCGCGAGGGGCTTCACGGGCCCACCCCGTGGCAGAGACGGCACGGCAAGTCGTGGTGCTCGTCCTTGCGGCTGTTGAACCCCGGTCCGTGCGGGTTGCCCCCGGGACCGCCCACGCGATGGCATCCGACGCAGAGCTGCTCGCCGGCGCCGCCGTGACAGCCTGCGCACGACACCGGATCGATGCGCGCCTGCGGGCCGTGCTCACCGCCCGAGGGCGTCAGCCACCCCGGCGGATGCGGGCTCGTGCTCGTCGATCCGGGAGCGACCCCGCGGCGCGTGTGGCAGTCGATGCACGAGCTCTCCGTGTGACAGGTCGTGCACATCCCGGGGTCCGCCCTCGCCTCGAGCGAGTGGCGCGACGCGAACCCCGCGCGATGCAGCCCGGCGAGACGCACGTCGTCGCCGAGGGCGAGCTTCCACGGGAGCGCGGGCACCGTACCCTCGCCGTGGCACGACGCGCACTGCCGCTCGGTGTGACAGCTGGCGCAGAGGTCCTTCTCCGACGCCGCGCGCGAACCGTGCTCGCGCAGCCAGTCACCGTCGTGCACCAGGTGGTCCTCGGGCATGGTGCCCTCGGCGGCGAGGTCCACGTGGCACCCGTTGCAGTCGCGCAGCGCCCACTGGTCGCGATGCTGGTGGCAGCCGAAGCACGACGCCATCTTCGGCATCACGGTGTCGGGGCGCGACTCGGTGACCGCGCCGTGGCACCGCACGCAATCTCCCTCGGCGGCGACCATGTGGCGCGAGTGCGTGAAGCGGAGGCGAGCACGCGCGAGCTCGGCGGCGTCGCGCACGTAGGTCTCGCCGTGGCACCCCTGGCACGGGCGCGAGTCGTGCGGCTTCTGGTGGCACCGCAGGCAATCGGCGTCGCCCGGGATGTGCAGCGGCCCCGTGTCCCCGGTGAGCTCGACGCCCTTGTGGCACTCGAGACAGCCGACTCCCTTCATCAGGTGCGCGCGGTGCTCGAACGGGTGCGACGCCGGCTGGCGACGGATCCCGAGCACGCTCGCGCACGCCGCCAGCGCGAGGGCGAGCACCATGAGGAGCGTCATCGCGACCGAGCGGCGCTTCATGGCTCCCCCAGCGCGCGAGAGAGCCTCACGAGCGCATCGCCCTCGTAGCGATGAAGGGGCGTCGACGACGCCTCGACGGCGGCCGCCACGTCCCACCCGTCGCGCGATCGCCACGAGAGCGCCGAGAGCCCCCAGGGCCACGCCGTGCCACGACCGTCGGGATGGTCCGGCACGACGATCTCGACTTCCTCCGAGTACCGGAAGCCGCCGCCCAGTGGGAGCGACGCGATGCCGCGCGCGCCCGACCACTGCGCTCCGGGCACGTCGGTGCGGCGAAGCTCGAGCCCCAGGTTGCCCTGGCCGCGATCGTCGAGCCTCAGCGTCGCGCGCACCCAGCCGTTGCCGCCGAGGCCTCCGGCCAGGTCCTGCCCTGCCCCGCTCGCGAGCAGATCGAGCCTCGGTGCCGCGCGCCACCGGACCGTGCCGCCGAGCGTCTGCGACGGGAAGTCGCCGAGCACCGAGAAGAGCGACGTCGCCGGAAGCAGGCGCCCTGGAGAGAGCTGCGAACCGAACAGCTCGAACCGCCAGTCGTCCACCTTCACCGCCGCCGACGCGCGCGCCTCGGCGATGCCGGGGTCGCTCACGTCGTACGCGGCGAAGCCTCCGAGGTCGAACCACTTCACCGGGGCGAAGGCGGCGTCCGCGCCTATCTCCTCGCTCGAGACGTCGCCGCCCTCGCGCCGCTGCACGTACGAGAAGCCGAGGGTCCCCACGTCGGCGACGGTCTCGGCGATGCGTCCGCCGGCGAGCCAGTCGTAGCTGCGCGCCCCGAATCGCGGCACGACCGGCATGCCGCCGAAGGTCTCGACCGTCGAGCCCCATGGCGCGCGCGCGACGACGCGCCCTCCGTCGATCTGCACCGGATGTACGGCGCCGGTGGCGAGTACGAAGCGGCCCGCCTGCACCTCCGCGTACCCGTGCGGCTCGCGCAGGTGCAGCGCGAGCACCAGGACGTCGCCCGTGGCCGACGGCGTCGCCCCCGCCCACACGAGCCCCTCGGCGCTGACCCAGGGCTGCTTCGTGTCCTGACCCTGCAGCACCACGAGGCCCGTGGGCGACCCGCTTCCCTCGGTCTGGAGGAGGGCGTCACCGCGCAGCCGCAGCGGGTCGGCGTGGGCCGGCACGCCCCCTCCCGCCGTCGAGGCACACAGGGCGGTCGCCGCCCCCACGACGAGCCGCCGCGCCTTCGCCTCTGCGGCCGCCGTCTTGCACATTCCGGCGTGGCCCTGGTGCAAGTCCCATGACGTTCCCCACCCAGCCCCTGGCGATCCTGGCTCTCTGCCTGGCCGCCGTCGCTGCAGCGATTCTCGTGGCCTACCTCGTCACGCGGCCGCCTCTCGTGCGGACGACCAAGCTGTGGCTCCTCCTCGGGCTGGGAATTTTGCCGATAGGCGCAGCTTTTGCGGGCAACGTGCAGGGGTTCGAGGCCACCAAGGAGCGCGAATTCTGCGGTTCGTGTCACGTCATGGCGCTCCATGCCAAGGACTCGGACGACCTTACCAGCAACTCGCTGGCGGCGAGGCACGCGCGCAACGCCTACTTCGGCCACGACAACTGCTACGCGTGCCACGCCGACTACGGGATGTTCGGCACGCTCGTCACGAAGGCCGGCGGCATGCGCCACGTGTGGCTCTACCTGACCGAGTACCACTCGACGCCGATCGAGGAGGCGAAGAAGACGATTCACCTCAGGGCGCCGGAGAAGATGAACGCCAACTGCATGCAGTGCCATTCGACCGAGGACTCGGTCTGGCTGAAGGTGCCCGACCATCGCTCGTCGCTCGACGACACACGAGCCGGGCGCGTGAGCTGCGCGAGCGCGGGGTGCCACGGCCTCGCGCACCCGTTCTTCCAAGGAGGTGGCTGATGGCCAGCAAGAGGATGCATCGGCTGCTCGTCGTCGCGTGCGCCTGCGCGCTGGCAGCGCTCGCCCTCATGACGTGGCAGCTCTTCGACCCGCGTGCGTTCCCGGTCGTCGTGGCCATGTCGGTCGGGCAGGTGCTCGGCACCGCGTCCTTCGTGGCGTTCGGGCTGGTCGTGCTGGCCGACTACCGGGCCATGCGGCGCGCCGCGCGCCGCGGAGGCTACCGCGCGAGCGACGAGCCGCCCCCGCCGGACGCTACGGGCGAGTGAGGCTCGCGATCATCGCGTCGAACGCGGGCCGCGCGGCGCGCACGCGGGCGGCCGGGCCGGTCATCTTGAAGAAGTAGGGCGTGCCGCCGGGCGCGGCGATGGCGCCCACGAGGGTCCATCCGTCGACCTTCGGGGCGCGGCCGGGCGCCATCATGCCGTTGCCCTTGTACGTGCCGCTCACCTCGACGACGGTGACGCTCACGCCGCCCACGTCACGCTGCGTGCGGGTCTCGCCTGCAGGGTGATCGAACTGGGCGATCCATCGCTGGACATTGTCCTCGGTGGAGCCTCCGGCACGCGACACGGTGACCTCGGTGGGATCGCTCTCGTCGGCCGACACGCGGTAGGTCGCGACGCGCAGCGCGTTCGGGTTGGGCATGGCGCGCCACGCGGCCGGTACCGTCCAGGTGAGAGCCGGCGGCTCGTCGCTCTGCGCGCTGCCCTGCATGCCGTGGTGGGTGGCGCTCGTCCCGCCGATGGGCGGGTGTCCCGGCGGCAGCCCGGCGGTCGCGGTGTCGGCGGGCTCGGACGCGGGGGCGGCGATAACCCGGGTCTCGGCGCGCGTGTCTTCCCCGTGGAGGAGAGCGAAGGCGGCCGCCCCGAGGACGGCCGAAGCGGCGAGGATGGGAGCGATGCGAGCGGACATGGACCTGGGCATGACGGCGCCCCATGCGGGCGCCGTGCCGGAGCCGACCCGACTCGCGGGGCGCGCTTGATGCAAGGGTCGAGGTCACTCCCATGAACAGCTACGCACCCAACGATCGCCCCTTCGTCCTCCTCGCCGCGCTGGACCTCGCCGACACCGAGTCGGGCGGGTACGCGCTCGACCAGGCCCTGCGCATCGCGACGCGCATTCCTGGCTGCCAGATGCACGTTTTGCACGTGGGCGAAAAGTCTCCGGAGCAGGAGACCCTCGACCTGCTGCGCCACTACGTGACCGAGAAGGCCGAGGCGCTGCCCGGCTTCTCGCTGACCGGCATCGGGGTGCACGTGCGCAAGGGCGAGCCGGCTCACATCATCGCGGAGCTCGGCGCCGAGATCGGGGCGGACCTCGTCGTCGTCGGCACGCATCGCGTGCCCCAGTTCCGCACCGTCATCAAGGGCCACACGAGCGAGCGCGTGAACACCGAGTCCGCGTGCCCCGTCCTCGTCGCCGGCCCGCGCCCCAAGCCGCAGCCGTCGCACGTCATCGTGATCGACGGCCCGTGCCCCGACTGCCTCACGACGCGTCAGTCGAGCGCCGGGCGGAAGTGGTGGTGCGCACGCCACGCCGAGCACCACGCCGTGTTGAAGCACCGTCTTTACGCGTACGAAACCGAGCTGCCCTTCGGGCAGCACGACTCCGAGATCTCCGCGACCGGCGTCGACTAGTATTCTCGCGACGGAGTGGATCCGGAACGCCTCGCGCATTTCCGCATCGTGGGGAGGCTCGGTCAGGGGGGCATGGGCATCGTCTACCGTGCGGAGGACGAGAAGCTCCGGCGCACGGTGGCGCTCAAGGTGCTGCCGGACGCGTTCGCGGCCGACGAGGAGCGGCGCAGGCGGTTCCTTCGCGAGGCGCGGTCGGCGGCGGCGCTGAGGCACCCGAACATCGCGACGATTCACGACGTCGGCGAGGACGCCGGGCGTGTCTTCCTCGCCATGGAGCTCGTGGAAGGGCCCACGCTGCGCGAGCGAATGGCGAGCGGGCGACTCCGGGTGTCCGAGGTCGTACGCATCGCTCGCGGCATCGCGCGGGGCCTCGCGCGCGCGCACGCCAAGGGCATCGTGCACCGCGACCTCAAGCCGGACAACGTGATCCTCGACGCCGAGGCCGACGGCGAGCCCAAGATCCTCGACTTCGGCCTCGCCAAGCTGCGCGAGGAGCGCAGCCCGCTGGCCGGGACCCTCGCGGAGCACGGGGAGACCGCTTCGCTGCTCACCGAGGAGGGTCGCCTGCTCGGTACGCCGCACTACATGTCTCCGGAGCAGGCCGGAAGCGCCGGCGGACTCGACGCCCGCAGCGACGTGTTCGCCCTCGGCGTGTTGCTCTACGAGATGCTCGCGGGCCGCCGACCCTTCGAAGCCGACCGCCTCGGCGAGCTCCTCGCCCGCATCGAGCGCGACCCTCCCGCCTCTCTTCGCTCGCTCGCACCCGAGGTCCCCGAGGCGCTCGAGGCGATCGTGAACCGCTGCCTCGCGAAGAAGCCCGCCGATCGCTACGCCGATGCGGGCTCTCTCGCCGCGGCGCTGGAGGCGATCGTCGTCTCCGCGGACGCCTCCGAACCCAAGGGCACACTCGCGAGCCCCAGGAGTCTCGTGGGGAGCGAGGTCACGCACCCGCGCGCAGGCCCAGCGCGCAGGAACCTCTGGCTCGCTTCCCTCGCGGGCGCCGCCCTCGTCGCGACGGCCGGCGTCCTCGCGTGGCGCACGCGCGCCCCGTCGGCGCAACCTGCTGCCGCCAGCTCGAGCGTCGCGTCCACGGGCGCCGATGCCGCGGTCCATGGCATCGCGATGACGGATCATCCGCCCCCGAAGACCGCCGTCCCGGAAGCCGCTGCCGCCTACGCGGCGGGCCTCCAGCACTGGCGCGATGGCGAGACCGTCTACGCCAGCTTCGACTTCCTCCGAGCCTGCAAGCTCGACCCCACCATGGCCGCCGCTGACCTTCGAGCGGCCATCCTCCCGTCTCCGGACAGCGCGGTCATCGCCGCTCGCGAGTGCTACGCGGCGGCGTTGCAGCATCGTGCCGCGCTCGACGATCGCGACCGCGCGTTGCTCCGGCTCGCCGAGGCCGCTTGGTCCGATCCGCCGGTGCCGCCCGGCGAGGGGGAAGCGCGCGCGCGTGCCGTGGCCAGCCAGTTCCCGGAGGATGCCGAGGTCCAGGCCGTCGCCGCGCTCTTCCTCCAGGGCGCGGGACAGCACGAGGACGCCCGCAGCGCCTTCCGTCGTGCCTTCGCTCTCGACCCGCTGTTCGCCGGTGCGCTGTGGGGTCTCTCCAACAGCTCCGGGCGACAAGAGTCGCGCGACATCCTCGACCGGTGCATCGAGCTGAGCCCGACGGCCGGCTCGTGCATCCGCAGTCGACTGCTCGGCAACATGCACTCGGGGCGCTGCGCCGAGGCGGAGACCGATGCGCGGCGCCTCGCCGTCGTCGAGCCGGATGGACCTCGCACGTTCGAGACGCTCGCGGTGATCCTCGCGGCCAGGAACGCGCCGGTGGAGGCCGTGCGCGACGCTCTGGCGAAGCGCGCCGCGCTGCAGCCCGACGATCGCAGCCGGCGCAGGGCGCAGGTCCAGAACGACGCCTGGCTCTCGGCGCTCGTCGGCGATCTCGATGCCGCCGAGAAGGCCGCGCGCGCCTGGGACGATCTCTACTCGGATTCGCTGGTCGCCAACGATCACGAGGCGCCGCTCACCTACCTGCTCGACGTGCTGGACGAGGAGGGCGACCGATCGAAGCAGGTCGCCGCGGCGGACTCCATCGAGCGCCGCGTGAAAGGCTGGACCGGCGACACGCTCCTCGGACTCCGCTTGAGAGCGGCTTACACGCGCTACCACGCAGGAGCCATCGACGAGCCCACGTTTCGACGGCAGGCCGAGCAACTCGAGCGCGAGATCGGAGCGGACTGGGGGCCGAGCGGCTGGTGTGAGCTCTCCGACAGCGCGGCGACCCCCGCGGAGGCCGCGGAGGCGCTCGCTCGTCTCCCGGACGCGCAGGCCGACTGGCACCTGAACGACCTGTTCAGGGCGGCGTGGGTCGGACACATCTATCTCCTCGCCGGACAGCCGAGGGCGGCGCTGCCTCACCTGCGCGACGGTGCTGCGTCCTGCACGGCGCTGCCCAACGACACGACGGCGCGCGCGTACACCATCTGGTGGATGCGCGAGCACGTCGAGCTCGGGGAGGCGCTCGAGCAGACGGGGGACCCCGCGGGCGCGTGCGACGCGTACCGCGTGGTGCTCGATCGCTGGAAGAACGCGAAGCCTCGCTCGGTGTCGCTCGAGAAGGCCAAGGAGCGCAGCAAGGCGCTCGCCTGCTCGAAGTGACGCTCGGTCACCCCGACTTGCGCTTCTTGCGGTTGCGCACCATGCGCTGCTTCGCCTCGACGGTCCGCGGCCCCTTCGGTTGCAGGGGGGGGAGGTCGAAGTCCACGACGCGCTGCTCGTCGCTGCAGGTGACGTACGTCCACTCGACGAGACGCTTCACGAGGGGCGCGCTTTCGCGCTCGAGCTTCCTGCGAGAGGCGAGCGCCTTCTTGTAGGCAGCCCATGCCCGGTCCGTGTCGTCGAACGCGGTCACCAGGCGCTGTAGGAACGTCACTATCTCCGCTTCCGTGTAGGGGTGATCCCCGAAGCCCGGTTCCCTCTTCCAGTGCTTCTTCATCCCTCGGAGCAGTGACCTGTATCGGTCGCCCCTTTCAGTCTTGGACATTCGCGCCATGCGCTCGTCCTTCCAGCATAAGGCGCTCGCGCGGGAGGCGGGGAGGCACGCGTCCCTGCTTCGTGCGCTTGGTCCACTTGCATGACCCCCTACGTCGTCATGCATGAGGAGCGAGGTCG
>DATJYG010000903.1:0-2836 GCA_035499695.1 Polyangiaceae bacterium
GACGCCGCGGTGCTGCTGCACGCCTCCCAGATCGACGTCGTCGCTAGCGTCGACGCCGGCGAGCCCAAGGCGTGGGTCCTCGTGGTGCACGGCGTGACGGGCGCGCCGACGGAGAGCGAGGTCGGTTCCGACGCGAGGCGATTCGTCGCGGGCCCCGGCGTCTGGATCTACGGGCACGGGCCGGCCTTCGAGCGGATGCGCAACGATCCGACGCTCGCCGTGCCGGCGGTCGACATGCCCGCAGGGGCGCTCGTGGCGGCGACCGCCCGCGCAAGAGCGCTGAAGCATCCGCGCCATCCCGAGCTGGGAGACATCTCCGAGGGGCTGAGCGATGTGACCGCCGAGCTCCTCGGCGGGGACCACCTCGGTTTCGCCCTGTCGTGCCGCTATGCCGACGATGCCTCCGCTCGCCGCGCCGCGGCGATGGCCAGGCTCGTTCTGGTCGCCGAAGCCCAGCGAAACGACGACATTTCCGAGCTGGCGCGCGCGTTGATGAAGCTCGATTTCGACGTGGACGGCCCCGTGGTGTCCGTCCGCGTCACCATTGCCGACGATCTCCGGGATGCCCTGGAGCACTACGTACGCCGCGCCGTGCGTTGATCCAGGGGTTGGGGCTATACTCCACGCATGCAGTACGTGTGGGGAACGGGGGCCGCTGCGCTCCTTCTCGCTGGGTGCACCCAGTTCGGCAACATCCCGCAGAGCACACTGCCGCGCGACGTCCACGCGGTCCCGGAGCAAGGCGAGGTGGCCGAGCACCCGTGCCGGTATGGCGACGTCGTGCGCTGCGTGGCCAAGTGCACGCCCGACGATCCGCAGGCCTGCAACGCGGCGGGCGTCATGTTCGAGTTCGACGACGGCGAGCGCACCGAGCCCGCGCTGGCCTCCACGTTCTACGAGCGGTCCTGCGACGGCAACTACGCGCAGGGGTGCAACAACCTGGCGTGGCTCTACCTGCGCGGGCGCGGCGTCCCGAAGGACCCGCCGCACGCGATGCTCCTCTTCATGACCGCCTTCGACGCGGCGAAGCTCGCCTGCGCGCGGGGCGACGCGAGCGGGTGCCTGCTCGCCGGCGAGATCCTCTACGAGGGCCGCGGCGTCGCGCCCGACGAAGAGCAGGCCCTGGCGCTCCTTCAGCGCGCCTGCGACGGCGGCGAGGCGCGCGCCTGCGATCTCGTCGCGACGCAGTAGCGGCGATCGCCTTCCTCCTCCAGCTCGGTCATCAGCGCATCGACGAAGCCGTGGAGCCCCTTCCAGTCGGTGTACTCGTGGTCGTGCGCCGTGTCGGTCGACCCGCCCTCGCGCTTGGCGATCCTCCGCATGACGAACCGCACGAGCGCTCCATACTGCGTGTACATGAGCGCCCCGGCGACGGGCCACACGCGTGAAGGGTGAAAGCCCGTCGCGTGGCAGAAGTCGTCGATCATCTTCTTGACGTCGACGGCCGCCTTCGACCGCATCTCGAAGGACGCCGTGGTGTCCTCGACGCCGGCCTCGCTCATGCTCACCGAGAGAAAGGCGGTCGGCAGACGCTCGAGCTCCTCGTGGTGTGCCTTGACGAAGTCGATCATCTCGCGCTCGTGCCGACCGAGGTGCACCGACGCCGCCAGGATGACCGCCGCGTAGGAGCAGAGATCGAGGTCCGTGCGCGTGTCGCTCCCCAGGTCGAGCACCTCCGCCTGGTCGCCGCGCGCCCGGATGGTGTTGGCGACGTGCTCGGCGATCCTGCGCGTCTGGCCCTCGCGCGTGGCGAAGGCAACGAGGACTGGCTTCATGTCGTCCACCTCACGCACGGGTGAACTGCAACGAGTGTTCCGCGCGTGGGCGCGTGGCATCATGTCCGGACCATGAGTCCCCGCTGGCAAAGTGCCGTCCTGGAGCCGGTCCCGACGCTCGCGCGCTACCTCGAGCTGGACCTTCGGCCCGGGGCAGATGCAAGAACTGCGGTCGCGCGCATTCCGGACGTGCGCGTCCCGGAGAAGACGGTGCTCGGGTTCGGCGAGCCGCTGACGCTCGCGCTCGGCGCTCGCATCACGGGGCTTCGCACCTTCCCCTGCGTGTCCGGCCCCGGTGGCGCGTTCCCCGCAACGCAGCACGCTCTCTGGGCGTTCTTCGCCAGCGACGACGCGAGCGACCTGCACGACCGGGCGCGAGCCTTCTGCGCGCTCGTCGGCGACGCCTTCGTGGTGCGCGACGAGGTGCCGTGCTTCCGCTACGGCGAGGGGCGCGACCTGAGCGGGTACGAGGACGGCACCGAGAACCCGAAGGACGACCGCGCCGTGGACGCCGCGATCGTTCGCGGCGCAGGAGTGGGGCTCGACGGCTCGACGTTCGTCGCCGTGCAGAGATGGGTGCATACCCTCGACCAGCTCTCGCGGCTCGCGGCGCAGGCGCGCGACAACGTCATCGGGCGCAGCCTGTCGACCAACGAGGAGCTCGCGGACGCGCCGGCGTCGGCACACGTCAAGCGCGCGGCGCAGGAGAGCTTCGACCCTCCGGCCTTCATGGTGCGCCGCTCGATGCCCTGGGGCGGCGTCGACCACCACGGCCTCTACTTCGTCGCGTACGGGGAATCGCTCGACCGCTTCGAGCGCGTGCTCCGGCGCATGTCGGGCGCCGAGGACGGGATCGTCGACGGGCTCCTCTCCTTCACGCGCGCGGTGAGCGGTGGCTACTACTGGTGCCCGCCGCTCGACGCCCGCGGGCGGCTCGATCTGTCCGTGCTGAAGGTGTGAGCGGCCGTCAGTTTGCGTCGATGCGGGCGCAGTCGGTGTTGATGCGCACGTGCTTCATGCGCCTGGTCACGTGGACCGAGGCCAGGCCGTTGCCCTTCTCG
>DATJYG010000904.1:0-3674 GCA_035499695.1 Polyangiaceae bacterium
CCGGCTTCGTCGTGCGCGACGCGAGCCCGATCGCCTCGAACTGGCGCGCCAGCGAGACGCTCGACGCGTACCTCGCCCGCCACGGCATCGTCGGCATCGCCGACGTCGACACGCGCCGGCTCACGCGGCACCTGCGCGACCAGGGCTCCCAGAACGCGGCCATCGGGAGCGACTCGCCCGAGGCGGTCCTGCGGCGCGCTCGCTCCGCGCCGGACATGAACGGGCTCGACCTCGTGAAGGCCGTGACGCCGAGGGAGCGCTACACGTGGACCGAGGGCCGCGGCGACTGGGTGACCGCGCCGGCGCGCCCGGCTAAGCACCACGTCGTCGTCCTCGACTTCGGCATCAAGCGCAACATCCTGCGCTGCCTGGCCGACTCGGGGTGCAGGCTCACGGTGGTGCCGGCGTCGACGTCCGCGGCCGACGTGCTCGCGCTCGAGCCGGACGGCGTGTTCCTCTCGAACGGCCCGGGCGATCCGGCTGCGGTGACGTACGCGGTCGACACCATCAAGGGCCTCCTCGGCAAGCGGCCGCTCTTCGGCATCTGCCTCGGGCACCAGCTCCTGGCGCTCGCGCTCGGGGCCAAGACGTACAAGCTCAAGTTCGGCCACCGCGGCGCCAACCAGCCGGTGAAGGACCTGACGACGGGGCGCATCGAGATCACGACGCAGAACCACGGCTTCTGCGTCGACCTGAAGACGCTCCCGCCCGGCGCGGCGTCGACGCACGTGCACCTCAACGACGGCACCTCCGAGGGCCTCGCCATCCCCTCGCTCCGTGCCTTCAGCGTGCAGTACCACCCCGAGGCCGCCGCCGGACCGCACGACGCGCTGTATCTGTTCGACCGGTTCGTGCAGGCGATGTCGTGAAGAAGATCCACTTCGTCTCGCTCGGCTGCGTGAAGAACCGCGTCGACACCGAGGTGATGCTCGGCGTCGCGACGGGCGGCGGCTGGCGCGTCGTCGACGAGCCGGACGAGGCCGAGGTCATCGTCGTCAACACCTGCGGGTTCATCGGCGAAGCCAAGAAGGAGTCGATCGACACGATCTTCGAGCTCGCCGAGTACAAGAAGGTCGGCGCGTGCAAGAAGCTCGTGGTCACCGGATGCCTCTCGCAGCGCTACCCGGGCGAGCTCGCCACGAAGATGCCCGAGGTCGACCACTTCCTCGGCTCGAGCGACATGATGAAGCTCGCCGGCGTCCTCGAGGGCAAGGCGCAGCGCATGCTCGTCGGCAACCCGGCCGACTGGGTGGTGCGCGCGAGCGATCCGCGCGTCGTCACGCAGTCGCGGGCGAGCACGTGGCTCAAGCTGGCCGAGGGGTGCAACCGCACGTGCGCCTTCTGCGTGATCCCGCAGATCCGCGGCAAGCAGCGCTCGCGCGGTGCCGACGACGTGGTCGCCGAGGCCGAGCGCCTCGTGGACAACGGCGCGATCGAGCTGAACCTCATCTCGCAGGACACCGTGGCCTACGGGCGCGACCTGCCGAAGGAGGAGCGCACGGCGCTGGCCGATCTCGTGCGCCGCGTCGCCGACGTGCGCGGGTTGCGCTGGGTGCGCCTCTTCTACCTGTACCCGGAGACGATCGACGAGGGGCTCATCGAGCTGCTGGCGAACCACCCGCGCGTCGTGCCGTACGTCGACATGCCGCTGCAGCACGCGGCCGACGCGATGCTCAAGCGCATGCGTCGCGGCCACGGCAAGGACCGGCAGAAGCGCGTCGTCGAGCGCCTGCGCAGCGCCATCCCCGGCCTCACCTTCCGCACCGCGTTCATCGTGGGCCACCCCGGCGAGACGGATGCCGAGTTCGACGAGCTCGTCGACTTCGTGAAATGGGCGCGCTTCGAGCACGCCGTCGTCTTCCGCTACTCGGACGAGGAGACATGCGGCGCCCACGAGCTGCCCGGCAAGGTGCGGCCTCTCGTCGCGGCGAACCGGGCGCGCAAGCTCATGGCGGTACAGCGGAAGATCGCGCGCGAGAAGAACAAGGCGCTCATCGGACGCGAGCTCGACGTCCTCGTGGAGGGTGCGAGCGAGGAGCACGACCTCGTGATGAAGGGGCGTCACGCGGGCCAGGCCCCCGAGATCGACGGCTCCGTCTACCTGTCCGGGGGTGAATCCCACGCCGGCGAGATGCGCCGCGTCCGCATCACCCAGGCGAGCGACTTCGACCTCGTCGGCGACCTGCTCGACGAGTCGAAGAGCCCTGCTCCCCGCAAGGTGAGCCTCAAGGTCCTCGGCAGCAGCCACGGCGAGCCGCGCTGGCAGTGAGGCACATCGAGCAACTGGAGCTCGATCCCTTTCCGGGCGGGGTGCGGCGGGTCAACAGTCAGAGTCCGGCTCCTAAGTGAACTAGAAGAACATCGGCCAGTTGCCCTACCCCATTGTTGTCGACGTATGGAACATCGAGCTCCAATTCGGCCGGACACGCGGAATATAAGTAATCGACTCCGTAGGTATTGTTGATAACGAGGACGGGCTGCAAGCTTCCCGCGAGTCCCCAGCTCGTGCTGTATTTCGAGCCCTGCCCTGGTGCTAGTCCATTGCCATCCTCGACCAAGTAGCGCAACTCACCTGACAGCCCGGTCCCCCCACCATCCCAAGTAGTTGGCACGTTGAACTCGACGGCAACTGCGTCCGCGGGTGCCCCAGGCATAGCCGTGCAGAGGCCCCATCTCCCTGACAAGGCGGCGACGGCTTGACTAATGTTGGAAAATGCGCCGGGTTGACCAACGTGCGCACTGCAGCATGTCGCGTTGCACGCCGAAGCGTCTATCGCCGAGAGCCCGCTATCCGTGGCGCACGACGCCCAAGGAGCACGGTTCGAAGCGTCAGTGGGTCCATCGCCTTCACCTGTGGTCCTGCCGGCGCATCCGACTAGACAAATAAGTGGGGCGATTAATATTTCACGAAAGAGCATGCGGCGGCCGAGCGGATCTAGGAGCTTCGGACAAAAAGAACATTGGTGTGCGCGATCTCTAGCTCTAGTTCTTCCGGGCACGTCCAGTACGAGAACGGTGTTCCTAAGTAGTTGATTGTAAGGCTATACGGTGAGAATACCGACCAAGTCCCCTCATAGCTGAAGCCCTGACCCGGTCGAGGACCGGACGGCCCCGTTACTAGGTACCGAACTGCACCGTCCTCTGCGACGTCGCCGCCATCCCACATAGGGTTCGGGTCAAACTCAACGCCAATCACGTCCGGAGGTGCGTTAGGGAGCCGGTCCCCGCAGAGGAGCCAGCGGCCGGTGAGGACCGAAATCGTCTGCGAGACCGTCGCCAAGCCTTCGGCTCCCCCGTCGCGGTGGACACAACAAGCCACGGGACAGGTCGACGCGTCGCCGTCGTCGGCAGGACATGAGGCAGGTGGCGGGGGAGTCGCAGCGTCCAATGATCCCCGCTCCGTGTCTCCCGAGAGCTCCCCGCCACAGGCAATGACGGACGAAAACAACAACAGGCTCAGGGGACGAAACAGGGGCAAACACCGTGCAACCACGCGATCCATTCCTCTGATCGTCGAGGCAACAATCGCGCCCATTTGTCACAACGGCCTAGCAGCGCGCCATCTAGCGCGCCAACATACTCTGCGCGGCGGGGCAGGAACAGGGCACGCGATTGAATGACCGCGGCGTGCCGCCCCAGCTGGATTCGCCTGCCGCCCTGACCTGGCGTCGACT
>DATJYG010000905.1:0-13040 GCA_035499695.1 Polyangiaceae bacterium
GTGCGAGACGCCAGCGTCGAGCGACGACTCGTTCGGCGCAGGAACCGCGGCCGCCGCTCCGGTGTTGGGCTCATCGTCCTGACTCTCGGCCATCGCGGCGCCGCTGCGACGCTGCGCCTTCGACGATGCTCTCTCCCACCACCGGTATGCGAGCAGCGCCGTGGCCACGACCATGAGCACGACCACCGCCCGTCGCCACGTTCGCATCCTTCGTTACAACTGTAGTGCGATTTCGACTGACGTCAACGCGAGGCCGCATGGCATCACCTTGTGAGATGCTCGGAGACAGCGTTCCCATGGGTGCGATCGGCCCACGTAGCGCCATCCTGTTTGCCACGGTCGCCGAGAAGCGGCATGGCCCACGACCCGGGTCAGAGCGCATGAGCATCATCATCGGCACGGTGAACCGCTCGCTGTCCTCCCATGAGCAGGTCTCTTCGCTCGCGGGTGCCAACCATGTTCCTCCCTGGTTCATGGTCACTCACTCCAGGGAGTCGGCGTTCTTCCTCCCGGGAGCCCGCGTGCTTCCTCCACGATCCAGCCGTGCTCGCTCCTCGAGGGCCTGGCTCTCCTCCTAGCCCGCTCCGGTGCCACTGATACGATCGGCACTGTGCAGCGGCGCGACCCCAAGCCGGCAAGGGTGCTGCCTCGTGCAGTCCTTCGCCTCTCCGGGGCTACCCCGGAGGTCAGTCGTGACTGTGTCACTCGGCGCATGACCGGCGCTGCGCGCGAGCGCAGGACTGGTCACGCAAAACGGGACTCGTTGGGGCGCGCCGCTGCGCGTTGACCTGTGCGCGCCGCACGCTTTCGTCAGCTCGTAGCGGAGGGGCTTGCCGCGGCGTTCCTGGACGGACCCTGGGTGCCCGACGCCATGGCGGAGCGCGGAGGCATCGCGCTCGGAAGCTCGGCCCGCTGGCTGCGAGCCACGGCGAAGCGGGTCCACACTGCCATTCCCGAGGCACCTCGCGATGCGCTCGGCGAGCTGGCAGCCACCATCGCCCACGACCCCGGCTTCGAGAAGGCCCTCACCAGGGGGCAAGAGGTCGTGCGCCTTCGGCGATTCTTCTTGCCCGAGCCGGCCATGCGAGAGGGACGCCCCGCTTGGGACGTGCTCCAGCTTGCGACGACAGGCGACGTTGCGATCTGGCTCGGCGAAGACGTCGCGTCTCTCGAGTGGCTTGTGGACTGGCGGGGCCTCGCCCGCCACGGTCGCTCCTCTTGCTTGCGCCACTACATCCATCGATGGCTGCCCAAGCGTGGCGGCGGTCTGCGCCTGGTCGAAGCGCCGAAGCCTCGTCTCAAGGCCATACAGCGGCGGATTCTGCACGAGATCCTCGACAAGGTGCCCCCTCACGAAGCCGCCCACGGGTTTCGACCCGGGCGCAGCGTTCTCTCGCACGCACGCGTTCACGCCGGGCGGGCCGCCGTGCTTCGCATGGACCTCGAGGACTTCTTCGTCTCCATACCCGCGCCGCGCGTTTACGGCATGTTCCGCACCGTCGGTTACCCCGAAGAAGTCTCTCGTGTCCTGACCGGGCTGTGCACCAGCCGAGCACCCACGGCGGACATGCCGCCAGCGAAGGGAGCCACGACCGCGACGGACCTCACCGCGCTGTATCGCACGCGGCAACGCTACCGCACCCGGCACCTGCCGCAGGGGGCGCCCACTTCGCCCGCCATCGCCAATCTCTGCGCTCACGGTCTGGACGTTCGCCTCGGCGCGGCGGCGCAAGCGGCCGGCGCTACCTACACGCGATACGCAGACGACCTGGTCTTCTCCGGAGACGAAGGTTTCGCGAGGATGTGCTCCCGCTTCTCCGCTCTCGTTGGACGGATTGCGCTGGAGGAGGGCTTCCACGTGCAGCACCGCAAGACCCGCGTCATGCGCCGAAGCCAACGGCAAGAAGTGACCGGCATCGTCGTCAACGAGCGCCCGTCGATTCGCCGCGCGGACTTCGACCGGCTGCGTGCGGTCCTCCACAACTGCGTGCGCTTTGGTCCGGCGGATCAGAACCGCGACGACCGCGACGACTTTCGCGCATACCTCGAAGGGTCCGTGGCCTGGGTCAGCCAGGTACAGCCCGAGCGCGGGGCCAAGCTTCGAGCCTTGCTTCGCCGCGTCGAGTGGCCGGCCTCCTGAGAGCCTACGGCTGTAGCTGCCTCGTTGGTCGCATGTGCGCGATGCTCCTCCGCAGCGTAGATTCAGCGCGTGGGCGGGGTTCGCCGTGCTTGGCCACTCTGGATAGCGCTGGGTGCGCACGCCGCCGTCGCGGGTGCGCTCTGGAGCATGCGTCCACCCGGACCAACACAGTCCGCGACACCGGTCGACACGGCCATCATGCTCGACGACGAGGAGCGTCCCCAGCCGGAGAGCCCGAACCCACCGGAGCCATTCGACCAAAGGCGTGAGCCGCCCCCCGGCGCCGTCGCCGAGGCTCTCGTACCCGCGCGAGTCACACTCTCAGTACCGTCACCGTCGTCGTCGGCATCCGAGGCGCCCGAGATACCCGCGGGGAGCGCGACCGCTTGGTCGTTCTCGCCCACGGGCCCAATGGATCTCGGCATCGGGAGCTACTGGAAGAGCGTTGCGTCAGCCAGCAGCGCCCCCCGTCCGCCACCTTCGGCCGAGGAATACGCGAGGAACAGCGACTTCGCCCGCCGGCTCAGCGACGACATGCGCGCCCACGATCTGGCGACGGGCCACAGCATCGCCGGGCCGCTCGTGAGCGCCGCCCACGACGCCGCTTCGCCGAACGTCGCTCCCGAAGTCGGAAGCGCCACGATCGAGATCGAGTCCGACGCGTCGGGTCAGATCGTGGCCGCGCACGTCGTGGAGGCTTCGGCGGATCGCGCCCAATGGGACGACGTTGCCGAGAAGATTCGGAGGTCCATGGCGAACAAGCGTCTCCGTGTGCCAGTGGGCGCCCGAGGCGTACGCGCCCACGTGCGCATCGTCGCGGAGCGCACATTGCCCAGCGGCGAGCGAACGCAGACGCGCCCGGGGGCCGCGCCCGACGAGGTATGCGACAGCAGCGGCCCCACTCGCCGATGCGGGGCCGGAATGCCCGCCGGCGCTGGGGGCACTTGGGGCGACGTCACCAACTTCGGCGCCAGACGCTCGCGCGTCGTACACGTGCAGTTGCTGGACGAGGCCCTTCTGTGAGGAGCCATGGAATGACGCAAAGTCCGCGTCTGTTACGGTGACACCGTGCTCCTCGGTGCGCTGCGCATCGCGCTCCTGTCGATGGCACGCAACCGACTGCGCACGTTGCTGACGGTGCTCGGGATCCTCATCGGGATCACGGCGGTCATCGTGGTCGCCGCGCTCGTCGAGGGCACCAGCGCCGCAGTCGACGCGCGCATCGACTCCATGGCCTCGAGCGCGCTCTACGTCTGGCCGAAGGCTCTTCAGGTCTCCGGACCGCGCGCCAAGTTCGCCGGCCGCCTCACCGACTCCGACGGAGAGGCGGTGCTGCGCGAGGCGACGAACGTTGCGCTGGCCGCTCCCTTCGAGCTCACGCAGACCCAGGTCGTCTACGGCGACAAGAACATCTCGACCTGGATCGTCGGCACCACGCTGCCCTACTTCACCATCCGACGGTTCACCATCTCCAAGGGCGAGAAGTGGACCCCCACCGACGAGATCGCGAGAACCAAGAACTGCGTCGTCGGGCGGACCGTCGCCGAGAAGCTCTTCGGCGAAGGCGATCCGATAGGCCGCACCATCCGCGTGGGCCGCATCCCCTTCACGATCATCGGCATGCTCACGCCGCGCGGCGCGGGCGCATTCGGTGACGATCAGGACGACCGCATCATGATGCCCGTGGGCACGTACCGCACGCGCGTGGTGCACGTCCCGCCGGGTCGCGCAGACGAGCTGATGTTCAGCGCGACGAGCGACGCGGTCGTCGACAAAGCGCGCGAGCAGATCACCGGCATCCTGCGGCAACGGCACCACCTCGACGACGGGCGCGACGACTTCGAGGTGCGCACTCAGGCCGAGATGCGCGACAAGGTCGACTCCATCGCCGCCATGCTGGAGCTGTTCGGCGTGGGCGTCGCAGCCGTGAGCCTCCTCGTAGGCGGCGTCGGCGTCATGAACATCATGCTCGTCAGCGTGACCGAGCGGACGCGCGAGATCGGCATCCGCATGGCCGTCGGCGCGCGCGAGCGAGACATCCTGCTGCAATTCCTCGTCGAGGCCATCGTGGTCACCCTGCTCGGCGGATTCCTCGGCATCGCCCTGAGCTTCGCCGCCACGGCAGGCATCGGCCGAGCCCTCGACCTCTCGATGACGCCGAGCCCCACCTCGGTGGCGATCGCCGTGGCGACGAGCGTCGCGATCGGGTGCATCTTCGGCTTCATGCCGGCATTTCGCGCCGCGAAGCTCGACCCGATCACGGCGCTACACGTCGAGTAGCGCTCGCTCAGCGCACCCCCACCGTGATCAGCGCTTCGGCCGACAGGGTCGCGCCCCCGGCTGGGATCTTCCGCTCCACGATCGCGAGCACGCGCTTCTCTATCTCCGCCCACGCCGGCTCGCCGAGCTTCTCGCGAAGCATCACCAGCGGCGCCGCCGCGCGCGTCGTCGCGTCCGTGTAGCTCGCGGCCGACTCGAAGCGATACGACGCGGTGAAGGGGTGCACCTCGACGTCGCGGAAGCCGGCGGCGCTCATCTCGGCGCGGCACTCCTCGACGGTCTGCAAGTCGCCCTTGGCCATCGGTGGGACCTGAGGCATCGCCTCGGCGAACGCGTCCATCCCGATCTTCATGAGCGGCCGCCTCTCGATGGGCGCCCACGTCGCCACGACCCCGCGGCCGCCGGGCTTCAGCACCCGAAGCAGCTCCCGGAAGGCCTTCGGCCGGTCTGGGAAGAACATGAAGCCGAACATGCAGAAGGCGGCGGCGAAGCTCGCGTCCTCGAGCTTCAGGTCCTGCGCGTCCATGACCGCGGTCTCGACGTTGCGCACGCCCGCGCGCCCCGCCCGGGCCTCGAGCTCCTGCAGCATGCCGGGCGAGAAGTCGGTCGCGACCACGCGCGCGACCGACGGCGCGACCACGAGCGCGAGCGTGCCGGGGCCCGCCGCGACGTCCAGCACGACGTCGGCAGGACGAAGGCGCGCCTGACGCGCCGCCTCGGCGGCGAATTCGCGCCATGAGCCCACGAACTCGGCGTAGCCGGCGGCCGCGGCGCTCCACGCAGCGGGCATCTGGTTGGGACCAGGTGCGGCGGGCTTTGTCATGGGGTCACTCACGGACGAGTCGACCGTCAAGATACACGACCCCCGCACCGCGCTCATGTCACGTGACGTGACATGCGCCAGCGCGAGGGGCTGCGCCCCCGTCAGCGCCGTCGGCGAGAGTTCGCTGCGCTCAGTAGCGGCCCGTGAGGGCCACGTACACTTCCGCGCTGTTGTAGAAGAGCAGGTACGGGTGCACGACGCCGTCGTGCAGAAGGCCCGGATACCCGATGCTCGGGTCGCCGTTGGCGAGCGCGAGGGTGATATCGCTCTTGAAGCCCTGCAGGTCGGGCAGGATGTAGCGCGTGAAGATCTCGCCGCCGTAGCTCTGCTGGAACGGCTGGCCGTCGACCAGCGGGTTGCTCGTCGCGCCCATGCACGCCGACTGCGCTGGGCAGCTGCCCACGTCGTAGAACCAGATGTACGAGTCGACGAGCGCCGCGCCCACCGACCAGGGGCGGTGGAACGGCATCGTGTACTCGGCCGTGATGGCGCCTCCGGCGGCCCACTTGACGTTGGGCTGGCCCGCACCCTGACCGGCCGCGGAACCGTCTTGCCCGGCGCCGAGTGCGTTCTGGCTCGTGTACTTGTCCCAGAAGTACGAACCGCGAAGGCTGAGCCCGACGAAAAGGTCGCCGAAGCGGCGCGACAGGCTGATCGAGACGCCCGGGGTCGTGATGTTGCTTGCGAGCTGGCTGTAGTACGAAATCGGCACCGACAGCGAGCCGCTGGTCGCGAGGTTGAACTTCTCCGGCAGCTGGAACCTGTGCGTGTACCCGAGCGAGATGTCGAACAGGCGGAAGCCCGTCTCGGTGGCGTCCGCCTGCAGGAGCTGCTGCGTGCCGCCGCCGATCGAGACGGTGTCGTTCTGCGTGAGGTTGTAGCGGCCGTACAGGCTGTAGACGTTGACCGTCTTGACCGACGCGTCGGTCGTCAGGAAGTTGCCCTCGAGAAGGTGGTGCGTCTCGAAGCCGCCGCCGATCTCCCAGGGCTTCTCTTGCTGGGCCTTCTGCACGCCCGTGTCGGGATTCAGGCCGCTCTTGCTCAGCGGAACCAGCGACGTGTCGACGCTGCCGCCTTGCTCGGCGCTACCGCCGGAGCCGGCCGCCGTCGACCCCTGGGGCCCGACGCCGCCCTTGCCTCCGGTGTCACCCTTCTGGCCAGCGCCGCTGCCGGCACCCGCTCCCGCCGCAGACGCGACGCTCGTCGCGAGCAGAGCCGCGATCCCCAAACCCACGGTAATCAGACGCATTCGGCTTACTCCCTCGACGTTTCCGGACTGCAAGGCGGCGCCAGTGAACCGAAATCCATGCCCAAGCGCAAGCACTCTTCCGAGAGCCCGCGCGCCTGCCTCGTACGCCCCCATGTCCCACACCGTCCAGCGGATCTCGCCGGTGTTTGCGGTGGATCAAGAAGAGGTGGGTCGCCCTGCCATTGTGCGGCGTGGGCGGAATCCAGGAAATCGCTTCACCAGGCGCGGCGGAAGGCAGCGGCGAACGCCCCGGCCTGACGCGGGTCGATGGCCCCGCCGGCGACCCCATCGGTCCTGAGGGCGCTGCCGACGATGACCCCGTCGCAGAGGGGGGCGATGCGCGGGATCGAGTCGACCGTGACGCCGCTGGCGACGAGGACGAGCGGTGAGCCCGCGCCTCCCCCTCCCGCTCCTCCCCCCATCGCCTCGCGAACCCGGCGCAGCTCGGCCTCGTCGACGCCCTTCCCGGTGCCCCAGCCGGTGACGAGCACCGCGTCGGCCAGCGCCCGCCGGACCAGGTCCTCGGCCTCCTGCCCCACGTCGCGGGGCGCGAGGGCCGCCGAGTGCTTCACGTTCACGTCCGCCCAGATGGCCACCGTCTCGGCGCCGAGAGCGCGACGCTCCCGCAGCGTCTCGGCGGCGTGGCCCTCGACGATCCCCTGGTCTGTCACGCGCGCGCCCGCGTGCACGTTGACCCGGATGCACGCCGCGCCCACGGCGGCGGCGATGGCGAGGGCCGCCCGCGCGTCGTTGCGGAGCACGTTGATGCCGACGGCGATGCCCGGGCACGCCTCGCGCACCGCCACGGCGCACGCGGTCATCGCGCTCACCGTCACCGGCGGCACCTCGGAGGGAAAGAACGGCACGTCCCCGAAGTTCTCGATCATCGCGAGATCGAACCCGGCGTCTGCGAGCGCCCGGGCATCCTTCGCCGCGGCGCGCGCGACGTCGGCGCACGAGAGCGCGCTCCGGGGGCTCCCCGGCAGCGGCGGCAGATGGATGACGCCGACGAGCCGGCCTCCCGCGCGACCCGTCACGGTCCCGCCTTGCCCGGACCGCCGAAGGGAACGACCGGAGGCGCACCCCCGGGGCCGAAGCCCATGCCCGGCGCGCCGCCCACTCCACCCCCGCCGGCGGGGATGAACTCGAGTCGCGCGAGCGTCCCGCGCAGCGTCCAGCCGTAGAAGCCGTCGGCGCGCTTGGACTGCTTGATCTTCGGGTCGGCCAGCTCGAAGAGCGCCGGCGCGTTGGATCCCGGCGCGCCGAAGAGGCTCTTGGTGATGTCGTTCTTGCCGCGGTACGCGTCGTTGATCTTGAAGCGCACGTTCGCGTCGCACAGCGAGTCGCCGAACGAATCGCGCATCGTGATGCGCCCGTCGCCCTGCAGCTCCACGTCCTTGCCGCCGGCGGCGAGCTTGGTGATCTTGAGCGCTCCGTCCTTCGCGTCGGCCGCGAGGCTGAGCGTCCCCACGTCGATCTTGGGCAGCGCGAGGGCGCCCTTGAGCTTCGCCTTGCCGTCGCCGACGGTCACGCCGCTCGCCTCGAGCGACACGGCGCCGTTGCCCTTGGCGGCCTTCCCCTCCGGCAGCGCGAGCCGCACGGTGCCCGAGACCTTCCCCTGCATCGGGATGCCGAGCATCTGCACGATCGGATCGACCTCGCCGAGGTCCACCGAGTCGAGCGTCACGTCGATCGCGCGGTCCTTGCCGCTCACGTCGAAGGAACCCGACGCCTCGCCGCCGAAGGCGTACACGTCGAAGTTGAGATCGCTGTGGCCGATGAGGGCCGGCAGCATCTGGTAGCGCACGGTGGCCTCGTCGATCTGGATCTTCGACGGCGGCTTGCCCGGCTCGGTCGCCGGCGAGGAGAGGGTCACGCCGCGAACGCGCACGCCGCTCAGCCAGTAGCCGCTCATCTCGTCGATGCGCAGCTCCTGCTGCCCGCCGGTCGCGTGCTGGTCGGCGTTGAAGCTGGCGACGATCCGCTGGCGCAGCTTGTCGTACGGGAACGTCACCGTCGCGAAGACGAAGAGGCAGACCAGGTAGAAGACCGGGTAGCCGACGAGCGGCGCGTACTTCGCGTACTTGAGGAGGCGCTCCTTCACGGCTTGCCGCCTCCCGCGCTGGCCGAGGCCGCCGGCGTGGGCGCCGGCGCGCTACGGTCGTACGAGGAGAGGCCCACCTCGACGTCGTAGGAGTCGAGCTCGGCGCTGCGCCTTCGGATGTTGAGGCGCGTGACGGCCACGGGGTAGCCGCTCTTCTCGACCGACTCGAGGAACTTCGACAGCGCGAGCATCCCCGTCTTCTTCAGGCGAACGTTCGTGCCGTGCTCGACGTAGCGCTTGCCGTGCGGCACGTCGGGCAGCGGCGTCGAATCGGTCACCTCGAGCTTCTGGGCGCGCGCCTGGCTCTCGATGAAGCCCCCGAGCTCGGGGGCCTTGCGGGCGTAGCGCGCGGCGACGACGTCCCTCTGCGACTGCCGCTCGCGCACGACGCTGCGCGCGTCCTGCACGTCCGACAGGGCCTGGTGCAGGTCGTCGTTGTCCGACATCTGCGAACGGACCACCGCCTCGAGCCCGAAGGGGATGGCGAAGAGCGCGACGACGGCGGCCGCGAAACCGAGCACGGCGACGAGCCGCCGCTCGCGCACGTTCATCTGGAGGATCGGACCGGCCATGGCTCACTTCCCTCCCGTGCCGCTGGGGGCGGCGCTGGCACTGGCGGCGGCTTCGCCCTTCTTCTTCGGGGCGGCCTTCACGTCCTGCGGGCACCGCAGGTCCATCTCCATCACGTACTTCTGCCGGTCGGTGCCGACGGCCTGGGTCGTGCTCTTGAGCTTCACGTTGTCCAGGCACTTGTCCTCGCCGAGCGCGTCGGCGATCGACTGCGCGTCGCCCACCGACGGGACGACGCCGCGCAGGGTCACGTGCCCCTTCTGCACGTCGAGCTCCTCGACGTCGTGCTTGATCGACGAGGGGACGGCCTGCGAGAGGTAGACCATCACGTCGAACCCGTCGGCGTGCGGCATCGGGTCCTCGTCGCCGAGCGACGTCTCCTTCGCCAGCAGGTCCTGCGCTTCCTGCGCCGTGGTCGCCTCGGTGCCGAGGACCTCCTTGGTGACCTGGCCGAGCGCGTCCTGCAGCGCGTCTCGCTCCTTGTGCACGGCGTGCAGGCGCGCCCACGCGCTGAAGACGAAGCTCACGAGGATGACGGCCGCGAGGCCCGCCAGCACCGGGATCTTCTCGCGCACCCAGGCGAAGCCGCGCTCGTAGGCGAGCGGACCGCGCCGCAGGTTCATCCCGGCGCCGCGTCCGGCGAGGGAGAGGGCGAGCGCGATCGACTTGGCGTACTTGGGAAGCTCGCGCGCGGCCGCCGGGTCGACGTTCGTCCCCTCGAGCTGCGGCTCGGGCAGCGCCTGCACCGGGATGTCGAGCGATCCCGAGAGGAACCCCTCGGCGCCGGACGCGAAGGCGCCGCCGCCGCAGAGATACACCCGCGTGGGCGCGCGGCCGCCCTGCGCCTGGTGCGCGGCGAAGCTCGTGCGCAGGTCGCGTGCGAGACGCTGGGCGCTCGCCGGAAGGCCCGACGTCCCGATGGACAGCGTGCGCGCGAAGACCGGCTCGCCGTTCTCGAGCAGCAGGACCTCGCTCGCCCTGGCGCCGAGGTCGACGATGGCCACGGCGCCGCCGTCGGCCAGCCCTGGGATGTAGGGGACGAGGGCTCCCAGCGCGAACCCGCCGACTCCGACGCGCTCCGGCTCCTGCCCGGCCGCCTCGCGCACGAGGTCGATGCGCGCCTTGACGTCCTCGATGCGCCCCACCGCGGCGATGAGCGAGAGCTGCCCTTCCTCGCCGGCGCGCTCGAGCAGGCGCCAGTCGAAGACGGCGGACTCCATGTCGAAGGGGATCTGCGACTCGAGCTCGTACGCGAGCACGTCGGCGAGCTGCTTCTGCGCGGTCGCCGGCAGCTGCAGCCGGTGGATGGCCGCCTTGGAGCCCTCGATCGTCACCGCGATGGCGTCCGGCGACACCGTCGTTCCCGGCTGGTCTCCCTGCAGCGCCGTGGCCACCGCGAGCCGAACCGCCGGGACGTGGCCCCCGGCCTCCTCCACCTCGACCGTGGCGACCCGCGCGAGGGCCACACGGCGGTACGTCGAGCGCACCACCGCCGCCTTCACGCTCGCGCTACCGATGTCGATGCCCAGCCAGGTCGGCATGCTTCCTCGTCTTCTCCCGCCTTATCACTCGATCTCGTAATAGAGAACTTGTCCGCCGACGCTCGGCTGGAGCGCGGAGTTGATCGCGCCGGTGCCCGAGCCGACCTGCACCTGCTGCCCACCGCCCTGCTGCGGCACCACGCCCGGCGCCCCGGCCGTCTGCGAGTTGCTGGCGCCCGAGATCGACGACCCGGTGATCGCCTGCGTGTTGCGGAAGTCGACCACCGTGTGGATGCGCACGCGCGTCTCGCGCTTGAAGCCCTTGACCGCCCCGATGGCGTAGATGGAGAACACCTTGCTCGTCGTGGAGACGCTCTTCTCGAAGTCGCTCTCGGACTGGAACTTCACGGGCTTCATTCCCATGAGCGTCAGCATCGGCCCGAGCATTCCCTTGCCCTCCATCGTGCTCACGAAGTCCTTGGGGGATCCGAAGAGCGGCGCGCCCATCGTGATGCCGCGGGCCATGGTCATGCCCATGATGAAGAGCTGCATCTGCATCGGGTCGATGCAGAGGTCCGCCGTCGGCGCGCCGGAGCAGACGACGCCGTAGAGCGTGAGCGAGTTGGCCGAGTTCACGTTGATCGTCCCCTGCCCCCACACCGTCATGACCCGCTTCTTCGGATCGGTGGGCTCGGGGTCGACGAAGGTCTGCCAGAAGTCGTCCGAGATGCCGCGCACCATGTGCAGCTCCTCGAGCGAGTCGTACGGCGCGTTCTTGCGGCGGTACTGCTTGGGCAGGAGCTGGTACCAGGAGTCCTCGACGGCGTTGGACGACGGCGCGTTCGTGACGTCGCACGAGAAGAGCTGCTCGTCGGCGTCTGCCCAGTCGATGAGCGCGCTGCAGATCGTCAGCCGGTCGTTGTAGTTCCCCGTCACGTCGTGCTGCTCGAAGAGCGAGTTGTACTGGATGGGCGCCATCGTGCTCATCAGCTCCTTGGCGAGCCGGATGTGCGCGATCTCGTTGGACGCTCCCATGTTGACGTTGATCTTCGCGTCCTCGTCGACGACGGTGACCTCGAAGTGGCCGCCCTTGAGGCCCAGGTTCTTGCCGAGCGAGAGGTCGAGACCCGAGAGCTGCGAGAAGTCCCCCGAGCCGTCCTTGTCGTTGAACGCGCCGAGGATGCGGTCGGAGTACTCCCAGACCGGGAGCTGCGGCGGGTTCTGCTTCATGAGCATGAAGAGCGGCGCGATGCCCTGGCGCATCGTCGGCTCGGAGGCGATGAGAAGGCGCGTCAGGTTCACCGCGCTCCGCGCGAAGTACTCGGCCTGGATGCCGTCGCGCGCGGCGGTGGCGGCGGCGAACTCGGCGCCGGCGTCGTCCTGGAACTCGGCGAGCATGACGATCATGATCGCCACGGCCCCGAGCACCATGATGAGCGCCACGCCCCGCTCCCGGCTTCGCCTGCGTGCCCTCCGTGCGGCCCGGCCGATCGGCGGTGCACTCACTGCGTGATCCCGAAGCTGAGGGGGGTCTGGATGGGGAGGAAGACCTTCGTCGTGTAGCTGTAGGGTGGCCCTTCGCCGACGCCGCGGAGCTCGAGGATGATCTCCACCTCGAGCGGCAGGCGGTTGGGCTGCCCCATCACCTGCATCGAGTCCCAGGTCTCGACCCACATGCCCGTCATGGGATCGAGGAAGCGGACGTCGAACTTGAGGACGTCCTCGGCGACGACATTCACGACGCCGCCCTTGAGCGGGTCGTAGTCGATGGGCGTCTGTTCCCGGCGGACGAGGTCCATCTTGTCGGTGGCGTCGGGATCGGCCACGACGAAGTACCCGACCTCCGCCTGGTCGGACTCGCGTGAGTCGCGCTCGGTGCGTAGGTGGGCGAAGGCCGTGAAGTCCATGCGGTCGTACGGATTGGAGCTCTTGCCGACGAACGCCGTCCGCTCGGTCTGCAGGGCCGGGATGGCGTTGACGTGCATCGACAGGTACGCGCCGGACAGATCGCGCACGATGCGCTGCATCGCCTCACGCCCTTGGTGGGCGCGCTCCGCGCGCAGCCCTTCGCCCTTGCGCCCGCGGGAGAGCGAATCGATGACGCCGTGGATGAGCACCGCGATCATGGCGAAGATGGCCAGCGCGACCATGACCTCGATCATCGTCATGCCGCGGCGGCCCGCGCGGGGGTGGGACGCGCGCATCAGTGCACCCCCATGATGCCCGGGGCCGCACCCGGCGTGAGCGCACCGGGCGCGCCCGCCCCGCCGAACGACTGCTGGAGGTTCATCCCGATGTTCTGGAGGCCTGCGTCGAGGTCGAGCGACGCGCCGCCCATCGGGTTGATCATCATCCCGCCCATCGGGCTACCGAGCGTGGTGGGCATCCCGTTC
>DATJYG010000906.1:0-2118 GCA_035499695.1 Polyangiaceae bacterium
CGCTTGAACGCCTCGACGATGCGGAGCTTCTGCTCGGCGGTGACGCGGGCGAAGACGCGCACCCTGTCGATGCACGCGTCGAGCTCGCCCGGCCCGAGCTTCTCGAGCTCGTGCCCCGTCAGCGCGAGCGCGTGCTCGTCCCAGAGCCCCAGCTCCTTCGCGATCGCCACGGCCGTCAGCTTGTGGTCGCCCGTGATCATGACGGCGCGCACGTGGGCCTCGGCGCAGAGGCGCACCGCCTCCTTCACGCCCTCGCGCGGCGGGTCGATCATCCCGACGAGCCCGAGGAAGGTGAGCCGGTTCTCGATCTCGATGCTCGGCCGGTTCGGATCGTGCGTCGCGTGCTCGCTCGGCGTCTCGCCGTCGTGGTGCGTCCCGAGCTCGCGCCGCGCCATGCCGAGCACGCGCAGGGCGCGCCCGCTCATCTCCTCGGCCTCGTGCAGGATGGCCCGGCGCATCTCGTCGTCGAGGGGCACGCGCCCGTTCGGCCCCTCGTAGGCGGCGCAAAGCGGCAGCAGCACGTCGGCGCTGCCCTTGGTGTGCACCACCTCGCGCCCCATCTCGTCGAGCGCCACGATGGTCATGCGCTTGCGGTCGCTGTCGAACGGCAGCTCCTTGACCACCTGGTTGCTGCTCGTGATCGTCTCGCGCTGCAGGCCGCTCTTGGCGACGAGCGTGAGCAGCGCGCCCTCGGTCGGGTCGCCCTGCACGCTCCAGTCTTCGCCGAGCTTCTGGAGGACCGCGTTGTTGCACAGCGCGAGCGTCGTCATCAGGTCCTTGAGCGGACCCTCCGGGTGCTCGACGCGCTGGTTGATCGTGTCGAGGATCCCCCCGCGCGGGTCGTACCCCGTCCCGGTGACGTGGTAGCGCGCGCCGCCGACGAACACCTCGCGCACGGTCATCTCGTTCTGGGTGAGCGTGCCGGTCTTGTCCGTGCAGATGACCGTCGCGGCGCCGAGCGTCTCGACGGCCGCGAGCTTGCGCACGATCGCCCCGCGCTTGGCCATGCGCTGCATCCCGAGCGCCAGGGTGATCGTCGTGATGGCCGGCAGCCCCTCGGGGATCGCCGCGACCGCGAGGCTCACCGCCTCGAGCAGCAGCTCGTGCCAGCTCCGGTCGCCCTTGAACATGCCGCGCACGAAGAGCAGCGCCGAGAGGGCGAGGCAGCCCCAGAGGATGCGCGCCCCGAAGGACTCGAGCTTCTCCTCCAGCGGCGTGCGGCGGTCGCGCGGCCGGTGGATGAGGGCCGACAGCTTCCCGAGCTCGGTGTGCACGCCGGTCGACGACACGACCGCGCGGCCCTTTCCGCGCACGATGCTCGTGCCGACGAAGAGCATCGTGGCGCGATCGCCCAGCGGCGCGTCGTCGGCGACCGCCGCGAGCGCGTCCTTCTGCGCCGGGACGCTCTCGCCGGTGAGGGCGCTCTCCTCGACCGCGAGGTTCACCGTCTGCAGCAGACGCGCGTCGGCCGGCACGGCGTCGCCCGCCTCGAGCTCGAGGATGTCGCCCGTGACGAGCAGGGACGCGGCGACGATCTTCACCTCGTTGCCGCGCCTCACGCGCGCGTTGGGCGTCTGCATCTTCTCGAGGGCCGCCAGCGCTGCCTCGGCACGCCGCTCCTGGTAGAAGCCGAGCACCGCGTTGAGCACGACGATGAGCATGATGGCCGTCGCGTCGCCGAAGCGGACCATCGCCGGCTCGTTCGTCCGGCTCACGCCGTCGATGATCGCGATGACCGCCGCCGCCACGAGCGTGAGCACGATGGGGTTCGAGAACTGCCCGAGCAGCTGCTTGATCGCGCTCTTGCCGACGGGCTTCGGCAGCTCGTTGGGCCCGTCGCGGTGCAGGCGAGCCGTCGCCTCGGTCTCGGTCAACCCGTGCGCCGGGTCGGTCGCGAGCCTCGCCAGCAACGCCTCGGGCGCCTCGACGTGCACCAGCGACGCCCGGCCGGCGGAGGTCGGCTGGCTAGCCTCGGCGATGGAAGTCGCTGCGGCCACGGTGACTAACCCCGGTGGTATCACGAACTTCCACGGCCCGTGGGCGCTCGCTTTGGGTTCTTGACCGCAGAGGCGCAGAGAGGAGAGGAGAGCGCAGAGGTTTGTTGTGGGCTCTCACCAC
>DATJYG010000907.1:0-44429 GCA_035499695.1 Polyangiaceae bacterium
GACCGACGAGGGCCGCCTCGGCCGCCCTGGCGCGCCAGGGCACGGGCGCCACCGCGCCGAGCAGCACCGAGGCGCGCGTCACCTTGCCGCCGCCGTCGCGATCGAGGGCGACCGCGGCCTCGACGAGCGGCCAGTCGTACGACTCCTTCTCGGCGTGCTTCACGTACGCCGAGCCGGCGGTCGTCGCCGGCAGGAGCACCGCCGTGAGGATCTCGTCGTCCTCCTTCACCGTGTCGCGCACGGTGACCGTCTCGGCGGGCACGTAGAGCTGCTCGAGCGGCACCACACGCTTGCCGCGCGGGCTCGTGAGCTCCACGCTCGCTCCGAGAGCCATCAGCGCCGGCGCGAGCGACGACGGGTGCACCGCCGCGCACGCCGAGTGCGCGAAGACCGCGTGGTACTGGTTCTCCCCGTTCATGGCGAAGCAATGCCCGCCGCCCTTGCGCCGGCACTCGAAGTGCTCGCTCCGGAAGTACCAGCAGCGCGGCCGCTGCAGGAGGTTGCCCCCGAGCGTCGCCATGTTGCGGATCTGCGGCGTCGCCGCGTGTCCCGCCGCGTCGGCGACCGCGCGATAGCGGCCGCGCAGGCCCCCGTCGACCGCGAGGATCGCCAGCGTGACGAGCGGTCCGATGCGGAAGCCCTGGGCGCCGTGGTCTTCCACCTTGTCGAGCCCCTGGATGCCGCGCAGGTTCACGAGGCGCGCCGGGGAGACGAGGTTCTCCTTGAGGAGGTCCATCAGCTCCACGCCGCCCGCCTTGGGGACGCTCGTCGGCCCGAGCTGCGCCAGCGCGTCACCGAGATCGTGCGGGTTGGTCCACTCGAATCGCGGGATCATCCGTGCACCTCCTTCTTGCGCTGCAGCGCCTCGAGCACCCGCTCGGGCGTCAAGGGCAGCTCGCGCACGCGCACCCCCGTCGCGTTGTAGACGGCGTTCGCGAGCGCCGCCGCCGTCGCCACCGTGGCCGGCTCGCCGATTCCGCCCGCGTCCGTGGAGCTCCGCCCGCGGTACTCCTCGATGAGGTGCACCTCGATCTGCGGCATCTCGCGGGCGCCGGCGATCTTGTACTGCTCGAAGTTGGCGTTGAGCATCCAGCCGCTCCTGCGATCGAGCACGCGGTTCTCGTAGAGCGCGTAGGAGATGCCCTGGATGATCCCGCCGTTGATCTGGCTCTCGACGGCGAGCGGGTTGATGGGGCGCCCGCAGTCGTGCACGGCGACGACGCGCTCCACCTTCACGACCCCCGTCTCGACGTCGACGGCGACCTCGGCGAACTGCACGCCGCCGTAGCCGCCGATGCCCATGCCGCGGTGCGAGCGGCCGCCCTTGCCCTGCACGAAGCCGCCGTAGTCGTCGCTGCGCGTGGCCTGCGCCGAGACCTGCTCGGTGCGCATGCCGCCGGCCGCCGCCTGCTTCGCCTTGTACGCCGCGTTGCGCGCGGCGGGGGTGATCGATCCGGTCGTCACGCTGCCACCCGAGGCGGGGCCCGGCGGGTAGCTCGTGTCGCCGATGCGCACGGTGACCTTCTCGGGGCGCACCCCGAGCTCCTCGGCGACCACCTGCGCGAGCGCCGTCCGGATGCCGCCGCCGATGTCCTGCACGCCGCTGAGGACCTCGATCGACCCGTCGCGGCCGATGCGCACCTCGCACGCCGAGTCCAGGTTCACGAAGCGGTACCAGATGGCCTGCGCCACGCCGATGCCGCGCTTGACGGTCCCGGTGTCGGACGCCGGGGGGCGACGCCGCCGCGCCCACTCGACCTTCTGCGCGCCGATGCGCCGCTCCACCTTGCGCGCCGCCGCGTCGGCGAGCAGGCCCTCCTGCTGCGTGTCGATCTTGTCGCGCAGCGCCAGCGGGTCCATGCCCAGCTTCTCGGCGAGCTCGTCGATCGACTGCTCGAGGCCGAAGGCGCCCTGCGGGTGCCCGGGCGCGCGGAAGGCCGCGGCGGGGCCCGCGTTGATGAAGACGTCGCTCTCCTCGACGAGCACGTTGGGGCACGGGTAGAGGTTCTTCGCCGGCCCCCCTGCCCCCGCGCCGGTGCCGGTGCCCGCCGTGCCGTACGACGAGAAGTGGATCGCCGTCAGCGTGCCGTCCTTCTTCGCCCCGATGCGCAGGCGCGCCACGCTGCTCGGCCGGTTGCCGACGCTCTCGTGCTCCTCGCGCCGGTCGAGCATCACGCGCACGGGCGCGTGGGCCATCTGCGAGAGGCGCGCGGCGAGCACGCCGTAGTTGCCCGCGCCGAACTTGGCGCCGAAGCCGCCGCCCATGAACTCGGTGACGACGCGGATCTTGCCCTTGTCGATGCCGAGCACCTCGGCCAGCTCGTCGCGCACCGAGGAGGTGCCCTGCGTGGACGCGTAGACGGTGAGCCCGTCGTCGCGCCAGTCGACCACGACGCCGTGCGTCTCCATCGCGCTGTGCGTCTGCACCTGCGTGCGATACGTCGCGTCGACGACCACCTCGGCCTCGGCGAGGCCGCGCTCGACGTCGCCGATGGGCGGGCCGCCAGGGCCGCTCTTGTTGGGGCCGCGCACGTTGCCCGTCTGCGGTACGCCGGCGGGTCCGCCGCCGCCGCCCGCGCTCCCCTCCGCGTCGGCCGGCCCGGGGAAGACGAGCGGCGCGTCCGGCTTGCGCGCCTCCTCGACGTCGATGACGAACGGCAGCGGCTCGTACTCGACGCGCACGAGGCGCGCCGCCTCGTCGGCCGCCGCCTGCGTGACCGCCGCGACCGCCGCGATGGGCTGCCCCACGTAGCGCACCACGGGGTACTGCGAGGCCGGCTCCTTGCTCCTGTCGCGGAGCTCGGCGCCGCCGAGGAGGTGGTCCACGAGCGCGACGGCGCGCACGCCGGGCGCACGCTGGGCCGCGCTCATGTCGACGGCGCGGATGCGCGCGTGCGGCAGCGTGGAGCGCACGATGCGCGTCCAGAGCATCCCGGGCAGCCGCACGTCGCTCGTGTAGCGCGCGGCGCCGGTGACCTTCTGGCGCCCGTCGAGGCGCGGCGTGGGCTTGCCGACGACAGCGAGCTTCTCGTTGATCGCGAGCGGCGGCGGCTCGTCGGCGCCGATGGTGCGCTCGACCTCGGTCATCCCTTCGCCGGCGATGCCGACGGGAACTTTCACCGTGACCTGATCCGCCATGGCGTCACGCTCCTCTCTCTCGTCGCGCGGCGGCGAGGGTCGCCTCGAAGACCTTGGGGTACGTCCCGCATCGGCACAGATTGCCGCTCGTGGCGGCGCGCACGTCGTCGAGCGTGACCGCCGTGCCGCGCTCGCGCGAGCGCCCGAGGAGCGCCGCGCAGCTCATGACCATCCCGGGGGTGCAGAAGCCGCACTGCATCGCGTCGGCGTCGATGAACGCCTGCTGCACCGGGTGGAGCTGGTCACCCCTGGCGAGTCCCTCGATGGTCGTGACCGGTCGCCCCACCGCCTCCAGGGCGAACGTCGTGCACGCGCAGACCGGCGCCCCGTCGAGCCACACGGTGCACGCCGAGCACGAGCCGCGATCGCACCCGACCTTCGTCCCCGTGAGCGCCAGCTGATCGCGCAGCACCTCGGCGAGCGTGTGCCGCGGCTCCACGGCGACCCGGTGCTCGGTGCCGTTGACGACGAGCGTCACGTTCACGGCGCCTGGGCCCACGACGCCGCCGCCCCCCAGCGGCGCCTTCGCCTGCGGGGCGCACGACTCGGCGAGGGGCACGACGGCCGCCGCGCCTCCGATGCCGAGGAACAGGTTGCGTCTGCCGAACCGCTGCGCGTCCTTCGCGTCGTCGTCCCGCTTGCCGTCCGTCATGGGGGCGCATGGTACGACGCCCCCCCATCGGATGGTGCCGGGGAAATCCACCGGTGCCCGCGGGGAACCGCTCGAACCGGGCAAGTCCGCTGCGCGTCGCGAGCACTCGCGAGGCACCACGAGCCGCCACCCCGATGACGCCACGGAGACGCGCGCCCACGCGAGCCCCCATCTCGGCACACCGGTGGCAATGGGAGGCGGCCATGAGCCAGCGCGCCCTCCGCTCCCTCGTCCTCGCTCCCTATCTCCTCGCCACGATTCCGCTCGCGACGGTCGGCTGCAGTGCCGCGTCAGGAGGCGGCGAATCCGTCGGCACCGAGGGCGCCGAGGTCTCCAGCGCCGAGCACACGGCCTACGAGTTCTTCGTCGGCAAGGGTCTCAAGGGCTTCCAGGCCGCCGCGATCGTCGGCAACCTGCAGCAGGAGTCGGACGTGGACGCGACGGCCATCCAGTACGGCGGCGGCCCCGGGCGCGGCATCGCCCAGTGGTCGGTCGGCGGGCGGTGGAACGCCGACCACGACGACAACATGGTCTGGTACGCGAGCGCGCACGGCCTGAACGAGTGGTCGCTCACGCCGCAGCTCGACTTCGTCTGGTACGAGCTCGAGACGTTCTCGGGCTACGGCCTCTCGGAGCTGCGCGCGAGCACCAACCTGACGCAGGCGACCATCGTCTTCCAGGACCGGTTCGAGGGCTGCGGCACGTGCGACCAGTCGAACCGCATCGCGTACGCGCAGGCGGTGCTGAATGCGTACGGCGGCAGCAGCGGCGGTGGCGGTGGCGGCGGCAGCGCCCCCAAGGGCTGCTACTCGGACACGCTCGCTCGCGAGATGCCCGCCAACGCGTGCGTCCAGAGCAAGTACGACGACGCCTGGTACCAGTGCGACAACGGCGCGTGGGTCGACCGCTGGACCGATCCCACCGCCTGCGACGGCGTCTACCCGCTCTGAGTGCTGGCCTTCGCCCGGTAGCGGCGCTTGAGGCGCCACGTCTGCACCCCGGCGCCGAGGGCGACGCCGAGGAGGAACAGCCCGAGACCGATGGCCTCGGCGATGTGGATCGGGTTGCGCGCGGTGCGCGCGCCCACGGGGCCCGGAGCCACGGGCGCCGCGGAGGCGACGACGAAGCCGCGCGTCTTGCCCGAGACGAAGTCGTCGGTGCTCATCGCGGCGAAGAGTGCGGCCGCATCCGCCCACACCGGCGGGTACTTGTACCGGGCCACGTCGAGCACGAGGAACTTGTCCGCCTTCGCGTCGTACGCGCCGAGCGGCGAGATATGGCCCATGTGCTCCTGGCCCAGACCGGCGCGGTCGTAGTTGACGATCAGGTAGTCGCCCGCCGTGGCGAGATTCTTCGCCGCGAGGGCACGGAAGTCGGCGAGCGTCGTGTCGGCCGCGTGCACGGCGTGCGCCGTGGCCGGGTGGCACTGGAGCAGATCCGCGAGCTGGTCGATCGTCATCCCCGGCATGAGCGTCGGCGACAGCACGCGGCGCGCGCACTCGTTGAAGAAGCTGTCCTGCGTGAACGCGGGCGCGCCGAGCTGGTCGTCCATCGGCGCGGTCACCTGCAGGGCGCCGAGGACCATCACGCCGCTGGCGACGCCGCAGAAGTTGCCGCTCCGCTGGGTGACGTACTGCTCGCTCAGGTTCCAGTAGTCGGCGCGCGCGTCGGCCTCCTCGAAGAGCCGCTGGCCCTCGGTCGAGTCGAGCGCGACGAGCGTCGTCGGCAGCGGCCTGTGCTGCGCCGCGGCCCCGCGCGCGAGGGTGCTCGCGGCCAGGACCGCCGCGACGGCCAGCGCGCGTGACCCGCTAGCGCGTGGCATACCGGGCCTTGACGCTCGGAACGAGGTACTCGTCGAAGGCGCGGTCCCAGTCGTACGCGGGTTTCCACCCCCACTCGGCCTTGGCGCGCGAGTCGTCCAGGTCCTCGGGCCAGGACGCGACGATGTGCGAGCGCACCGGATCGGGCGCGTACTCGATCTGCGCCTGCGGGAAGGCGCGCTTCACGCGCTCGGCGATCTCCCCGGCGCTCGGGCTGAAGGCGCGGATGTTGTACACGCACGACGAGAGCCGCTCGCGGTCGGCGCGCGCGAGGGCCATCATGGCGCTCACGGCGTCGGGCATCGCCATGAAGGGGATCTTCGCGTCGGGCGGGACGAAGCACGAGTAGGGCGCCCCCTTGGCGGCGGCGTGGATCATCTCGGGCCCGAAGTCGCTCGTGCCGCCCGTCGGCACGGTGTCGGCCGAGATGAGCCCCGGGAAGCGCAGGGCGCGGAAGTCGAGGCGCGCCGCCGTCGACAGGGCGCCGAGCTGCCGCGCGTGGAACGTGAAGTAGCGGCCGAGGTGCTCGCAGTACAGCTTGTTGCAGCCGTACATCGTGATGGGCACGTTCCACTGCTCCTCGCGCACGCGCCCCATCTTGTGCTTCTCCTCGAGGCTCGGCAGGCCGTAGACGGCGATGGAGCTCGGGAAGAGGAACCGCACGGGCCGCCCCAGGCGCGACGACTGGTTCGCCGCCATGCGCAGCACGTTGAGGGTGCCCTCGACGTTGACCTGGTGCGCGAGCTCCGGATCGCGCTCGCCGCGCGTCGAGAGCAGCGCCGCCAGGTGGAACACCATGTCCACCTCGTGGTGCGCCGCGACCTGGTCGAGCAGGTAGCGGTCCATGATGTTGCCGGCGTAGCTGGCGGTCACCAGCGAGCGCGCCGCATCCGGCAGCGGCGTGAGGTCCAGCGTCACGGCGTCGAACCCGCCGTCGCGCGCGAGCGTCTGCAGCAGCGAGCGTCCGATCTCGCCGTTGGCTCCCGTCACGAGAACGACGGTACGAGGCATCCTGGTGCTCCTTCCAAGTGGGGGCGGATGTTACATCAGGATCCGAAGCCGAGCCGCTTGGCCTCGACGAGCAGGAACTCCCGGAAGAGCTTCACCCGCCGCGGCTCCTGGCGCGCGCTCGGCGCCACGAGCGACAGTGTCCCGCTGCGCACGACGTGCTGCGGCAGGACGCGCTGCAGGTCGTCCTTCTCGCGCTTCGATGCGCACACCCCCGTGAAGAAGAACAGGGGGAGCACGCCGATGCCCCTGCCGGCGGCAATGAGCCTGTGCACGAAGAGCAGATCGTCCACGACGATGCTCGGATGCGCCTCGGCATGCTCCGCCCCCTCGGGCCCGGTGAGCGCGAGCGGCACGCCGTTGGAGGAGGACATGGGGCGGAAGCCGATGAACTCGTGCTCCGCGAGGTCCGCCACCTTGGCCGGCGTGCCGTGGGCACGAAGGTACGCGCGCGCCGCGAAGAGCCCCAGGTCCGCCGACCCGAGCTTGCGCACGACGAGCGACGAGTCGTGCAGCGGCGTCGCGCGGACCGCCATGTCGAACCCCTCCCCCACCAGGTCGACGACGCGGCCCGTGAGCGACACCTCGAAGTGCACCTGCGGATACTTCTCGACGAAGCGCGCGATGACGTCGGCGAGCAGGAGCTGCCCGAGGTCGACCGGAGCCGTGATGCGGATGGTGCCCCGCGGCTCGGTGCCCATGTCGACCACGTCGGCCGAGGCGTCGGCGAGGCCGGCGACGGCGCCCCGCACGCGCTCGAAGTAGGAGCGCCCGGCGTCGGTGAGGGCGAGCGCCCGCGTCGTGCGGTGCACGAGGCGCACGCCGAGGGCGCCCTCGAGGCGCGCGACCGCGCGGCTCACGGTGGACTTGGGGACGCCGAGCCCCTTGGCCGCCGCGGTGAACCCGCCCCCCTGCGCCACCCGCACGAAGGTGGCCACGTCGTTCAGGTCGACGCCGTTGGCGCTGCTCATGCTCGGTTCAGATGAGCGCGAAGCGCTTTCCGATGCGGGTGAACGCGTCGATTGCACGGTCGACCATCTCGGGGGTGTGCGCCGCAGACAGCTGCACGCGGATGCGCGACTGCCCCTTGGGCACGACCGGGTACGAGAAGCCGATGACGTAGATGCCCTCCTCGAGCAGCGCCGCGGCCACGTCCTGCGCCAGGCGCGCGTCGCCGCCGTCGGCCGCCTTGGGCCCGCTCATCATGATCGGCACGATGGGGTGGATGCCCGGCTTGATCTGGAAGCCGGCGCGCGTCACGCCCTCGCGGAAGCGGCGCGCGTTGTCCATCACGCGGTCGCGCAGCTCGGTCGTGGACGAGAGCAGCTCGAGCACGGCGATGCTCGCGCCGACGATGGCCGGCGCCACCGTGTTCGAGAAGAGGTACGGCCGCGAACGCTGGCGCAGCAGGTCCACGATCTCGCGCCGGCCCGTGGTGAACCCGCCGGCGGCGCCCCCGAGCGCCTTGCCCAGGGTGGACGTGACGACGTCGACCCGCCCCATGACCCCGCAGTGCTCGATCGAGCCGCGGCCGGTCTTGCCGACGAAGCCGGTGGCGTGGCTGTCGTCCACCATGACCATCGCCTTGTACCTGTCGGCGAGATCGCAGATGCGCTCGAGCGGCGCGATGTCTCCGTCCATCGAGAAGACGCCGTCGGTCGCGACCATGCGCAGGCGCTTGCCCTGCGTCTTCTTCAGCGCCTCCTCGAGCTCCCCCATGTCCCCGTGGGAGTAGCGGTGGCGGTCGGCCTTGCAGAGGCGGATGCCGTCGATGATCGAGGCGTGGTTGAGCGCGTCGCTGATGATCGCGTCCTCCTCGCCGAGCAGCGTCTCGAAGAGCCCCCCGTTCGCGTCGAAGCACGACGAGTAGAGGATCGAGTCGTCGGTGCCGAGGAACGTCGCCACCTTCTGCTCGAGCTTCCGGTGCGCGTCCTGCGTCCCGCAGATGAAGCGGACGCTGGAGAGGCCGAACCCGTACTCGTCGAGCGCGTGGCGCGCCGCCTCGAGCACGCGCGGGTGCGAGCTCAGCCCGAGGTAGTTGTTCGCGCAGAAGTTGAGGACGGGCTTGTCGCTCTCGCGCACGCGGATGGAGGCGCCCTGCGGCCCCAGCAGCTGGCGCTCTCGCTTCTCGAGCCCGGCTGCGCGTATCTCTTCCAGCGTCTTGGCGTAGATGCTCTTCGCGTTGTCGTACATGACGGCGGGCGCAGCCTACTACGGCGCGCCCTTCACACCCACTGGAGCCGGTAGGACATGAAGGTCTCCCCGCAGCGCGCCTCGATCATCTTCACGAACGGACTGCTGGAGAAGAGGCCGCCGAGCTCCGTCAGCACCCCCACGAACCCGAGGCGGAAGTATCTCGACGCCGCGCACGGCTGCTCGTGCCACTCCAGGCGAGCGTCCTTCGGTCCGATCTTGACGACCGTGATGGCTCCCCCGACCCACGAGTGCGCGAGGATCTTGTCGATCATTCCCAGCGGGGCCCACGGCGTGACCCCCGCTTCCTTCGCGAGGCGGACCACGGCGGAGAGCGTGGAGCGGTTCGCCACGAGACCGACGCTCGCTCCGATCGCGACGATCTCCTCCTCCGGCAGCTCGAGCCCGTCACAAGCGCCATAGTGCGCGAGCGCGACGGAGACCGGGACGAACTGCCCGGCGAGCGCCGCCATCTCCTCGTGCCATCGCGGCGGGAGCAGCGAGATGTACCGCTCGTAGAACCCCCGTGCGCGGAGCGCCTGGAGCGACGTCAGGAGCACCGTGCTGCGCACCGAGGTGGTGGCCTCGATGTGCTCGGGGAGCGGAATCAGCGTCTCTTCGCGGCGATGCAAGGCGCAACCCTCCGCGTTGAATCATTGATTCTGCGCGTCCGAGAGCCGCCGCGCAACGGAGACGCGGTCCTCGCCTCAGGCGGCGGTCTTGTCGAAGCGCGCGAGCCACTCGGCGTACGCGCGGCGGTGCTTCTCGTCCTCGGGCGAGAGCGGCTCGTCGCTCTCGACGTGGACCGCGCGCGGACCGGATTCGTCGGCGTCGCGCAGCTGGATGCTCGACTCGAAGGGGGCACGTGGCAAACGCAGGCGCGGGAGCATCACCGCACCTCCGCTACATGCGCGGACGCGTTCGCCGCGCTCGCCGAGGCATTGGAGGCGTCGTACCAGAAGGCGGCCACGACCAGTGCAAACACGCCGAGAAGGATCGGCCAGCTGGAGTTCATGGGGATGTTCGTTCTCCGTGTCCCACATCAGTGCACCCGCGGTGCCAGGCACGAGCAGACAGCCAGGGCCCTGGAAACACGGGCCGAAACTGGCGAGGGCGACGTTCCGATGAGGCGACAATGATCCAGTGACGGCGTCTGTGTTACCCACCCCTTCGCACATTCAGCGTCGGGTGAACTCCACGCTGGATCCAAGCCGTCCGAGCCGCCTCGCCTCCAGGCAAGCGGGGGAGCCGGGCTCGACGATCCTGCAGTCGTCGGGGCGCACGGGGTAGATGCGGCACGGGTACCGGCCGGGGACGGTGACGTCGAGGGCACCGCAGTGTTCGCCGTCGTTGACCACGAACCGCCAACCCGGAGGGGTGTCGTCGAGCACGGTCAGGCGGCGGAGCAGCTCGTCACCGCCAGGCGACGCCATCACTCGCGCCTCGTCCGTGTCGAGCAGGTGAACCGTGCGCGGCCCGTGATGACAGCAGCGACCGCAGGCGACGCAGTCGGCTCCGCCGGGATCGGGCTCGCCGGGAAGAGGCGTGAGGGGCAACGCCCGAGGAACTAGCGCGCGGGAGCGTCCCCGTCGATCGGCCAGGGTCGCTTCGAGATCGTCGGGCTGATGCGCGCGAGCTCCTTGCGGAGCGCCGTCGCCGTCGGGCGGTCCGCCGGGTTGCGGCGCAGCGTCGAGGAGAGGAGCGCCGCGAAGGGCGCGAGCGGCGCCTCGCCCGCGAGCTTCTGCAGGGGCTCCGGCGACCCGTCGTGCACGATGTGCATCGCGACCTGGGCCATCTCGTTCGGGGCGTCGAAGAGCACGCGCCCCGTGAGCAGCTCGAAGGCGATGCACCCGAAGGCGTAGATGTCCGCCTTGGCCGGCGACGCGTTGCCGGCCGAGCCGCCCGACGCGTCCTCGGCTCCCCACACCTCGGGCGCGCCGTACGGCCCCGTGGCGCACCCGGGACGCAGGTGCCGCCCGGCGAGCCCGAAGTCCACGAGGACCGCTTCCTCCCCTCGCCTCATCACCACGTTCGACGGCTTGAGGTCCAGGTGGCCGACGCCCACCGCGTGCATCGCCTCCAGGCCGCTCAGCACGTCCTCGAGCACGCGCAGCGCTCGCGGCGTGTCCAGACCGCGCGTCTCGAGCACGCGCTCGAGGGTCACGCCCTCGACGAACTCCATCACCAGGATCGGCTTGGGCTTCGTGCCCGCGTCGAAGGTCACGAACCGCGCGAGGTTCGGGTGCTGCGGCAGGGCGATGAGCGCGCTCGCCTCGTCGCGGAACATCCGGAGGAACTCCGCCTCCGAGAGCGACCGAGCGGCGCTGGCGGAGTACTCGGGCACCTTGAGCGCCAGCTTCTCGGCGGTCTCTTCGCCCTTCTCCTCGACGCGCGTGACGACGAACACCGAGCCCACCGCGCCGGAGCCCAGACCGCGCACGACGTAGAAGCCGCCGATGGTGCGGCGCGCCGGGATCCACGCGGGCAGCGCCTCGACGGCGCGGATGTTGGTGAGGCTCGTGGAGCGCTTCCCGTCGACCGGAAGTCCGACCAGCCGGCGAGCGACGGCCGACACGAGGGCGCCGAGGGCGCGCGGGACACTGGCGAGCGGCTGGGCCAGCGCGTCGGTCACGGCCTGCTCCGAGAGCGACGGCTCGGCGCCGGAGAGGACGCGCGAGACGGCGACCGTGAGCGTCCGCGTGGGCGGCGGAGCGACGGATGCCCTGCCGTCGGGGGCGAGTCGCGCACGCGCGCCGATGGCCAGGTTCGCGACCGAGGCGAGCGTCGCCTCGAGAGACGCTACGGCCTCCGGATCGCCTCCGGCGGCAGGCGCGAGATCGCGCAGGGCCGCCGCCGAAGACAGCGTCTCGAGCGCCGTTCCCAGGCGCACGAGCGCCGTGCGAAGCCCGTCGATGCGACCCGCGGCGTCCGTGGCGATCTCGCGCGTGAGCTCGTCGAACGCCGGCATCGACGACGCCGGATCGGCCTCGACCGACATGGAGAAGCGCGCGAACCGACGCAGGACGTGCACCAGGTCGGGGTCCATCGACGCTTCCGCGAGGGTCGACAGCTCGGCCGGATCGCTCACCGTGCGCGACACGAGCAGCAGCGCGTCGACCACGTCGCACGCGCCCACGCGCACGAGAGCATCGAGCGCCCTGGCGAGGGCCGCCATGACGGTGCGCCGCACCGGCGACGCAGGACCGTTCTCGAAGCGGTCGAGCAGGGCGCGGGCGATGCGAGTCCACCGCTTGCGCAGGCGCGCCGCACGCGGCGCGTCGGTCTCCTCGTCGCCGATGTCGCCGTCGACCAGGTGGAGCAGCGTGCGCAGACGCCGCAGCGAGAGGGTCACGTGCTTCGGCACGGCGGGCGCCCCGCCCGATGCCGAATGGAGCGGCGCCCCCTCGCGCGCGAGGATCCACTCGCCCAGCCGGTCGCGCAGCGGATCGAGCGTGTCGGCCACCGTGCGGGCCGCGTCGCCGCCTCCCAGAGCCAGCAGCGACGCGAGCACCTCGCGCTCGAGCAGACTCGTGTCCAGATCCCTGAGGACGGCGAGGGCCGTACGGCGCGCGATGGTGCCCGCCTTGCCCGACGCGTCCTCCTCGGCGGCCTTCACCGCCTCGAGCGCGTAGAGCGAACCCTGCGCCGCCGCGAGCGCGTCGCGCGCGAGGCCATACGCCTCCTTCGCGCCATCCGACGCGAACGCCGCGAGGGCACGTGCGATCTGCTCCCGCAGGGGCTGGTCCTCGCGGGTCCCCCGCTCCAGGTCGCGCGCGACCTCCTGGAGCAGCGCCTCGGCGCCGTCGTCCCCTCCGCTCGCCCGCTTGCGGAGCAGCCCGAGCGCCGCCGAAGCCGCGGCATCGACCACCGGCGACTCGCCCAGCTCGGCACGCAGCTCCACGACTGCCTCGCCGACCTCCGGCTGCGCCTCCTCCATCACGAGGTCGAGCAGCTCGGCGGCCGCGTCGCGGTCGGCCTCCGCCGCGCGCGCCAGTCCCCACACGAAGGCGGAGCAGGCACCCGGATCGCGCTCGAGCAGGCCGTCCTTGAGCGAGCGTCTGGCGAGCGACAGCGCCGCCTCGGGCGCGACGGCCACGTGCGCCGCGACCGACGTCGCAGCGCGCCGCCACTCCGTGGGCGTGAGCTCCGGGGAGAGGGCGTCGGCCATCGCCTTGGCCATCGGCGGATCCCACGGCGCGAGCAGCCCGCGCGCGGCCGCAACGTGCCGCCACACGAGCGACTCGCGGTCCGCGAGAAGGCGCTGCCACGCCTGCGACACCGCGTCCGACCGGAAGACGCGCAGGCCGTGCTCGTCGCCGTACGACGCACGCCGTGCCGCCTCGCGCGCCGCACGCTCGATGAGCCGCGCCGCCAGCCGCCGCGAGGCGAGCGAACCCGTGGAAGGCACGCCTATCCACTCGCGCGCCAGCTCGCGGCGCGCTGCAATCGCGAACGCCAGGGGCCCGTCGGAGACGCCGAGGGAGATCGGGAGCTCGGTCACTAGCGCGACGCGCGCGCGCACCTGGGCGCTCCCGAGGCCCTTGCCGGCGCCGAGTGCCATCCGCCACGCGATGGCCACGAACGTCGCCGCGTCGGCCGCCATGAGGCGCGCAAGCACGCGCCGGCCGAGCTCCCTCTGCTCGGGGCCCAGCGGCAGCGCCGACGCCAGCTCGTAGAGCGCCGCCCCCGCCGCCTCGGGCGCGAGCCAGTCCAGGTCGTCGACGAGCCCCGCTCCCAGCGCGGCGCGCACGCCCAGCACGAGCCCCTCGGGGTGCAGTCCCTCGAGCGGGCGCGCCCCGTCCTCCGCGACGGCGCGCGCGAGCGTCGCCATCGACTGCCGCCACGCGGCGCGCCGCTCCGCCGCGCCCGCGAGCGTGTGCAGCTCGAGGAGAGTGCTCGCGTAGACGGTGGCGTCGCGCACGTGACTACTGTCAGGGTATCAGCATCACCCGTCGACGTGCGTGCGACCGCCGCCCAGCTTGCGGGCCTCGCGCAGGGCGAGGCCGGCGCGCTTGACGATCTCGCCGGAGGACTCCGCCGAGGGCGGCACCCACAGCGCCCCGCCGATGGATAGCGAGACCTTGCGCTCCGCCGCGAGGACCGCCTCCTTCGCCATGGCGTTCGTGATCCGCTCGCCCACCGTGCGCGCCGCGATCGCGTCGGCACCCGGCAGCAGGACGGCGAACTCGTCGTCCTCGAAGCGCGCGAGGATGTCGTACTCGCGCAGGCACTTCTTGAGGCGTGTGGCGACCTGCTCGAGGACCTGATCGCCGATGGGCACGCCGAACTCGTCGTTGATGGCGCCCATCCCGTCGATGTCGAGACGCATCACGGCGTAGCTGTCCCAGGCGCGCGTGCTCCGCCCGTGTTCCCGGTCGAGCTCCTCGCGGAAGCGGCGCTGGTTGAGAAGGCCCGTGATCGTGTCGAACGGCGTCAGCTCGGCGATGCGCGCCTGCAGCTGCCTCGTCGCCCGCTCGGCCGCGCGCTCTCGCGTCACGTCGCGCACGAAGACCACGCGCCCGGGGGACTTCCCGTCGCGCGAGATGGGGACCCCTTTGCAGAGCACGGTGCGCGGACGCGGCCGGCGCACGTCGACGTCGGCCACCACCTTGGGCACACCCAGGGGAGCCTCGGCGCCGACCGCCAGCAGGAACGACTCCGGCTCCTCGCACGCCTTCGCGAACGCCGCGAGGACCTCCGCCCGCGGCTTGCCAACGTGCGCGGCGGGCTCCACCCCGAAGAGCTCCCCGGCGCGGCGCCCGATCATGCGGCATCGACCGTCACCGTCGAAGACGATGAGCCCCTCGTCGGCCGCCTCCAGCACTGCGAGGAAGGCGGCCTGCAGGAATGCTCCCCAGTCCGGATCTTCGGCGTGCATCGGCGCCATCCTACTTCGCCCGCGCGCGATTTGTCCTATCCTTCGCGGCGCGATGCCCGGCTTCACCCTCTCCCCCCGGCACCGGACCACGGTCCGGGCCATCGCGGGGGCGCTCTTCGAGCACGAGAGCGGTCCCACCGAGGCGCAGCTCGATGCCGTCGTCGCCGCCTACGAGGCGCACGTCGGCGCGGTGAGCATGCAGCTCAGGCCGGTGCTGCTCCTGGCGCTCGACCTCGTGCGCTGGCTGCCGGTGCTGCTCTTCGTGGCGGCGCGCCCGTTCGAGGACCTGCACGTCGACGAGCGGGTGCGGCTGCTCGAGCGCATGGAGCGGTCGCGGTTCACCCCTCTCGTGCTGGCGTTCGTCGCCTACAAGACGCTGCTCACGATGATCTTCTTCGAGATGCCGGAGGAGCTGCGCGCCATGGGATACCCGGGGCTCGAGAGGAAGCGGTGGCTGAGAGCAGCGGCCTAGGTCCGACGGCGGTGGAAGTGCTGCGCGGGCGCGAGATCCGTGCGCCGCTGTCGCTGCGTGCCGACGTGGTCATCGTGGGCTCGGGCGCGGGTGGGGCGGTGGTGGCGCGCGAGATGGCCCGGGCGGGACGCTCGGTGGTCGTCGTCGAAGAGGGGCCGTTCGTGGCGCCCGGCGAGTACGGCAAGCTGCCCCCGATGGGGATGTTCCGGCGGTGCGCGCGCGAGGCGGGCCTCTCGGCGGTCGTGGGCCTCGGCGGGTCGCCCTTCATCTCGCTGCTCATGGGCCGATGCGTCGGCGGCTCCAGCGTGCTCACGGGAGGTGTCTGCTTCCGCATCCCCGACGAGGTGTTGCACGAGTGGTCCGGTCGCCTGGGGCTCACCTCGATGACGCCCGAGGGCCTCGACCCGCACTTCCGCGTCGTCGAGCGCGTGGCGCACGTCGAGACCGTGCCGGACGCGATGCGCTCGCGCGGGATCGACCTGTTCACCGACGGCGCCGCGAAGCTGGGCATCCCGATGAAGCCTCTGCGCCGCAACACGCGCGGCTGCCGCGGCGCCTCCCGCTGCAACTTCGGCTGCCCGCACGGGGCGAAGATGAGCGTGGACGTCTCCTTCCTGCCCGAGGCGACCGCGCGCGGCGCCCTCGTGGTGAGCGACGCGCTCGTCGAGCGCGTGGACGTCACCTCGGGCGTCGCGCGCGGGGTACGCGGCCGGCTCATCACGGACGACGGGGCGCGCGTTCCCTTCGAGGTGCGCGCGCGCGTGGTGGTCGTCGCGTGCGGGTCGCTGCACACGCCGCTGCTCCTGCGCGCGAGCGGCGTCGACTCGCGGCACGTGGGCCGGCACCTGACGCTGCACCCGGCGGTGCGCGTGAGCGCCCTCTTCGACGAGGTGGTCGAGGGGTGGGACGGCGCGATGCAGCCGGTGTTCAGCGACCACTTCGCGTCGGAGGGGGTCACGCTCGTCGGCGTCTACCCGCCCGTCAGCGTCCTCGCGGCGGGCTTCCCCGGCGTGGGTCGCAAGCACCGTGCGCTGGCGCACCGCACGCCGAACATGGCCGTCTTCGGCGGGATGATCCACGACGAGGGGGGCGGGAGCGTGCACCGCGTGATCGGGCGAGAGCCGCTCGTCACCTACCGCATGGCGCGCGAGGACCGGCCGAGGCTCGTGCGCCTCATCGAGATCCTCGGCAGGATGGCCTTCGCCGCCGGCGCGCGCGAGGTGGCCATGCCCGTCTTCGGCATCGAGACGATGAAGAGCGTGAAGGAGGTCGACGACTTCGCCGCGCGACCGCCGCCGATGCGCCGCATCGAGTGCACGGCCTTCCACCCGCTGGGCTCCGCGAAGATGAGCACCGACCCGCGCGAAGGCGTGGTGCGCGAGAGCGGCGAGACGTGGCAGGTGGACAACCTCTTCGTCGCCGACGGCAGCGTGCTGCCCACGAGCATCGGCGTGAACTCGCAGCTCCCGATCATGGCGGTGGCGCACAAGATCGCGAGCGGCATCGCCGCCGACTGGGACCGCCTGGCGCGGCGCGCGGCCTGAGATCGGTCCGGGCTACTGACCGCTCGCGTCGCTCGCCGTGGACGGCGCGTCCGGCGACGAGTCGGGCCCCGCCTCGGGCGCGCTCTCGGCGCCGATGGGCCCGCACGTGTCGCAGCACGAGAGGCTCACCGTTTGATCGCCCGAGGGGCAGAGCCCCGGCGGGCACTGGCCGGCCTCGTCGTACGACACGAGCCCCTTGCTCTCGCAGCTCGGACAGATCGACCCGCAACACGGCTGGCTCGTGCCCTGCGCCATGCACGTGCCCTTGGGGCACGCGCCGCCGGTCGGGGCGATGTACCCGTTGGACCCGCAGTAGCCGCCGTCGGCGCCGCCCGTCGGCGACGCCGCCGTCGAGCACGCAGCGACCATCCCGGACATCAGGACGCCGAAGAGGACGACGAAAGCCTTCATCCGCGGCGAAGTGTAGGTCAGGAATCGAAGAGGAGGTGCTTTCCCTCGGGCGAGTCCGCCGTTTTCTCGCACGCGAAGGGCGTCCCCGCGCACGTACCCATCGGTCAGGTGCACATGCCCGACGTTCCGCAACGCGTACCCAGCCTGCAGCTGCACGGGATTGGGCTTCCCACGTGAGACAGAGGCCTTCCCATGCGCAGGACTTGCTTTCCCAGGCGCGAGATAGGCTCTCTCGTGCGTCGGATAGACCTTGCCGCGCGTGAGGCGGGCTCTCCCGTGCGCGAGATAGGCCCTCGCCTGCGTGAGATAGGCTATCCCGTGCGCGAGATGGGCTCTCCCCCGGGCGAGACAGGCTATCCACCGCACGAGATAGGCTCTCCCCTGCGCGTGACAGGCTATCCCGTGCCCGAGATGGGCTATCCCGCACCTGAGGTGGGCTATCCCCTGCGCGGGCGTGACACTCTCCTGCGCGAGACGAGCCTTCCCGCGCCCTAGACCGACGTTCCCCGACGAGCCAAAGCCGCCCCGCCGCTAGAGAGGGGCCATCTCGTCCTTCTTGAAGGCCTTCGCGAAGCTCTCTTTGTCTATCGCCTTCTCGAGAGCGCCCTCCAGCGACACGGTACCGTCGCGCACGTAGCGCTCCAGGGCCATGTCCATCGTCTGCATGCCCTGCGCCTGACCGCCTTGCATCAGGCTCGGTATCTGGAACGTCTTGTTCTCGCGGATCATCGCCGCGAGCGCGGGCGACCCGACGAGTATCTCGTGCACGGCGACGCGTCGCTTGCCGTCCGCGGTCCGGAGGAGCTGCTGGGCGACGATTCCCGTGAGGCTCTCGCTCAGCATCCCGCGCACCTGGGGCTGCTCGTCGGCCGGGAAGGCGTTGATGATGCGGTCGATCGTGGCCGGCGCGCTGTTGGTGTGCACCGTCGCGAAGACGAGGATGCCGAAGCTCGCCAGCTGCAGGGCGAGCTTCATCGTCTCGTTGGTGCGGAGCTCGCCGATGAGGATGACGTTGGGGTCCTCGCGCCCGGCGCTGCGGATCGCGTCGGCGTAGGTTGCGGCGTGCACCCCGATCTCGCGGTGCGTGATCTGCGCCTTCTGCGGCACGTGCACGAACTCCACTGGGTCCTCGATGGTGAGCACGTGCGCCGCGCGCGTCTTGTTGATGTGGTCGATCATCGCGGCGAGCGTGGTGCTCTTGCCGCTCCCGGTGGGCCCCGTGACGAGCACCAGGCCGGCGCGGCGGTCGGCGAGCTTGCGGATCGATGGCGGGCACTTGAGGTCGTCGAGCGTGAGGACCTTGGTGGGAATCGTGCGGAAGACGGCCGCGAGCCCCGTCTGCTTGTAGAAATAATTGGCGCGGAAGCGGGCCTTGTCGGCGTACGCGTAGGCGAAGTCGAGGTCGAGCACCTCGGTGATGGTCTTCTGCTGCTCCGGCGTCGCGATCTCGAAGAGCAGCGTCTCCATCTCGTCGGTGGTCACGGGCCCTTCGCGCATCTCCACGAGGTCGCCTCGCAGCCGCATCATCGGGGGGTAGCCCACGCCGAGGTGCAGATCGCTCCCTCCCTTCGAGATGAGCACGTCGAACAGGAGGTCGATCCTCGCCACGCGCCCTCACCCTTTCCTTCCGAAGAGCTGCCCCGCCTTGCCGAGCAAGCCCGGCGCGCCCTCGGGCTTGGCTCCCGGCGGCATCACGGGCTGCGCGCCGGGTGCGGGCTTGCGGCCCGAGAGAATCGCGTCGAGGTCCTCGGGATTCTCGGCGACCGCCAGGGCCGCGTCCTTCGTCACGCGGCCCGCGCGAACCAGGTCGTGCAGCGACTCGTCGAGACGGATGATCCCGAAGCCCTTGCCGCGCTGCTGCAGGCTGGGGATCTGGTAGGTCTTGCCGTCGCGGATCAAGCTCCAGAGGGCCACGCTGCCCGGGAGCAGCTCGACGGCCGCCACCATGCCCTTGCCGTCGGCTGCCGGGACGAGCTTCTGGCTGACGATGAGGTGCAGGCCGCCGGCGAGCGTCATGCGCACCTGCTGCTGGTCGGCGGGGGGGAAGAGGTCGACGAGCCGGTCGATGGTCTTCGCGGCGCTCGGCGTGTTCATGGTGCCGAGCACGAGGTGCCCGGTCTCGCTCGCGGCGAGGGCCATGCGCACCGTCTCGGTGTCGCGCAGCTCGCCGACGACGATGACGTCCGGATCCTCGCGCAGTGACCCCTTGAGCGCGGAGGCGAAGGCGCGCGTGTTGGTGCCGACCTCGCGCTGGCTGATCATGGCCTTCTTGCGCGGGTGGACGTACTCGACCGGGTCCTCCACCGTGATGACGTGGTGGGTGGTCTCGCGGTTGATGATGTCCACGATGGCCGCCAGCGTGCACGTCTTGCCGTGCCCGGTCGGCCCGGTGACGAGCACCAGTCCCTGGTGGTGGTGCGTCGCGCGCTCGATCTCGGGCGGCAGCCCGAGCGACTGCAGCGTGGGCAGCTCGTGCGCGATGAGGCGGAAGCACGCCTTGAGCCCCGTTCGCTGCTTGCCGACGTTGACGCGGAAGCGACCGAGACTGCCGCGGTCGATGGCGAAGTCGCACGAACCGCGCTCTTCCAGCGTCGCGCGCAGGCGCTCGGGCACGGCGGCCGCGAGCATCGCGTCCACCCTGGCCGCCTCGATGGGCGAGCCCCGCGGCGCCAGCTCCCCGCCGACGCGCAAGAGCATCGGCCGGTCGGCCACGACGTGCAGGTCGCTCGCGCCGACCTCGCGCGCCGTGGAGAGCAGCGAGTCGAGAGCCTTCAGCGCCGCAGGTTCGGGCGGGCCTGCAGGCTTCGCGGGCGCGGGCCTCACGCTCGCCGGCCTGGACACCACGACAGCCGGCTTGACGTGCGGGTCGCTCGCTCGCTCGAGCGCCGCGGTGTCGGAGGGCGGAGTCGGCACCTTCGCGGCGGCCATCGCCCGCATCGACTTGCGCGAGGGACGCTTCGGGGGCGGGATCGACTTCTTCGCGTGGCCCTGCGCCGGCGCGTGCTGCGCCGGCATCGCGCGGACCGACGCGCGGCGCACGACGCTGAAGCGTGCCTGTACCCGCCCGTCCTTCATGATGGCCTGCACGCCGATGGACCCGAGTCCCTCGATGCGGGTCGTCCACACCGCGGGCCGCGTCACCATGTCGTCGATGTAGCGACTGCCACCGGCGCTCACGAGCATCTCGAGGATTGCCTCGGTGCTGCGCGCCTTGTCGTCGATGGGCTCGAACTTGCCGCCGACCTTGATGCACGGGAGGCGCTCGCTCATGACCGCGAACTCGGTCACCTCGGGTCGAGCGAGCTCCCCGAGCATCTGGTGCAGCGTCTTCACGCTGCTCTCGAGACTACCGGAGAGTGAAACAGGAAGATCAGAAGATCAGAAGGAAGCCTTCCTGATCCTCCTCGTGAATGTCACTCAGCGTGCGCCTGTGTGCGCGCGCCGTTCGTGCCGGCGGGGCGCGTTGCGCTCGGGCCCTCGCCGCGCTCGTACTGCGCGAAGAGGCGGCCCCAGGTCGTCTCGGTCTTCCACGTCTCGAAGGTGCGCCGGTCCTTCAGCGGCCAGCGGTAGTAGTCGTGATAGAACTCGCTGCCGAGGATGAAGGCGTTCACCAGGGGAGTGTGAAAGAAGATCTTCTGGAAGCGCTTCATGGGGCCGAACCACATGAGGTCCCCCACCATGCTGGCGCCGTTGTCGCCGACCGAGAACCCCCAGCTCTCCTTCTTCACTGCCTCGGGATCGTCACCGACGATCTCGATGTCGCGCGGGTCGCCGACGCCGAGCTTGTCCTCGTGCGCCACCCGGATGAACTCGAGGCTCATCGGGTCGAAGCCCATCATCTTCGCCGCGACCGCGTCGATCGCCACCTGGTCGGCGCTGGCGAGCATGTAGTCCTTCACGACCGGGATCATCGTGCGCGGTCCGGGGCCGTTGCCCGCCGTCGTTCCGTCCATCACGGCGAAGATGCCCGAGTGGATCTCCTTCTGGATCGCCAGCAGGTCGACGAGCGTGCGGTGAATCCACGAGTGCGTGTAATGACGCTTGGTCGCGAGCAGACCGCCGAACGCGTTCTTCATCGCGCCGGTCGTCGTCGTGTAGATGTGGCACTTCACGGTCGGCAGATGAAGGATGTTCTTGCCGAAGAAGTAATCGGGGATCTGGATGCCGTCCGGGAAGATCCGGTGCAGGACGTGCATCGTCGCCTTGGGTCGGTACTCGACCCACTTCATGTCGCTCTCCTTGAAGTTGTAGAGCACCGGGATGTCGTACTTCCGGAAGAGCGGCACGTAGTTGTTGAGGTCCTCGCCCTTGAAGGCGTTGGTGACCACCGTCTTGTTCTGGACGCACGTGATGTCGGCGTACCCGGCGTTCTTCAGCGCGAGGATCGTTGCCTCCATCTGCCACGGCGTCGTGTTCGCGCCGGGGAACGGGTAGTGCCAGGAGATGTTGTCCTTGAGGATCGTCGTGCGGTTCGGCGCGAGGGCCTCCTTCATCCCCGCGAGCTCGCAGAGACGTTCGGTGTCGGCGAGCACCGACTCGGGCTTGACCTTGAGGACCGCGACCTTGGATTTGCTCATCTCGATCTCACCTTGCCACACGGTTGAACGGTTCGCGACCGGCGTACATACCGCCGCGGCCGAGCTCGAACGCGATTCGCAGGAGCTGGTTGTACTTCGCCACGCGATCGGATCGCGAGAGACTGCCGGTCTTGATCTGTCCCGCGTTCGTCGCGACGGCGAGGTCGGCGATGAACGCGTCCTCGGTCTCGCCCGAGCGGTGGCTGATGACCGAGCGGTACCCGGCGACGTCCGCCATGTGGATGCAGTCGAGGGTCTCGGTGAGCGAGCCGATCTGGTTCAGCTTGATGAGGATCGCGTTGGCGACGCCTCCCTCGATGCCGCGCTTCAGGCGTTCCACGTTCGTGACGAAGAGGTCGTCGCCGACGAGCTGCAGCTTGCCGCCGAGCTTCTGCGTCAGGAGCTTCCACCCGTCCCAGTCGTCCTCGGCGCACCCATCCTCGATGCTGACGAGTGGGTACTTCGACGCCAGCCCCTCGTAGATGGCGACGAGCTCCTCGCGCGTCACCGGCTTCTTGTCGAACGTGTACTTGCCGCTCTTCTTGTCGAAGAACTCGCTCGCGGCACAGTCGAGGGCGACGCTGATGTCCTTGCCCGGCTTGTACCCGGCCTCCTCGATGGCGCGTACCACGAACTGCAGCGCCTCCTCGTTGGACGCGAGCTTCGGCGCGAAGCCGCCCTCGTCGCCGACCGACGTCGTGTGGCCCTTGTCCTTGAGGAGCTTCTTGAGCGTGTGGAACACCTCGGTCCCCGCGCGCAGCGCCTCGCCGAACCTCGGGAGGCCCGAGGGGACGATCATGAACTCCTGCACCTCGAGCCCGCTGTCGGCGTGCACGCCGCCGTTGACGATGTTCATCAGCGGCGTCGGCAGCGTGCGCGCGTTGACTCCGCCGAGGTAGCGCCAGAGCGGCAGGCCGACGGACTCTGCGGCCGCACGCGCGACCGCGAGCGAGACGCCGAGGATGGCGTTCGCGCCCATCTTGCTCTTGTTGGGCGTGCCGTCCGCCTCGAGCAGCACGCCGTCGACGGCGGCCTGGTCGAGCGCGTCCATCCCGACGATCGACGGCCCGAGCGTCTGGTTGACGTTGTCGACGGCTTTGTCGACGCCCTTGCCCATCCACTTCTTCTTGTCTCCGTCGCGGAGCTCGAGGGCTTCGTGCTCGCCCGTCGATGCCCCGCTCGGCACCGCGGCGCGCCCCGCGCCCGAGTCGGTCTGCACTTCGACTTCCACCGTGGGATTGCCGCGCGAATCGAGGATCACGCGGCCGAGGACGGCGTGGATTTCGCTCATGGTGCCGGCGCGTCTAGCACGAGCCGCGGATGTCGTCCCAGAAGGCGCCGAGCTCGCGCATGTCGCGGACGCGACGCGCCGGTGGCAAGCTCGCGAGGAGCGCCTTCCCGTAGCCCTTGCGCACGATGCGGCCGTCGAGGATGGCGACGACGCCCGCGTCCTTCTGCGAGCGAATGAGCCGGCCGAACCCCTGCTTCAGGGTCATCGCCGCCGAGGGGACGCTGTACTGCGAGAAGCCGTTGCCGCCGTCGCGATCGAGGCGGGCGCAGCGCGCGGCGACGACGGGATCGGTGGGCGGGGCGAACGGGATCTTGTCGAGGACGACGAGCCGCAGCGCCCAGCCGGGGACGTCGACGCCCTCCCAGAAGCTCATGGTGGCGACGAGGACGGCGCGCCCGCTCGCCCGGAAGCGAGAGAGGAGGATGTGCTTCGGGCGCTCGCCCTGCACCATGAGCGGCCCGGGGACGCGGCCGCGCAGCAGCGCATTCAGCGACTTCATTGCGCGCGTCGACGTGCAGAGCACGAAGGCGCCGCCGTCGGTCATCTTCACGAGCTCCGCCACGCGTGCGGCGGCCTCTTCCTCGAAACGTGGATCGTTCGGGTCTGGCAGGTCGTCGGGCAGGTAGAGCGCGGCGCGCGAGGCGAAGTCGAACGGCGACGCGAGCAGCACCTCGTCGGCGTGCGGCGGAGCGCCGAGGCGCGACTTGGTGAAGTGGAAGCCCCCGCCCGTCGCGAGCGTCGCGCTCGTGCACACGACGGTCGGTACCCGGTCGAAGAGGCGCGTGCGCAGGATGGATCCCGCGTCCACGGGGCTCGCGCCCAGCGCCACGCTGCGCGGGCGGACGTCGATCCAGCGCACGACGTCGCCAACCTCGCCGTCCTCGTCGACGTGCGTGCCGCGCAGGATGTCGCGCATCGCATCGCGCAGCTCCGCCGTCCGATGCGCCACGAGTTGCAGAGCCTCGTCGCCTCCCCTCCCCCGCGCGATGTACTCGAGCGCCTCGAGCCTCAGGTCGAGCGCGGCGTGCGTCTCGCGCATCTCGTCGCTCACGTCATTCTCGCCGAGCACGCGCCGGTCGCCCGGTCCGGGTGCGCCCCTGCCGTTCGCCCGCGCCGCGTCGAATGCGATCGCCGCGAAGAATGCCCGCGAGGCCTCGCGCGCCTGCTCCAGCGTGCCGCGCACCGGGCCGTTTTTGAGCGCCTCGAGTGCGTTGGCCCTCGCGAGTGACGCCTCGGCGTCGCGAAGGAGCGCGTCCACCTTGGCGCTGGACACGCGGGTCCCGAAGAAGTCCGTCGCGATGTCGTCGATCTGGTGCGCCTCGTCGAAGATCACGGCGTCGTAGGCCGGGATGACGCTCGCGTGCTGCCCGCGCGGGCCGGTGCGCAGCGCGAGGTCGGCGAGGAAGAGGTGGTGGTTCACGACGACGATCTGCGCGTCCTCGGCCTCCTGCCGCATGCGCGTGACGAAGCACTGTTCGAAGTGCTCGCACCCCGCGCCGACGCGGGTCTCGCTCGACGACGCGACGTCGTGCCAGGCCCGCGCGTCCTCGGCGAGATCGCCGAGCTCGGCGCGGTCGCCAGTTCGCGTGGCGAGCGCCCACCCGACGATCCGCGCGAAATCGCGATCGTGCGCGTGCTCGCCGCTGGCGCGAGCCTCGGCGAAGCGGCGCAGGCAGAGATAGTTCCCCAGCCCCTTCATCAGCGAGGCGTTCACGCGGATCCCGTACGCACCGAGGGCCTCTGCGACGATGGGCAGGTCCTTGACGAAGATCTGCTCCTGCAGCGCCCGCGTCGCGGTGGAGATGACCACCTTCCTGCCGCTGAGCACCGCCGGCACGAGGTACGCGAGCGTCTTGCCCGTCCCCGTCCCCGCCTCGACGAGCAGGTGCTTCTCCTCCTCGAGCGCGATCTCGACCGCCTCCGCCATCGCGAGCTGCCCATCGCGCATTTCCCAGCCCGGCAGCGCCCGCGAGAGCGGCGACTCCGGCCCGAGGACCTGCTTCGTCTGGATTCGACCGTCGACCATGGCGTGAGCGGCTCCTTCTCCTTAGCCGCTCCCGGTCCGCTTCTGCCAGTCGCTCGTCAGCGGTAAGCAGAGCGGGCGATCCAAAGCGCCAGCAAGTGGGCGAGCAGGTCGACGCTCGCGTCGGACGACGAGGTGATCGACTTGCTTCCGGCGCCGACGGCGAGTGACGCGCGCTCCTGCACCTTGCGCGTCACGAGGCGGTCGTCGAACGTCGCTCCCGGCGCCTTCGCGCGCAGTGCGCCGACCGTGAGACGGAAGTTCTCGAGGCGCGAGGCAGCGAGCGGCTGACCGTGACCGCTCCAGTCGCCGACCCCACCCTCGCGCAGGAGCCAGGGCGGCGCGCCCGAGCGCCGGAACAGGTAGAGCACGTTGTCTCGCTCTTCCGTCGAGGCGTGGCTCTCCTTCTTCACCGTCTTGGTCATCGACAGCCCGCTCGTGACCACGGCGCGCGCGATCGACAGTTTCTTCTCGCTCGTGCTCGTCTCCGTTTGCGCACGCGTCCGGTGGACCGCGGGGAGGAGTGCGAGCACGTCGTCGTACGGGAGCGCCTCGCCGGACCGATCGTCGAGGGTGACCGCGGCGGGCCCGAGGCGAAAGCGGCGCATCGCCACCATCGCGCCCGAGGCGACCACCGCCGCGGAGTCGCACGCCACGGCCCCGTGACCACGTGCGCGGAGGCGCGCCAGGAGGTCCAGCGCCTGCGCCTTGTCGCCGGTGGTGCGGACGACCGCGGGCAGGCCGGAAACGAGGAGCATCCGCGCGTCGTACGGCGTGGCGCCGAGATCGGCCCCGAGAGCGGTCGCCTCGTCTTCGAGTCGGCCGGCCAGCTCCGCGATGGCGACGACGAACACAGCTCATCGTACCCTGCTCGACGTCATGCCCACGCCGCTCGTCACGCGCCGCGATCTCCTCGGCACCTTTCTCGCGAGCGCCGCTGCTGCCTGCGCGACCTCGGCGCCGCGAACCGTCGACGCGGCGGACCTTCGCACCATCTACGCCGAGGCGGAGCGCCGGCGCGCCGAGGGCGTGCAGCGGCTCCAGGAGTGGATCCGGCAGCCGTCGATCGCGGCGGAGAGCCGCGGGATGCAGGAAGGGTGCGACCTGACGATGCGCCTGGCCCGCGACGCCGGCTTCGGCGTCGTCGAGCGCATCCCCACCGACGGGCATCCCGGCGTGTTCGCGACGCTCGACGCCGGCGCGCCCCGCACGGTCGGCCTCTACTTCATGTACGACGTGAAGCAGGTCGATCCTTCGGAGTGGTCGTCTCCGCCTTGGGACGCGGCGCTCGTGGACCTGCCGAACCTCGGCAAGGCCGTGATGGGCCGCGGTGCAGTGAACCAGAAGGGCCCGCAGGCGGCATTCCTCGCTGCGCTCCACGCGATCCGCGGCGCGGGCAAGAAGCTTCCGGTGAACCTCGTCCTGGTCGCGGAGGGTGAAGAGGAAGTGGGCTCGACCCACCTCGCGCAAATCGTGCGTCACGCGCGCGTGCAGCCAGCCCTCGCGAAGTGCATGGGCGTCTTCATGCCCGACGCCTCGCAGGCGCTCGACGGCACCGTGGGCATCAACCTGGGCGCCAAGGGCGACATCGAGCTCGAGCTCGTCGCCAGCTCCGAGAAGTGGGGTCGCGGGCCGAAGACCGACATTCACTCGAGCGAGGCGGCGCGCGTCGACAACCCGGCGTGGCGGCTCGTCCAGGCGCTCGCGACGCTCATCACGGCCGACCGCGACCCGGCGGTCGACGGCTTCATGGACGCCGTGCGGCCGCTCAGCGCCGCGGAGCTCGCGATGATCGACATGGTGGCAAGGACGTCGGACGAGGCGACGAGCAAGCAATCCCTCGGCGTCGCACGCTGGGCGCACGACGTCGACTACCGCCAGAGCCTCGTCGACCTGTGCCAGAAGCCGACGCTGAGCATCGAGGGCCTCGTCGGCGGGTACACGGGCCCGGGCGGCAAGACCGTCCTGCCGCACCGCGCCGTGGCGAAGGTCGACATCCGCCTCGTGCCCGACATGACCGCCGATGGCACCATCGACAAGCTGAAGGCGCACCTCGCGAAGCGCGGCTTCGGCGACATCGAGGTGAACGTGCTCGGCGGCATCGACGAGGCCACGACGACGTCCGCCGACTCCGCGATGATTCGCGCCGAGGTTGCCGCGTACAAGAAGGCTCGCATCGACGCGATGCTCTGGCCGCGGATGGCCGGCTCGTGGCCCGGCCACCTGTTCACCGGCAAGCCTCTTGCTCTACCGGCCGGTCACTTCGGCATGGGCCACGGCGACCGCGCCCACGCTCCGGACGAGTACTACCTCATCGAATCGAACAACCCGAAGCTCTTCGGCTGGGATACCGCCGTCCGCTCGTTCGTCGATTTCCTCTACGAGCTCGCGTAGCGCCGCGCGCGGAGCGTCACCGAACGGTATCGCACGTCACCGAACCGCATCGCTTCGCGAGGGCGGTCCACCCAGAAACCTGCGCGCCCGTCACGGCACGTGTCTCGCTAAGACACTTCTTCCCAATGTGATCCTTTAGGATCTCGTCGGGCCACCAGCGGCATCCGAATCTTCGAGCATTGCAGTGAACGCCCTCTCTCGAACGCGTCATCACCGGGAGAGCTCAGACTTTCGCCGGGTCGCCACCAGCCTCGCACGCACCGTGCGGCTCCTTCGACAGAAGAAGCGGTGGACGGTCGAGGCGGCGGCCGAACGTTTCGGCGTCGAGCCGGCGTACGTCCGCAGCATCGAGGCGGGGCGCACGAACCCCTCCCTGGCCGTGCTGGTGAGCATCGCGTCCGCCTTCGGGTTGCTGCCGGGCGAGCTGCTGCTTCGCAACGTGCGGCCGTCCGAAGCGCGCGAATGACCGAGCCGGGGGGCACGCCCGCGCGCTGGCGGGAGAACAAGGTCGTCGCATGCGGGGTCGCCGTCGCGGCGGTGCTGGCCGTCACCGGGGTCAAGCTGCTGTTCCCGGACTGGATCGGTCACAGCGTCCCCGTCACCGCGTATCTCGGCGCCGTCATGTTCGCGGCCTGGTTCGGCGGCACGCTGCCGGGCCTCGTCGCGACGGCCCTCTTCTCGGTGCTCTGCGCGTACTTCTTCGTGGCGCCCTACGGTTCGCTGGCGATCGCCTCGTCCCGCGACGCCGTCCGAATCCTCATCGGCGGCATCGAGGGAAGCATCGTTTCCATCCTCTCCGGCCAGCTTCGCTCGGCGCGGCTCGCGGCCCAGCAGCGCAGCGTCGAGCTGGAGAAGCGAGCCGCGGCGTTCAAGCGCCTCAACGGCGAGCTGCGGCAAGCGCAGAAGATGACGTCCGTCGGACACCTCGCCGCGGGCGCCATCCACGACTTCAACAACTGGTTGTCCATCGTCATCAACCACAGCGACCTGCTGCTGCGACGCCTCGAGGGCGACCACCCCGCGGCGGAGCACGCGCGCGAGCTCCGCGCGACCAGCCAGCAGGCCGCGAACCTGGCCGCGCGGCTGCTCGCGTTCAGCCGACCGCGCGAGTCGCGCGCGAACGCGATCGACCTGAATCGCGTGCTGCGCGACCTCGAGCCGATCCTCCGGAGCATCGTGCCCCCCGAGGTCGAGCTGGAGACGTCCTACGACGACGACGCCGACGAGGCGCGCGCCGACAAGACCCACGTTGAGCAGGTGATCGTCAACCTCGTCGCCAACGCAGCCGACGCCATCGAGGGCAAGGGGACCATCCACGTCTCGACGGCCCGTTGCGCCGATGGCGTGCACCTCGAGGTGCGTGACACCGGCGCGGGGATGGACGCGGCCACGAAGGAGCGCATCTTCGAACCGTTCTTCACGACCAAGGCCAAGGGGACCGGCCTGGGGCTCACGGTGGTCCAGAGCATCGTCGATGAGAACGGCGGCACGCTGCAGGTCGAGAGCACGCCTGGCGCGGGCTCCACGTTCCGCGTGACGTGGCCGGCCTCACCGGCCGAGCGCTAGGCGACAAGGAGCCTCACGGCTCGCGTTCCTCGTCGACGTCCGAGTCCGACAGCCCGTGCGCGCGGAGCTTCTCCCACAGGTTCTTGCGCGAGATGCCCAGCAGCTCGGCGGCTCGCACGCGCTTGCCGCCGGCGACCGCCAGCGCGCGGAGCAGGTGCTCGCGCTCGGCCTGTTTGACCACCGCCGCGAGCGGGCGGAGCGCGTCCGACTGGTTCGGCGCCACGGCGCGCGTGATGTCCTCGGGCAGGTGCTCGAGATCGATCCGGCCGCCACGCGACATGACGATCGCGTGGTGCACGGCGTGACCGAGCTCGCGCACGTTGCCGAGGAACGGATACGCCGCGAGCGCCTGCCACGCGCCCAGCGAGATCTCCGGCGCCGGCGCTTCCCGTGGCATGTGCACGCGGAGGAAGTGCTGGACGAGTAGCGGCAGATCGCCCGGCCGGTCACGCAGCGGTGGAACGTGCAGCGTCACGACGTTCAGGCGGTAGTAGAGGTCCTCGCGGAAGAGGCCTTCCGCCATGCGCCGCCGCAGGTCGCGATGCGTCGCCGAGACGACGCGCACGTCCACGCGCACGGGCGTGTCGGCGCCGAGGGGCTCGACGCACCCATCCTGCAGCACGCGCAGCAGCTTCACCTGCGCCGCCGGGGGCATCTCTGCCACCTCGTCGAGCAGCAGCGTGCCTCCGTTGGCCACCTGGAACCGTCCATCGCGCCGGCGCGTGGCGCCCGTGAAGGCGCCGCGCTCGTACCCGAAGAGCTCCGCCTCGAGCAGCGTCTCCGGAAACGCGGCGCAGTTGACGGCGACGAACGGCCCCTTCTTGCGCGCGCCGAGCGCGTGGATGCGTCGCGCGACCAGCTCTTTTCCCGTACCCGTCTCGCCGGTGACGAGCACCGGCGCATCGCTCGCGGCCACCGTGGCGATGCGCTCGAGGAGCGTGCGCATCGCGGGTGAGCCGCCCACGATGTCGACGCCGGCGGCCGCCTCCAGCTGCGCCCGCGCCGCGTCGAGCGCTCGCTGCAGCCCGACGCGCTCGGCGATGCCGCGCACGCGCGCCACGAGCTCGTCGGGGTCGAATGGCTTCGTGAGGTAGTCGGCGGCCCCCTCTTTGAGGAGCGACACGGCGTCCGTCACGGAGCCGAACGACGTCATGAGGATGACGGCCGGCGCCGGCGAAAGCTCTCGCCCGCGCTCGAAGATGCGCACGCCGTCGGCCCCCGGCAGGCGCACATCGGTCACCACAACGTCGAAGCTCGAGGCGCCGAGCTGCGCCAGCGCAGCCGTTCCGTCGGCGGCGGCGACGACGGCGTGCCCTGCCGCACGCAGGCTCTCGACCACGGCGGTGCGTACGTCGGAATCATCTTCCACGACGAGGATCCGCAGCTCGGGGAGGCCCACGGTGGGCGATCGTGGCATCGGGCGCGACACCTCGCAACGCGGCGTGCCTTCGCTCAAGAGCCGTCACCGTTCGGTACCGCCGCGTTACCCGGCGGGCTACCTCGGGGGGTGCGGCCCGACAGGAGGACGCGGAGGCTGGCGGTCGATTGGCGGATGCGAGCTCTGTTGGGTGTGGGAGCGCATCTCGACCATCGAAGTGGAGCGTTCGTGCTTCGGCTTCGGCGTCGATTCGCTCGTGTTTTCGTACGCAAGCGGGGCCTCACGGGTGGACGCGATCGGGAGGGGCGTGTTCGGCCGTCGTTCTGGAGCGCCGTCCGTCGATGCACAGGCGACGAGGAGCGCGCCGCAGGCGAGAGCCAGCAATGTGGGTCTCATGGGAGAGCGTCAACGCAACTCCCGAGCCGAGCCGAATTCGATCTCGCGGGCACTCTCGTAGAAGATGCGCAGGTAGAGCCCGACGGACGGTCGATCGCTCGGCTCGTCCACCGAGACGGGCAGCGCGAACCCCAGCCGGAGGGGGATGCCGAGCGGCTCCAGGTTCGGCACGATCTCGAAGGCGGCCACGAGCGGGCGCGGCCGTCCGCCATCGGCGTCGAGCTCGAACCCCCAGAAGCCGAGCCGCCCGGCACCCTCGAACGGCAGGAGGACTCCGAAACTCCCTCTCAGGGGCGAGTGATCGGCCGTGCCGAACGCTCCCCATCCGACGCCGGGACGGAGCGTCAACGGCCCCGCGCGCCACGCGGCCTTCAAGTCGAGCGCCAGCGGCTGGTCGGGATCGCCCGGCTGCACGATGTCGGTGTCCGTCCAAGGCACCCGGCCCAGCAGCTCCACCTGCAGGTGAAAGTCGTGCTCGAAGTCCTGGAGCAGCTTCCACGACACGCCGCCCGAGACGCCCCCCGAGACGGTGCCGTCGCGGCTCAGCGTCGGTTCGAGGCGGAGGCCGAGGCGACGGGTCGCCAGCCACTCGACCTCCACGCTGGCGTCCAGCGAACGGTGGCCGCCTTTCAAGGAAGCGAGGTTGGAGCCGTTCGCCTCGAGCTCCACCTCGCCAGCCTCGGTCCCGTCGATGTCCGTGATCGTCTCGGCGAAGATGGGCTCGGGAATCGGTGGCGGAGTCAGGGGCGTGAGAGCACCTCTTGCGGCAAGTGCTGTAGCTCTATGGTGCCGCCGGCCGACATCGCCAGCGCGTGCTCGACCGCCGCGCGCAACTGTCTGACGTTCCCCGGCCATGACGCCTGCGCGAGCGCTTCCCACGCGTCCGCCGAGACGCTCGGCAGCGTCCTCGACGGCGGCTGCAGCTCGGCGAGGAGCTCGGCAACGAGCGCCGCGAGGTCTTCCGTGCGCTCCTTGAGTGTGGGGACCCGCAGCTGCACGCCGTTGAGGCGATAGTAGAGCGATTCGAGGAACGACCCGTCGAGCACGCGGTCGGACAGGCGCTCGCGCGTCAGGGTCACGAAGCGCACACCCAGCGGCTCCCACTGCGGACCGCGTATCGCGACGACCCCGGGATCCGAGATGGCGCGCGCGAGGTGAGCCTGGTGCCGCGGCGTGAGCCGCTCGATGCCGTCGAGGACGAGGGTCCCCCCGAGCGCCTCGCGAAGCCACTCGTCGTCGGCCGACTCGAGCAAGTCCGGGAGCAAGGAGCCGTCGATCAGCACGAACGGGCCGTCACGCCGCGAGCCCTGGGCGTGCATCACCCGCGCGACGAGCTCCTTGCCGGTGCCGCGATCGCCCATGAGCACGAGGGATGCGTCGCTGCTGGCGAGGACCGCCGTGCGATCCGCGAGAGAGCGCATCGCCGGCGAGAGGGCGACGAGCTTCGAGCCCGTGCGTCGCGCCACCATGCATTCCCGCGCCGCCTCGAACTTGCGCAGGAGAGACCGCTGCGCCGCGATGGGCCCGAGGACGTTCTGCACGAACTCGTCGGGGTCGAACGGCTTGGTCACGTAGCCGGCCGCGCCGTCGCGCAGCGTGTCGACGACGTCCGGAATGCGCGCGTGGGTCGTCATGATGACGACCGCCGTCTTGGGCGCCTCGCGACGGATGCGCCGGAAGAGCGTGAGCCCGTCCACCCTGGGCATCCGCACGTCGCAGATGGCGACGTCGAAAGGCTGCTTCCCGATGAGCTCCGCAGCCTCGGCCCCGTCGGCCGCCTCGGTCACGTGGTGTCCCTCGTTCTGGATCGCCGTGGCGATGCTCTCCCGCACGTCCCGGTCGTCGTCGGCGAGAAGGACCTCGAGCATGATGCACCTCTGGGCAGGCGGCCCTCGCAAAGGCCGGGCCAGCGGGCACGGCACTCGCAGAGCTCTTCTTCGCCAGGGCGCCGGCTCACGCTGCCTCGCAGGAAAAGGACCCTTTCCCGGCGCGATCGGGTGACGATGGTTACCGTCTGGAAACGCAGGTCCGTGTGTTCGGAGGTCGTTCGGGGATGAAGTCACAGGGGCTCACCGAGACGAGACTCTCTCGTCGACTCTTCGCCGCATTCGCGGTGACGGCGATCGCCTTCGTGCTGTCGAGCGTCTACTCGAACTGGCTTTCGGTCGAGATCGAGCGCCAGACCGAGTCGCTCCTCGGAAACGCCCTCCCGAGCATCACGCACCTGACGGTGGCGGTGGACGACCTGCGCGACTTCGAGGCGGCGACCGACGACTACGCCGATCAGCCTCCCGGAGAACGCGCTCCCGCGCGCGAGCACATCGCAGAGCTCCGCCGCGACATCGACTCGGCGCTGGCGACCTACCGCAGGTTGCCGCTCTACCCCGGAGAGGACGTCCTGTACCAGGACGTCCCCGCGGCACTCCGCACCCTCGACGCGTCAGTCGCTCATCTCTATGCCGACGTCGACGCGGGGCAGCACGAGCATGCGCGCGTGACCGCCGATCGAGAGGTGCGAAGCCACGCCAACGACGCCGCACGATTGCTCCGCGAGCTCGTACGCCAGAACGGCGCGCAGGCGAGCGCCAGCTCCGCGAGCATCCAGGAGACGCGCCGACACGCGGCGACCGCCGCGGCCGTGCTCGACTCGCTGACGGTGGCCTTGACCATCGCCGTGGCCCTATGGCTCTGGAGCGTCTTCCGCGCCTTCTCCCGGTTGCAGACCGAGCACGCGAAGCTCGTCGAGCAACGGGCCCAGGAGCTCGAGGTATTCGGCAGCCGCGTCGCGCACGATCTGCTCTCCCCCCTGTCGTCGCTCACCTTCTGCCTCACCGCGTTCAAGCCCGCGGCCTCCGCCGACCCGAAGCTCGAGGACGCGATGCGGCGCGCGCGTCAGTGCGTCGTGCGCGCGCGGACCCTCGTCGACGGCCTGTTCGACTTCGCGCGCTCCGGAGGAGAGCCCGCGCCCGACGGGCGCGCCGACGTGGCCGAGGTCGTGCGCCAGGTGGTCGAAGACGCGCGCACCATCGAAGCGGCCGAGCGCGTCGAGATCGAGATCGCGCCGATGCCGGCGTGGACGGCCCGCTGCACGAGCGGCGTGCTCGCCAGCATCCTCGGCAACCTCCTCCGCAACGCGACCAAGTACCTGCAGGACTCGCCGACGCGCCACGTGTGGATCCGCGGCGAGCAGCGTGGAGACCGCGTCGAGCTCGAGGTCGAGGACACGGGCCCCGGCATCCCCGAGGGGTTCGAGCGATCCATCTTCCACCCCTACGTGCGAGCGCCCGGCACGACGCAGCCGGGTCTCGGCCTCGGCCTCGCCACGGTGAAGCGCTTGTGCGAGGCGCACGGCGGCGAGGTCGGCGTGCGCCGAGCGCCGAACGGGGGCTCCATCTTCTGGTTCACGCTGCCCCTCGTGGAGGAGGCCGCGGCGGGCGCGGCGTCCGGGCCCATGCCGGTCGAGCGACGGATCGCGGCGCGCTGAGGATTGCGCGCCCGCTCAGTGGCCGACGCAGCCGCGCGTCGTGCCGACGAGTCCGCAGGTCAATCCCTGGACCGCGCAGTCGACGCAGATGGTCGGCGCCGATCCGCACGCGTCGTCTGCCGTCCCCACCATGCAGGACCCGTCGGTCGTGCAGCAGCCCCCGCAGGACTTCACGTCGCAAGGCGCCCAGCAGAACTGGCCCGTGACCCTGTCTCCCCCGCCCTGGGGGTTGCAGACGTCGTAGCGCGGGTTGCAGGCCTGGCACGACTGCCCCTGCGTTCCGCAAGCCTCGATCTCGGTGCCGGCGCGGCACGCGCCGCCGTCGTCGCAGCACCCGCCGCAGTTCGAAGGACCGCAGCGGTCGGGCGCCGCATCCGGGGCGGAAGCGTCCGGCGGCTCGACGTCGAGCATCGAGCGCGCGCCGCACGCGGTGACGCTAAAGACGAGCGCGATGCACGACAGCGGGAATCGCACGGGGGTGCCCGTAGTCTAGGCGCACGATCATACCCACTGCACGCGGAAGACCACGGCCGTCCCGAGCGCCTGCCCAGCGTCGACGTGCACGTAAGCCTTCTGGCTCACGAGCTCGAAGAGAGCGGTCGCCAGTCCGCAGCACGCCGCGCGGAAGTAGGCGCTCTTGAAGATCGGGCTCGAAACGATGTCGATACGCAGCTCCTTGGGGCCGACCTGCACCGCCTGGATGCCGCCTCCGTCGAACCCGCGCAGCCAGAAGCGCTGGAGATGCGGCGCGAGCGTCAGCGGCGTGACCCCGGCGCCCCTGGCCAGGCCGGTCGCGGCGCCGAGCAGCATCCCCTTGCTGCGATCGAACGTCGAGCGCCCGAGCTTCGCGACCGACTCGGTCGACAGGCCGAGCCCGTCCAGGGCGAGGTAATGGGCGACCGCCGTCTCGATGGGGATCCACATCCCGGCGACCGCCTGCTCGATCTCCTCTCGCACCGCGGGCGCGACCGCGTCGAGATAGGCGTCGTACAGGCCCGCGACGCGGATCGACTCCATCCCGCTCTGCAGCAGGGTGCTCCGCTGGTGCAGCATCTGCGGGATCGGCTGCGGGAACGGAAGGATGATGACCGGCGCGGGCGGCAAGTCGTGTCTTCCCACCTCTACGATACCCGATGCCACCGCGCTCAGATGCCTGGCCGGCCGTACTGTCGAAACCGAACCGAACGTGCTAGACGCGGCCCGCGCTTCGCCCTATCTCCACGCGCGAAAGGCCCCATGTCCCTATCGTCAGCACCCCTCGGTACCAACGGTTCCCCCGCCGGCAGCGGCAAGGTCGTCCAGGTCATCGGTCCCGTCGTGGACGTCGAGTTCGCCGACGGCAAGCTCCCGAAGATCCTCAACGCCCTCAAGGTGAGCAACCCCGGCATCTCGAGCGCCAGGGAGAACCTTACGCTCGAAGTCGCGCAGCACCTCGGCGAGAACACCGTGCGCACCGTCGCGATGGACACGACCGATGGCCTCGTGCGCGGCATGTCGGTGCGCGACACGGGTGGCCCCATCGCCATGCCGGTCGGCCCCGAGTGCCTCGGGCGCATCCTCAACGTCATCGGCGATCCGGTCGACGATGGCCCCCCCGTCCAGGCCAAGATGCGCGCCCCCATCCACAAGGCCCCGCCGCAGTTCGTCGAGCAGTCGACGAAGGTCGAGGTCTTCGAGACCGGCATCAAGGTCATCGACCTGCTCGCCCCCTACCGAAAGGGCGGCAAGATCGGCCTCTTCGGAGGCGCCGGCGTCGGCAAGACGGTGCTCATCCAGGAGCTCATCAACAACGTCGCGAAAGCGCACGGCGGCGTGTCGTGCTTCGCCGGCGTCGGCGAGCGCACCCGCGAGGGCAACGACCTCTACATCGAGATGAGCGAGACCAAGCTGGAGTCCGGCGCCCCCGTCATCAGCAAGACGGCGCTCGTCTACGGCCAGATGAACGAGCCGCCCGGCGCCCGCGCCCGCGTGGCCCTGAGCGCGCTCACCGTCGCCGAGTACTTCCGCGACGAGGAGAAGCAGGACGTCCTCCTCTTCGTCGACAACATCTTCCGCTTCACGCAGGCGGGCTCCGAGGTGTCGGCCCTCCTCGGCCGCATCCCGAGCGCCGTCGGCTACCAGCCGACGCTGTCGACCGAGATGGGCGCGCTCCAGGAGCGCATCACCTCGACGAACAAGGGCTCGATCACCAGCGTGCAGGCCATCTACGTCCCCGCCGACGACCTGACCGACCCCGCGCCGGCCACGACGTTCGCGCACCTCGACGCAACGACGGTTCTCAACCGCGCGCTCACCGAGATCGGCATCTACCCGGCCGTCGACCCGCTCGACTCCACGTCGACGCTGCTCGATCCGGGCGTCATCGGCCAGCGGCACTACGACGTCGCGCGCAAGGTGCAGGCGCTTCTGCAGAAGTACAAGGACCTGCAGGACATCATCGCGATCCTCGGCATGGACGAGCTCAGCGAGGAGGACAAGCTGGTCGTCGCGCGCGCGCGCAAGATCCAGCGCTTCCTCTCGCAGCCGTTCTTCGTCGCCTCGCAGTTCACCGGCTCGGCCGGCAAGTACGTCCCGCTCAAGGACACGATCGACGGCTTCGACGAGATCGTGCAGGGCAAGCTCGACGACCTGCCCGAGCAGGCGTTCTACATGGTGGGCGGCATCGAGGAGGCCAAGGAGAAGGCCGCGAAGCTGACGGCCAAGAGCTGACCCATGGCCGGCGACAAGATCGCGCTCGAGATCGTCACGCCGCGAGGGCGCGCCCTCATGGCGGCCGTCGACGAGGTCACCGCTCCCAGCGTTCAGGGCGAGTTCGGCGTGCTGCCCGGCCACCTGCCGCTGCTCGCGGCGCTGCGCACGGGGATCGTCACCTACAAGGAGGGCGGCGAGACCAAGCGCTGCGCCGTGGGCGCCGGCTTCGCCGAGGCGGGACCGGACAAGCTCGTCATCCTCACCGACGAGTACACGGACCGCGAGAAGATCGACCCGGTGGTGGTGCGCAAGGAGCTCGCCGAGGTGCAGCAGGAGCTGCAGAAGCTCGAGGGCGTGCCGGTCGTCGCCGCGGGTGCCAAGGGCGGCGCGGGCGCCGAGATCGAGGCGCGCGAGCGGCACGAGGTGCTCGTCGCGCGCGAGAACTGGCTCGCGGCCCAGCTCGAGCTCTACGGCGATCCGCCGTTCGCGACGCAGCGGCCGTACGAGGAGTACGGCCCGCCGTCGCCGCCGGCGGAAGACGAGCTGCCGGCGCCCGACGAGAAGCAGTAAGGTGCCGCCATGGCGGTGCAACGGTGGGCCACGACGCTGCTGGGCTTCGCGGTCGTCGCGCTCGCGGTGTGGCTCGTCGTGCGCAACTTCCAGCCGCCGAAGGCGATAGGCACGGCGCCAGCCGCGGCAGCCGACGACGGCAAGGTCGCCTACGGCGACGGCGGGGCGGCGGGACTCGGCGCAGGGACCGCGCTCGGCGACGGCGGCGTCCCGCTGCTCCTCAGCGACCTGCTCGAGAACGAGCCGCGCATGGACGGCGGGGCGGGAGGGACCATGTTCGACGGTTCGCCCGTTCCGGCTCTGCCGATGGACGTCGCACGGTCGGTCCGCTTCGGCGTCGTGCTCGTCTCGTACGACGGGGCGCAGCCGAGCCCCACGGCGAACCGCCAGTCGCCGCGCTCGAAGGCCGACGCGCGGACCCTCGCCGTGAAGCTCGCCGAGACGGCGAAGCAAGACTTCCACGCTGCGGTTCAGCAAGGGGACGCGGGCTCGTCCGACGACATCGGCCGCGTCAAGCTGGGGATTCTCGAGCCTGCCCCCGAGTACGTCCTTTTCACCCTCCCCATCGATGGAGTAGGAGGGCCAGTCGATACCCCGCGGGGGTACTGGATCGTCAAGCGACTGGAGTAGGAGTCCGAGCCCATGGCCACCATCGACGTCCGCCGCGCCCACACCCTCTCCAAGGAGGAGGCGCGCAAGCGCGCAGAGGACTTCGCGCGGAACATGGAGCAGCGTTTCGAGCTGCAGTGGCGGTGGGAGGGCGACCGCATCCTCTTCGACGCCCCGCGCGGCGCAGCCAAGGGCACGAAGGGCACCGTGGACGTCGGCGACAAGGACGTCCGCGTGCAGATCGACCTGCCCTTCCTCCTGCGGATGCTCAAGGGCACCGTGGAGTCGAAGGTCCACGAGAAGCTGGACAAGCTGCTCTAGCCGGCGTCGTCGGGCGGGAACGAGAGCTCGAGGCGCCCTCCCCGCGGCGTCGCGCGCCACGCGCCCTGCATGCGGCGCATTCGCTCCCGAACGGCGTCGACCAGCGCCTCGGTGAGCCACGCCGGCGCTTGCTCGCCGATCGATTCGTAGAAGCGGCTCACGGCGGCGACGATGTCCCGCGACGACCGGCCCTTGGTCGTCTGGTGCAGCGCCCCGACGACGCGCTCGATGGCGCCCATCTCGCCGGCGACGTCGGCCATGCCGGCGCCGGTGCGGTCGTTCATCTGGGCGAGCGTCTTGCCGGCGGCGAGGTTGCCCCAGAACCCGCCGCGAAGGCGCGCCTCGCTCTCGACGGCGTAGTGCAAGAGGTCGTGCAGGAAATAGCTCCGCGACTCGCACTCGAGCGACTCGGTCCGCCCGTCGCCGCGCGTCACCTCCAGCACGTGAAGCTCGTCGGTGATCTTGCGGAAGCTGATGCGCAGGGGCCCCCCCCTTTTTCTCATGCGTGTCGCACATCGCGTGCGATACGCTCAGCCGGGAGAAGCAGCAGGCTAGCGCCCCCTCCGCGCATGTCCCACACCCCCACGTTCAGCCAGCCCCCGGAGCCGCTGACTTCGACTCCTTCGCAGGCACCGCCCGGGAACCGTACCGAGGCGGCCGAGGCCATGCACGAGACGGTGCGTCGGCTTCGCGCCGAGCTCGGGGCGACGTCCGATCGCGGACGCCAGGCGCGCCTGCTCGCGTCGATCGCCGACCTCGAGGAGCGCGCTGGAGACGAACCGGCCGCCGCGCGCGACTACCTGGCCGCGTTCAACGCCGATGCGGTGTTCCGGGAGCCCCTCGAGGGGCTCGTTCGCCTGCTCGAGAAGCGAAGGAGTCTCAAGAACCTGGGCAAGCTGATCGACGCGCTGTTCCGCTCCGCCGTCACGCCGGACGAGAAGGTGCGCTCGCTGCTCATGCGGGCCTCCTACCAGGCCGACGTGGCGGGCGAGCTGGCGGAAGCCAAGGCGTCGGCGCGGGAAGCGAGCGAGGTGGAGGGCGCGGCGGCCGCCGAGCAAGCGAGCGCCTGGCTCACCCTCGAGGTGCTCGCAGGGCGAACGGGGGACCCGGCGACCCGCGAGGAGGCGCTGGCGCAACGCGCGAGGTTTGCGCGGCAGGCGACCTGGCGCGCGCTCCTGCTCGCGGACCGTGCGCGGCTCGCGGCGGCGGCGGGGGAGGTCGACGCGGCGGTCGCGCTGCTCGAGGAGGCGCGCGGTCTCGGCTCCGAGGCGACGTGGATCGCGACCACGCTGCTCGAGCAGATCGCGCGCGAGCACGCGGGCGCGGGCACCGAGCAGGCGCGGGCGCGCGGCGAGGTGCACGCGAACGCGCTCGATGCGATCGCGAGCTTGGTGCAGGAGTCGCTCGCCGACGGGGCCCGGGGCGACGCGCTCGGGGTGCCGACGTGGATGCGGCAGCCGGCGCGGCTGGTCGACGCGTGGCTGCGCGGCGCCGAGGCGCGCCGCCTGCTGGGGCAGATGGACCGGGCGGGGGCGATCCTCGACCGCGCGTTCGAGCACTTCTCGGGGCTCGACGGGCGCGACATGCCGCTCGCCGCGGCGGCGCTGGCGAACGCGCGCATCCGGATCGCCGAGCAGACCGGGGACACCGCGCTCGCGGCGTACATGGCCGAGCGGCGGCTGTCGACGGAGAAGGACGGCGGCCTCGCTGCGGCGTTGGCCCTGCGCGTAGCCGAGCACGCGGCCTCGATGGGCGACGCGACGCGCGCGCTCGAGGCGCTGTCGAGGGCCATCTCGAACGACCCGGGGAGCCTGCCGGCGCGCGCGCTGCAGCTCGACATGCTCGCCGACGGCGGGGACCCGGGCGCGTTCGCCGCGCAGCTCGAGTCCTTCGCCGATCACCTGGCGACCGACGAGGCGCGCGGGCGCGCGTTCCTGCTCGCCGCGTTCGTGTGGGCGGTGCGGGCGAACGACGCGGCCGGGGCCAAGGCGGCGCTCAGCCAGGCGGCGATGTACGGCGTGGCGCCGCCCATCATCGGTCGCGTCGCGCGGGCGCTCGCGAGCATCGTCGGCGACCCGGCTTGGTACGAGGACGCCACCAAGCGCCTCGTCGCGGCGGGCGCCGGCGAGAACGAGGCGACGTCGCTGTACCTGGAGCTCGTGCGCGCGCGACACGCGCGCAACGACCACGAGGGGGCCGCGAAGGCGATCCGCGAGATGGCGGGAGCGCCGCGCGGCGCGTGGCTGGCGCGCGTGCTCGAGTCGTTCTTGCCCCATCCGCCGGCCCCGGAGAGCGATCCGGAGCAGACGATCACCAAGGCGGGAGCGCGCGCGAGAGAGGCCATCGAGGAGCTCGCGGCGCTGGAGACGGATCCGGATCTCGCGCGTGGGCTCGCCGTCGTCGCGGCGATGCGTGCGCTCGAGAGCGTCGACCCGATCACCGCGCGCCGGCAGCTCCAGGAGCTGGCGCAGCGCGACCCGTCCGACGTGGTCGTCGCGTCCTTCCTGGGCGATCTGGAGCGCGCTGCGGGAGACCACGCGTCGGCGGCGAAGGTCGCCAGCGACGCGGCGGCGGCGAATGCCGAGGGCGACGCCGAGCTGGCGGCGGCGCTGCACTTCGAGGCGGGCTTCGAACGCTGGCGGCAGGGAGACCGCAAGGCGGCGATCGAGGAGCTCGAGACCGCGGCGCGCGGCGCGCCCGAGGCGGCGAAGCTGGCGCTGGCCTGGGCGTCGCGTGGAGTGGACGTCGACAGCGTGGAGGGGCGCCGGCGTGCGATCCAGCGCGCCGAGGCACAGGGCGCGGCAGACACGCGCGTGCTCGCGCTCGAGCGGTTCGCCACCGAGGTGGGCGGCGGCGACCCGAACGACGCAGCGGCGGCGCTGGCGAGCATCGAGAAGAACCCGGACGGGGACGTCGGTGTGGCGGCGGCCATCGCGCGGCTCGTGTGGTCTGTCGGGGCGTCGGACGAGGACGCCGTGCGGGACGCGGTCGTGCGCGTCGCTTCGCGCGGACCGAGGGCCCTGTTGCTCGGCGCGGCGGAGCAGGCGCGCCTGGCCCGCGAAGCGGGGGACGCCGAGGAGGCTGCGCGCGCGGCGAGCCGGTGGTTCCTCGCGGGCGGGGGGCTCACGGCCGCGCTCGAGTGGCTCGGCGCGACGATGGTCCTCGGCTCGGTGGAGCAGGAGAAGGAGGCGCGCCTCGCTGTGGCGGCGTCCCTCACCGGTAACGCGCGCGAGGTGATGACGGCGGGCGCGGCGCTGCTCGAGCCGCGCATCAAGCCGAACGAGCCGGCGCCGTTCGTCGCCGGCGCGTCGCCGGCCGCACGTCTCGCGAACCTCGAGCTCGCGCCTCCGGGGGCGGATCCGCGCCGGCGTGCCGCGGCGCTCGCGGAGCTGGGGACGGCGCTCGGCGACGACGGGGCGGTCGATGGCACATCGCTCGCTGGCTGGTCGGCGCTCGTCGCCGGCGAGATGGAGGCGGCGCGCACGTTCTTCGAGAGCGCGGTCGCCGCGCGCCCGGCGGACATCATCTCCTGGGAGGGACTGCGCGCGTGCGGCGAGCAGATGGCGGACAGGGCGCTGCGCGCACGCGCCGCGGGCGAGCTCGGGGCGCGCTGCTCGGATGCCGCGCGCGGCGCGGCCTTCTGGGAGGAGGCGGCCCTCATCTACCTCGAGATCGGCGACGAGGCGCGCGCCGAGCAGGCCCTCGAGGAGGCGTTCGCGCGCGACCCGAAGCGCGGCGTGTCGTTCGACCGGTTCTTCCGCCGCGTGCGCGAGCGCAAGGAGAACGACAAGCTGCTCGCGCTCGTCCGGCGTCGCCTCGAGCACACCGACGACCCGCAGGAGATACAGAAGCTCTACTGGGAGCAGGCCCGCGTGCTGCGCGAGAAGGGCGACCAGGACGGCGCGCTCTCCGCCCTCGAGCACGTCACGATGCTCGACCCGGACCACGTCGGCGCCCTCGCGCTGCTCGGCGAGATCAACATCCGCCGCGCCAACTTCGAGCCGGCGGCCGACTCGCTCGCGCGGCTCGCGGCCCTGCCGCAGGCGCCGCCGAAGAACCGCGTGACGGCGGGCGTCGCGGCGGTCGATCTCTACGAGAACAAGCTGAATCGCTTCGACAAGGCGCTCGAGGTGCTGCTCACCCTGCACCGGGCGAAGCTCTCGACGCTGCCGGTGCGCGAGAGGCTCGCCCGTGCGGCGGCCCGCACGGGTTCGTGGAAAGAGGCGACGGCGATCCTCGAGGAGCTGATGAACGAGCGCCCCGAGGCGGAAGGGCGCATCGAAGCGGCGCGGCTGTCGATGGCGATCCATCGCGACCGACTCGGCGATGCGCAGGGCGGCGCCCCGGCGATCGTGAAGCTGCTCGAGGAGTCGCCGACCGACGGCGAGGCGATCGACATGCTCCTGCAGACCGATCACCTGCCGGTGGTGCGCGACCGTCTGCTGAAGGCGGCGCGCACGGGGCTCGTGGAGTCGCTGCAGCGCCGGCCGTCGGACGTGACGGGCGTGCGACGCCTCGCGCGCGTGTCGCGCGCGCTCTCGGACGAGGGCGTGCAGCAGGCCGCACTCGGCGTCGTCGCGGCGCTCGGCGCGGCGGACGCGCAGACCATGGCTGCGTTCGCGCAGCTCGCGGCGAAGAAGATACGCACGCCGCAGATCGCGATCGCCGACGCCATCCTCCGCTCGATCCTCGCGGATGGCGACGAGGGGCCGCTGTCGGACCTGTTCGTGATGCTCGGGCCCACGCTGGCCGAGGCGATGGGGCCGAGCCTGCAGGCGTGCGGCGTGGGCAAGCGAGACAAGGTCGACCCGCGCAGCGGACTGACGCTGCGCAACGAGATCGCCGCGTGGGCCGGGGCCTTCGGGATCCGCGAGTTCGATCTCTACGTCGGCGGGAGCGACCCCAGCGCCGTTCAGGGCATTCCCGGGGAGGTGCCGGCGCTCGTCGTCGGCGCGGGCGTCACGGCACCACTTGCACCGGCGATGCGAGGGCGCGTGGCGCGCGAGCTGCTGGGCATCGTGCGCGGGACGACCGTGGCGCGGTCGCGCGACGACATCACGATTGCCTCCATCGTCATCGCGGCATGCGGACAGGCGGACGTGCGCCTCGAGCGCCCGCCCTATGCCATGCTCGCCGAAGTCGAACGCCTCGTCGGCAAGGCGATGGCCCGCAAGACGCGGAAGGCGATCGCCGACACGTGCCGCGCCATCGCCTCGGCGGGTGTCGACGCCCGCGCGTGGAGCAAGCGGGCGCTCGTCTCGCAGGATCGCGTCGCGGCCGTAGCGAGCGGCGATCCGGCGGTGCTGCTTTCGGACGTGCTGGGCGTGCCGCAGGAGAAGCTCGGGCCGGCGGTGAAGGGCAACGCGCGCGCCGAGGAGCTCATTCGCTTCGTGCTCTCGCCTCAGTACCTCGAGATCCGCTCGGCGCTGGGGCTGGAGGGGACCGCATGACGGACGAGAAAAAGCCCGACAGCCTCGACGAGATCGACTGGGACCAGGCGCTCTCCGAGTGGGACAACAAGAGCTTCTCGCCGGAGGTTGCGAAGGACACGTCGACGGACAAGCCGGGCGGCCTCACGGGCAGCTCGCCGGGGCGTCAACTCTATCGACCGCCGACGGCGCTGCCCACCGGCAAGGGCCCCCCTCCCCCGCCGCCGCGACCGGGGAAGCCTCCCGTACCTCCGCCCGTCCCGTCGCGCCCCGGCGCGCGCCCTGCAGGAGCCGCACCGCCACCGCCCGCGCCGCCAGCCGCCGCTGCGCCGCCCGCCGCCCCTGCGCCGCCGCCACCGCCCCCTCCGCCCCCGCCGCCGGTCGAGGAGGAGAACGAGGGCGAGACCCTCGTCGCCGCGATCCCGCGAGAGCTGCTTCGCAAGAAAGAGGAGGTACCGCCCGTCTCGTCGTCGCGCGGCGGGCTCGGTCAGCTCTTCTCGCGCGAGGAGAAGCGTGAGGAGAAGCGCGAGGTCAGCGTCGACGTGTCCTTCGACGAGTCGCAGTCGAAGGTGCCCGCGGCCGTG
>DATJYG010000908.1:0-9426 GCA_035499695.1 Polyangiaceae bacterium
TGGCCGGTGCGGCTCGCGCTCGGCGCATCGCTCGTCGTGTCGGGGCTCGCTCACTGCGCCGTGGTCCCGTTCGAGCTGCCGCACGGATTCGAGGTGAACGACGTCGAGGGCGAGGCGGCCATCCCCGTCGACGTGCTCCAGGGCGTCGACGAGCCGCCGCCCCCGGCGCCACCACCGCCGGTCGAGCCGGAGCCGAAGGCGCAGGAGCAGCTGGACAAGTTCGCCGAGGCCGCCAGGCAAGCGGCGAGGCAGGCGCAACGAGACGCCGGCGCGCCGGACGCTGCCGCCGACGCGGCTGCGGACGCCATCGCGGATGCGGGCGCCGACGGATCGTGGCTCGACGGCGCCGTCGCGTCCATGGACGACTCCGGTGCACCCGGCGCCGGTCAGGGGCCGCGCGACCCGCAGGCGATCCTCGGAGCTGCGGGCGACATCCAGGCCGACAAGGTGCTCGTGATGCTCATCGTGAACGCCGAGGTGATCCGCCAGAACCCCGAGGGCGCCAAGATGGGGTTCCTCCTGCGCGGCATCAAGCAGTGGAACGACTTCATGAACGGCACCGACATCGACCCGCTGCGCGATGCCGACTGGCTCATGATCAGCGGACCGTCGCTGGTGAACACCTCCCGCGACGTCGTCCTCATCCACTACTCGGCGCCCGACGCGAAGATCGAGCGCGCCATGGACCAGGTCGCCCGCAACTATGCCAAGGGCGGCGGCTACGACGCGGGGGTGCCCGGCTCCAAGGCGGTCACGTCGTATGCCGATGACGCCGAGCGCGTCGTCATGCGTCCGCGGCCCCACGTGCTCGCCGTCGTGCCGCCCGGCGTCGCGCAGAAGGTGGCGCACCAGCTCGCTCACGCGGCCGTGCCGGCCCACATCCGCAAGGGCGAGGCGATGTACCTGCGCGTGTGGGACCCGCACCATCCGATGCCCGAGATCCCGCAGTCGATCACCGAGGCGCGCATGCGCATCGTCCCGCGCGACGACGACGGGGCCGACGTGTACGTCGACGGCGACACGAAGGACGCCGCGACGGCGGCCCAGGCCGCCGAGGACCTGAAGGGCCTCGTGGCGCGTCACAACGACATGTGGATCTCGCTCGCGACGCACGGGCTCCTCGACCACGTGGACGTCACGAGCGAAGGGCCGATGGTGAAGGTGCATCTGACGGCCACTCGCGACCAGATCGCCACGATCGTCAATCTCGTCGCGACGTTCCTGCACGTGGCGCCTCCGCCCGGGAATCCCGCGCCGAGCTCCCGTCCTTAAGCTAAGAGGCGGCGCATGCGCACGCGAACGATGGTTCTTGTCGCGATTGGCGTGCTCGCCGCCGCGGCCACCGGATGCTCCAGGTCGCCCGACGAGCCGACGAGCAGCTTCAAGCCCGCCGAGGGCAAGCCGCTGCCGCCGGGGCCCACGAAGCTCGAGACCGAGGACACCAAGGTGGGCACCGGTCGCGAAGCGAAGACCGGCGACACGGTGCACGTGCAGTACACGGGGACCCTGATGAACGGGACGAAGTTCGACAGCTCCTACGACCACGGGGGCGACCCGTTCAAGTTCACCATCGGGCAGGGCCAGGTCATCAAGGGCTGGGACCAGGGCGTCCCCGGCATGAAGGTGGGCGGCAAGCGCCGCCTCAAGATCCCGTCGGACCTGGGCTACGGCATCAACGGCAGCCCCCCGAACATCCCGCCCAACGCGGGCCTCATCTTCGACATCGAGCTCGTCTCGATCGACTGAGATCAAGCGCGCATCGTTCGCGCGGCCGCGACGATGACCTCCGCCGTTTGCACGTCCGTCGGGCCCACGCGCACGAGCCCTTGCGCCGTGTCCATCCGGACCGTGGCCTTCTTGCCCCTCGGCTCGACTTGCATCCCGAGGATCGCGCGCCACGGCGTGCGCGCCCCGGCGAAGGTGATGCCCTGCGCGTCGACGACCACGTCGAGCGGGATGGTGGCCGACACGCCCCAGGCGGCGAGCGCGAACAGCGCGAGCATCAGCGTGAAGATCGCGACGATGACGACGTTCACCCGGTGCTGGAGCAGCTCGTACACGGTGCCGAGCAAGGTGAGCGCGAAGGCGCACGTGACCATCGCGACCGAGCACATGGCGAACTTGACCGGTGAGCCGACGCGCCAGCTCGTGCGCACGAGGGCGCTCGCCGGAAGCGGCTCGGTGGCCGGCGGTGCTTCCACCTCCCAGGGCTTGCTCGCCGAGGCGACCGGGACGGCGCCATGTCGCAGGGCGCCGCGGAGCATCAGGATGAACGCGACGGCGAGCACGAGTGTCAGCCCCGTCGCGAGGGGCTGCGCGCCGTCGGTGGAGAGGAGCGCATCGAAGATGCCGTGCGCGAGCATCGCCACGAGCAGCCACGGCCATACGCCCGCCTTGCGGGAGACCAGCTTGCGGCCCATCGCCCAGCCCCAGATGGCGCCGAAGAACATGTGCGCCGGCACCGTCTCGAATGCGCGCATCGCGATGACCACGCCCGACATGCGGCCGAAGGCGAAGTACTTGATGTTCTCGACCGCCGCGAAGCCGAGCGCCGCCGCGCACCCGTATACGATGCCGTCCACCGGCTCGTCGAACTCGTGGCGGTGGCGCGCGAGCGACCAGGCGGCGAGGAACTTCGCTCCTTCCTCGGCTCCGCCCACGACGAGGGACGTCACGACGATGGCGATGGGCAGCGCCCACATCTGACCGCCCATCGTCACCACCGACGGATCGAGCCACGGCGTGAGCGTCGAGAGGCCCACCTCGACGAGGCCCGCCGGGATGATCGAGAGCCCGCCGAGGGCGAAGGTCGCGAGGACGAGCCACATCGGCTCGGGCCGTGCGCGGTCGAAGCGGCGCACGAAGAAGAGCCACCCGAAGCTCAGCGCGAAGGGCAGGATGGCGCTCGCCGCCGCGAGACCCCAGCGCGGCGGCAGCGCCCCGGCCGACGTGCGCTGGAGCGGCGGCAAGATGGGCGATCGCAGGAGGAGCTTCGTGCGGTCCGCCTTCGTGTACGAGAGCACGTCGTCGCCGAAGCGGAGGACGAGCGGCTGCGCCATGACCTGCTCGATCGGCAGGCTCTCGATGGTCACGGTCCCGCGCGTGAGCGTCACGTGCTCGCCCGGGTGCGCGGCCTGCTCTTCCGCCACGATGACACGCGCCGCCGCCGACAGCGTGACGGCCAGGGCGCGCCCGTGTTCGACGGGCTCGATCGCCTCGATGGTCGCCGGCGCGACGCCGAGCGTCAGCAGCGGGACCGTCTGCGGCGACTCGGCGTCCCGGCGGACGTCGATGCCGCCCCGCCAACGGAGGAGGGCGTCGACGCCGCCCGCCACGTCCGCGTCCACGACGACGTGCACGCGCCCCGTATCCGTCGCCGAGACGTCCGACGGCACGAGTGCGGACGCGAGCCGCGACTTGACCCCCGCTGCCGCCAGCGCTGCCGGAACCGCCGGATCTCCGAGCGTCTCATACTCGAGCTCCGCGTCGTTGGTGCCCGCCAGATGGGGCACCGAGCACCCGCAGCAGAGGAGCAGCGGGAAGAGCGAGAAAATGAGGACAACGAGGCTGCCCAGGCGCACGCGCCGGCGATGGTAGGGCAGATTCGGCGCCACTTTTTGCCATATCTGGCCTTCAGGTACCCTAAGATGATCGGCTGATGCCGGACCCCCACGTGCTCTACATCGTGACGGCCGTGGTCGTCCTGGGCCTGGTGGCCTGGGTCGTCGTCGTGCTGTCGCGTCCCGCCGAGCAGGCGCTGGAGGGAGTACCTGTCGAGTCGAAGCCCGCGAAGATGCCGTCCGCGCCGCCGCCGGCCAAGGGGGCGTCGCAGCCGCCGCCGGCAAAGCGGGTTTCGGAGCGGCCGGGGAAGCTCGATTCGCACGCCGAGATCAAGGATCACTCTGGGGCGAGCGTGAACCTCAGCGTGACCGGCGAGGTCCCCGTCGACATCGAGGAAGAGGAAGAGCCGACGGGGCCGAACGCGCTCATCCTGGTGACCGCCGTCGGCCGCACCGACCCCGGCCTCAAGCGCAAGCACAACGAGGACGCCTACGTGATCCTCGAGGATCACCACATGTTCGTCATTGCCGACGGCATGGGTCGCCATGCGGCGGGCGAGGTGGCGAGCCAGCTCTGCGTCGACGCCATCACCGAGGCCTTCAAGACGGGCGACTTCGGTCCCGAGCGCGAGCCGCCGCTTCCGAAGCGCGCCGCCCGCATACGTGGGGCCATCCTGCTCGCCAACGATCGCATCCTCGCGGCGGCCCAGCAGAACGACGCGTATGCCGGCATGGGGACCACGGTCGTGGCGGCGTATTTCTCGCCGAACAACCAGCGCGTCTACATCGCGAACGTGGGCGACAGCCGGTGCTACCGCCTGCGCGACGGCAAGCTGCACCAGCTCACGATCGACCACACGCTCGGCGCCGCCGGCATCCAGGGCAAGAGCGCCAGTGTCCTCAGCCGCGCCGTCGGCATCGAGGAGAACGTGGACGTCGACGCGTCGATGGAGTCGCCCCTGCCGGGCGACATCTACCTGCTTTGCTCGGACGGCCTGAGCCGCATGGTCAAGGACGAAGAGATCCAGCAGACGCTGGGCACCGTGAAGGACCTCGAGGAGGCGACGAAGATCCTCATCGACAAGGCCAACCAGGGCGGCGGGCGCGACAACATCACGACCATCCTGGTGCGCGTGCAGGACGCGAAGGGCGCCTCGGCCGGCACGATGGCGGCGAGGACCGGCGCCACCGCCCCGAGCTGAGCCGCTTCTACACCTTCGTCGTCCGGGCCAGGCCGAAGAAGTCCTGGATGCGGTCGAGGATCCGCGTCTCCTCGCTCTCCATGCGCGACTTGCGCGCTTCCGCGTCGAGGTCCTCGACCGCGCTCGCCAGGTCGACGCGGCGCGCCGCCAGCGTCTTCGAGAACGCCGCGGCGGCCTCGGGTCGCTCCGTGAGCACCTTCTGCACGCCCACCTTGTCGAGCCGGTAGCACTCCACGTCGGTCAGCGCGACGACGTCCGCCGTTCGCGGCTCGCCGGTCATCAGGCCCATCTCGCCGAAGAAGCTCGGTGCCTCGATCGTGGCCACCGCTCGCGCGGCGGCGTCGCCCTCGTGGTGGCGCCGGATCTCCACCTTGCCCGCCGTGAGGATGTACAGCCAGTGCGCGACGGCGCCTTGCTTCGTGCACGTCTCGCCCGCCGTGAAAGGCGCGTAGCGCAGGTGGTCGGCCACGAAGGAGCGCTCTTCCGGCGTGAGAGAGCTGAAGAGCTCTACCGACTCGACGGCGTGCACGCGCTTCTCCTTCAAGCGCGTCGCGTGCACCGCCTCGTCCTCCTCCGCCTTCATGAACAGCGTCTGGACGGGACGCGCGAGCGGAATGTTCGCACGCTTGAGCGCCGTGTAGATGCGCGTGCGGATGCGCGAGTTGGTCGGGTCGTCGTTCGGCAGGTCCGTCAGCCAGTAGCGGACCGCGTAATACCCGAAGCTGTCGCGACCGTCCTTGGCGAAGTCGTGGCAGATGACGCTGGGCTTCGGGTCGTCGGCCGCGCCCTCGATGGGCGCCGCCCAGAGCGCCTCCCGCACCACGTCGATCACCTGCGACGGAGCGAAGCGGAAGTCGACGTTGAAGTAGACCCACATGCGGTGCTGCACCGGCTTCCCGGTGCGCTTGCCGAGGATGATGATGTTCTGCGCGAGCAGGTTGGCGTTGGGCACGACGATGGTGTCCCAGTTGCGCGTCTCGAGGACGGTGTGGCGCCAGCGGATGCTCATCACCTTGCCCTGCGTCCCGTCGGGGAGCTGGACCCAGTCGTCCACGTGGACGCTTCCGTCGAGCTGCAGCGCGACGCCGCCGATGATGTTGCCGAGCGTCGTCTGCAGGCTGAGCGCGAGGATGCCGGTCACGACGGCCGACGTCGTGACGACGGAGGTCGGCGAGAAGCCCGCCGCCTTGAGCACGCCCAGGCCCGCGAAGAGGTAGAGCAGGCCGACGACGACGTCGCCCGTGATGGCCGCCGGCCGGACCCCCAGGGCCGGCAACGCGACGTCGAAGAGAACCAGGACGATCAGGTTGACGACGAGGAACGCGGCGCAGATGTCGCCGACGAGGCGTACATGCTCGCCCCAGGAGGCGAGCGTGGGTGCGGACAGGTGCGAGAGCAGCGCGGACGCCCCGCTCGCCGCCAGAAAGAGGCCATAGAGGAAGAGCGCGTAGCGGATCCGCCGTCGCCGCTGCGGCGCGACGAGGTTCACGAGGAGCGCGACGAGCACCAGCGCAGCGCCGAGAAGCGCGAACCCCCATTCGCGGAGGAAGTCGAGCGCTTGCTGCGGGACCATGACCGCCGATGGTACGATGGATGGGCCGGGTCAGGGGATCGGATGGGCGGGGCCGACACAAGCGGGAATGCCATCGCCGACCGAATTGCCGCGCGCCTTTCCCTGTACCTCGGGCCGCACACCGGGAAGGCTGCCGTGAAGACGTTCGCTCTCAAGGCGCTCGGGCGGGGCCCGGAGACGCTCACGCTCGGGGATGTGCCTGCGCTGCAGCAGGCGCTCAGGCCCATGCTGCGCACCTTCGTGGGGCGGGCGCAGTGCGAAGTCGTGCTGCAGCAGATCGCGCAGGAGCTGGGCCTGTGAAGCCGCGAATGTTCGCCTGGGTGCCCTTCGTGTTCGCGGCGCTCTTCGTCGTTCTCGCGCTCGCGGCGGGGACGGGCGCGCTGTCGACCGTGGTGCGCGTGGAGAACGAGACGGGCAAGGTCCTCGCGGCGACCGGCTGCCTCGCGGCGGCGTACGCGTTCGAGTCGGGCGACTACATGCGCCGGGCGTGGCTCTACAGCGGCTGCTGTCTCCTCCTCCTCTTGATTCGCGACGTGACCATCATCCAGGCGATCGGCGGGGCGTTCACGCCGGGGCAGCTGTCGGCGCTGCAGGGGACGCTCGTCGTCGTGGCGAACGCCTCGTCGGTGGTGGGGACCTGGCTCCTCGCTCGCGCATGGACCGTTTCGGGCCTCGAGGAGGCGCCTGCCGGCACGCGCTGGGCGCTTCGCGGCGCAGGCGTGGCCGTCTCGCTGCTCGTGACCGGGTGGCCGCTCTGCGTGGACGCTTCGAAGCTGTTCGCGGGCGACCTCGCGGCCATCCCCTGGGTCGGCTCGGACCTCGGCGACACCATCGCCTTCGCCCTGGTTGCGCCGGTGCTCCAGACGGCGCTCGCACTGCGGGGCGGCGCGTTGCTCTGGCCGTGGGCGCTGCTGACGGCGGGCGGCTTCTGCTGGATTCTCTACGACGCCGGCTGGGGGTTCACGGAGCTCTTGCACGTGGACGCCGACCCTCGCGCTCGCATCGCGGTCGAGGCCATGCGCGCGCTCGCGTGCACGTACATCGCGGGCGCCGGACTGGCGCAGCGAGCCGTCATCTCGCGGGGCGACGCGGACGGGGAGCGGGCCAAAGCGGCGGCGTGACGCCGCAAGAGCGCTACTCGTCGAGGCCCACCTGCGCCGGCGCGAAGGCGCGCCTCACGTCGACGCGATGCGAGCGCAGGAAGTCAGCCAGATACATCGCCACCGTGGCGAGCGCTTGCCGGTCGGCGTCGCCGAGCGATTTGCCGTCGAGCGGGTCGACCAGCTCGATGGCGCCCATGCAGCGCTCCTCGTTCTGGACCGGTGCGGTCATCACCGTCCACGGCTCGCCGAACTCCGCGTGCCGCTCGGGGGTGCTCGGGCCCTTGCCCCACTCGATCGAGTGCGGCCCGCCGTGGGTGAGGGCCGCGGCGATCACCGGGTCGTCCTCGGGAACGCGCGTGCGCACGACGGCGTAGCCGCGCGGTCCGCGGGCGTAGACGACGACGTAGCCGCCCTCCTGCTCGTCGCGCAGCAGCGCGAGGCCCGCGAGGGAGGGGATCGCCTTGATCGCGACGCACACGCAGAAGGCGGCCGCTTCGACGGCCGTCTCGAAGAAGCTCAGGTCGCGCAGCGTCGAGAACACGTGGTCGACGATCTCGGGGTGCGACGCCCGCGGCGTCGGCATCTGCTTGCGGGCGCGGGCCGGCAGGGGAGGCGGGACGCTCGACCGGCGCTCCTCGGTGATCTGCGCGATGACCTCGAGGTCGACGCTCAGGAGCGTCGGGCGCGGCGGGGGAGAGCTGGGGCCCGGGCGCGGGATCTCGGGACGGGGAACACGCGGCCGGATGGCGAGCGCCGGAGAGGAAGCTCTCATGCGCTCCCATGGGAGCAAGAGCCGTTCCCGACCACGCGAGCGCGTATCTCGGCGTAGGAGCGAGCCAATCGCGCGATCGGGGAGCCCGAGCCCGTGCTGTCTGGGACCCTCAGATGGATCCGCCGATGGCCTCTCCAGGAGCGGAATTTTTCAGGGCGCGAACGCGGTCTCGAGCAGCATCTTCTGCTCGAGGTCGTGCGCCGCCTTGCTTCCCGTCGCGGGGCTCGCGCTCTCGGCGCGAGAGGCCAGCGAGAGCGGATGACGCGAGCCGAACATCTCCTGGCGATGTGCGTTGATGAAGTACCAGGGACCCATGTTGCGCGGCTCCTCCTGGACCCACATGATGGGCGTGCCCTCGGCATACGGCGCGAGCGCCTGCTGCAGGGCGCTGCTCAGCGGGTAGAGCTGCTCGAGGCGGATGATGGCGACGTCCTTCCGACCGAGCCTCCGACGCTCGGCGGCGAGGTCGAAGTAGACCTTGCCGCTGCACAGCAGGATGCGCTTCACGGCCTTCGGGTCCACCGTCGCGTCCGGGATGACGCGCTGGAATCCGCCGCTCGCGAGCTCGTCGAGCGTGCTCACCGCCTCGGGATGACGCAGGAGCGACTTGGGCGTGAAGATGACGAGCGGCTTGCGCAACGGTCGGTGCACCTGGCGCCGCAGCACGTGGAAGAGCTGCGCCGGCGTCGTCAGGTTGCACACCTGGATGTTGTCCTCGGCGGCGAGCTGGAGGAACCGCTCGACGCGGGCGCTCGAGTGCTCGGGCCCCTGTCCCTCGAACCCGTGCGGCAGGAGAAGCACGAGGCCCGAGAGGCGCGACCACTTGTCCTCCGCGGACACGATGAACTGGTCGATGATGACCTGCGCGGCGTTGGCGAAGTCGCCGAACTGCGCCTCCCACACGACGAGCTTGTCGGGGCGGTCGAGGGAGTAGCCGTACTCGAAGCCGAGCACGCCCGACTCGCTGAGCGGCGAGTCGTAGACCTCGAAGCGGCCGACGCCCGGCTTCCCCTCCACACCATCGCCCAGGTGTGCGAGCGGCGTGTATGGCTCGCCCGTCTCGGTGTCGAAGAGGACGGCGTGGCGGTGCGAGAAGGTCCCGCGGCGGGCGTCCTGCCCGCTGATGCGGATGCCGTGGTTGTCCATGAGGATGGACGCGAAGGCGAGGTGCTCGGCGGTGCCCCAGTCGAGGCCGTGGCCGGCGAGCGCGCGCTCG
>DATJYG010000909.1:0-10661 GCA_035499695.1 Polyangiaceae bacterium
TCCTGGTGAACATTCCACACGCAGGACGATTCGCGCTGCACAAGCTTGCCGTGTCGATGCGCCGCGCCGCGGGCGCCTCGTCCATCAAGTCGGAGAAAGACCGACGTCAGGCGGAGGCGCTCATCCTCGCGCTGGCCGATCGGCAGCCAGGCGCGCTGGTCCTCGCGGCTGACGCCGCGCGCGCGCATCACGATCGGGGGCTCGCTCGCGACGTCTCGGCAGCTGCGAAGAAGATCTCGCCGGAAGCGAGGCGTCACCTCGCCACGTTGGTCGGCGAGCATCCTTAGGCCGCAACGGGATCAGGGGCTGCACTTCATGTGGTTGACGGCCGGGTACTTGTCGGCGCCCACGTTGAATCCCGTGGGGGACACGCAGCTCACGGGCTGCCCGTCCTCGTCCACGTAGGTGAGCTTCTGCGCCATCGCGGCCGCCGGTGTCCAGGTGATCAGCGGCAGGACGTCCCAGGTCGGCATGTTCTGGAGCACGCTCATGTCCTTCAGGTCGCCGCTCTTCACGAGGTCCTGCAGCACGTCGAGCCCGATCGGCTGGAGCCGGATGCGCAGCGTCACCTGGTCCGGCATCTGGGGCAGTGCCGACCCGAGCGCCCGCGGGAAGGACTGCACGATGTGCGTCTTGTAGAAGCTGGGGTCCGTCATGTTGAACGTGACCGGCGCCGGCAGCGCGTTGCCTTCGTACGAAGCCGCCTGCCAGAACATGTCCACCTGCTTGCCCGACGCGTCGAAGATGCAGTCGCGCAGGAGCCAGAGGTCCGGATCGCTCGTGCTCGTGATCGAGGTGACCGCCGTGCCGTCGGGAACGACGCCGCTCTGGTAGATGGTCTGCCCGCCCTTGGTGGCGACGACCTCGGCCCACGCGCGACGGTCCTGCGCCGCGCCGCTCGGCCAGAAGTGCCCCGCGTCCACGTTGTCGACGATGACCCGGACGCCCCCCGTCTGCGTCACGCAGAGCGCTCCCTGCAGCGTCGTCTGCAGGAGCGTGAGGATCGCGTCCCTGTCTGCTCCGGCGGCCGGGTAACCGGGCAGCGCGATGTCGACGCCCGGGAAGTCGTGCGCGTACGTGTAGCGCGCCGGCAGCGTCTGTCCGGTCACCTGCGCGACGGGTCCCTTGCTCGCGCTCTGGCGCATGTGGCACGCCTCGCACGAGTCGCCGACCCCTTGCTGCGCGAAGATCGACCCCTGCCACTCGGCGAAGGTGCGCTCGATGTGCGCGCCAGGCGGGGCCACGATGTCGTGACACGCGCCGCACATCGTCGAGCTCGTGAGCTTCGCTCGGTCCAGGACGTCGTCGTAGGCCGAGGCGTGCGCGGTGCTCGCGACCGGATCGCTGATCTCGCCGCGCATCACGAGGTCGCCCGACGGCGTCACGGCGGCATTGTGGGACCCCGTCACGGCGTCGATCGTGTGGCAGAAGAAGCAGGTGACGCCGTGCAGCTGCCTGGGCACGCTGTCGAGGTTCGTGCCGTCCTTCGTCGCACCCTCGGCGAGCGCCATCGGCGCGTGGCACTTGATGCAGAAGTCGGCGAGCTGGCCGTTCGTCTCGCGCTGCCCGCGCGCGTTCATCGCGCGGAACACGGGATCGTCCGACGCGCCGGCGTGCATGCTGGCGAGCCACTCGTTGTAGTGGTTCGGGTGGCAGGTCTGGCAAGACTGCGGATCGAGCATCGCCTCGCGCGACAGATACGAGGACGTGCTCCCGGTGCTCGAGCTGCTGCACCCGAACGAGCCCACCGGTGCCAGCGCCGCCCCTGCCGCGACGAGGAGCGTCGCGTGTGCCCAGGCGCTCCTCAAGCGCGTCCCCCGGTGCGCCTCCGGCGCTTCACCGCGAGCGCCCCCAGCGCGCCCGCCGCGAGGAACCCGAGCGCGCCGCCGCCGCCCACGACGTCGCATCCGCAGCTCTTCGACGAGGAGCTGCCGCTGCCGCCTCCTCCGCTGCTGGTGCCGCCGCTGCCGCCGCTGCCCCCGCTACCGCCCCCGCTGGCTCCTCCGGAAGACGACGAGCCGTTGGCCGGCCCTCCGGAGTCCGTCAGCGGGCAGTAGAGCGACGCGTCGTTGCCGATGATGGGGCACTTCGCCGAGGCGTCGTAGACCAGGTCGGTGCACGAGCCCGAGCAGAAGCACGTCGACGTGAGCGGCAGCAGCGGGCTCGCGTCCTCCCCGTAGCAAGCGCCGACGCCCGAGCAGAGCGACACGAACGGCATCGCGCCGGCGTCGGTGGTCCCGGTGCACATGGCCGCCTGCGAGTTCGCCGGGCACTGGAGCGCGTCCTGGATCGAGAGAAGGTGCATCTTCGCGGTGAACGTCTTGCCGTCGTCCTGCGAGACGCCGGCCACGAAGCAGCTCGGCTCGTCCGAGCACGCCCACAGGTCGGTGCCCCGCGTCGTCAGGCACTGGACGTGGACCTGGGGATTCGTGTTCGTGAACGTGAGCGTCGCCTTGTCGCCGGCCCAGACCCCGTCCTCCACGCTGCCGACGTAGACCTTCGACCCGTCCTGCGAGAGGGCGAAGCCGAGCATCTGCCCGGTGAGCTTCGCGAAGCCGATCTTGAAGGTCTGGCCGCCGTCCGACGAGACGATGAGGCGCGATAGACCCTCGGTCCGGAGGTACACGAGATCGGCGTCGTTCGGGTCGACGCCGCCGATGTACACGGCCGTCTCGTGCGTGTTGTCGAGCGGGGTCTGGTGCTCCGCCCACGTGGCGCCGTGGTCCTTCGACACGAAGAGGGACGCAGTACGCGTCGCTCCCTGGCCGCGGAAGGCCGACACGTAGATGCGGTTCGGATCGCTCGGTGCCACCTCGATCGTCGTGACGTCCGCCGTGGGATCGATTCCCGTCCCGAACGAGGCCCAGTCGGCGCCGTCGTTGATCGTCTCGTAGAGCTGGTGCGCGTAGCCTGGGCCGCCGTCGACGGTCGCCGTCGGGCTGTAGGTGTTCGTGACCGTGTCGACGATGTGCGGGTTGTCCTTGTGGACGACCAGGTCCTTGATGAGCTGCCCCGCGAGGGGCCCGCCCTCGACCGTCCAGTTGCAGCCGACGTCGCTCGACACCTGCAGGCCTAGCGACAGACCGGCGATGAGCGAGTTGTTGCTCGTGATCCCGATGAACGGGTCCTCGTTGGACGTCGGGGGAAGCCCCAGCGTGTCCTCGCAGAGCCAGTACCAGGAGTTGCCGTTGTCCTTCGAGATGGTGACCCCGAAGGTGTTGCGGACGATGATCCAGCTCGGCTCCGTCGACGAGAACAGGATCTGGTTGGACTGCGGGAAGCGGCCATTGGCGCGGGCGGTCGTCGTGGCGGCCAGGATGCCGGCCGCAGCGGCACCCGCAAGGAAGGCGTGTCGCACGGTGAGAAGCCTAGCGCGCGAGACGCGCGAGGACGAGCCACTCCAGCTCGCCGAGTGGCTCGATCCTCGTCTGCCAGGCGGGGCGAAGTGCCGCGATCCATTCGCTGTCGTCGAGGACGCGCGCTTCGATCGAGGCTCCGGCGACGCGGTCCTCGAAGACGCAAGTGCGCGGACCCGTGCGGCGCAGGACGCGATCGCCGGTGGACGGAAGCGCGTCCAGGCGCTCGACCCACGCGGGGGAGGGGACCTCGGCGACGAGGACGCCGCCGGATCGAACGACGCGCGCGAGCTCGGCGCCCAGCTCGGCGATCGAGTCCTCGGCCGGAGGGTGCGCCAGCGTCCCGTGCAGCGCGATGGCGGCGTCGAAGCTCGCGTCCTCGAAAGGGAGCGGCTGCCAGAAGTCGGCCCGCACGAGCGGGATGGGGCGGGCGCGCCTCGCGCATCGATCGAGCATCGCCTGCGACTGGTCCACGCCCGTGACCGCCAGCCCCGCGTCGAGCAGGACCGGGAGCTCCCGGCCCGTGCCGACCCCGAGATCCAGCACGCGGGCGGGCGCGGGCGGCAGCTCCGCGAGGAGACGCGTCGCGCGCGCCTTCGACTCGGGCGCGCCGAGCGCGTAGACGCGGTCGTAGCGTCCCGCGATCGCCTCGAAGAATTTCTCGCTCTCGCTCACCTCACCAGCCCGCAGTAGGCCAGGTACATCGCCTCGTGCAGGCCGGCCAGCTCGATGGCCTGGTAGAGCAGATGCGCCCGGTCGCGATCGTTCCACGCCTTCTTCGGCGCGCGCTTGGCACCTCTGCGGTGCGCCGCGCCGAGCAGAGCGCCGAGGTACGACGCGAGCGGCTCCATGTCCTGAGCCGCCAGCTTCGTGAGGTCGAGCTTGTCCTCCTGAGGTGCGAGGCGGCGCGTGAACATCGAGGAGCCGCGCAGCTTGGTCGTCCCGATCATGCGCGGGGTCTGCGACACGCACGCGCGCACGGCGGTCGCGACGCGATCGGCCGCCTCGAGGCGCGGGGGGCGCACGACGCACGACGCCGACGGGATGTCCTCCTCCTTCATGTCGAAGATCCACGCGCCGTCGGGGCCCCCCTTGCCGCGGGCGAGCACCGCGACGCGAAGGCAGCCGAGGCTGCCCGTCCCCGCGACGCGGAAGGCGGCGTCCACGACCTCCACGGCCTCCTTCGGCGGACGCTCGCCGGCAGGGAGTCGCTTCACGAACTTCGCGAACGCCCGCTCGGCCTTCTCCCGGAGCTTCTTCGGCAGCGTCTCGTAGCGCGTCCCGCGCACGAACCGCCGCTCTCCGCGGACCACGCTCGTGCGCGCGTCGAGCAGTTCCTTGCGGGTGCGCTTCTGGACCTTCTCGATCAGCGCCGCGATGACGTGAGGCGGCGCCGGGGCCTTGCGCGCGTGGAACGCCGCGTTCGAGTAGGCGCGCAGCAGCGCGTCGGCCAGCGCGAGCGTGCGCGGTCCGTCGGTGCCGAGCTCGCGTCCGCCGAGGATGAGGCTCGTGAGCAGGCGCAGGACGTCGTACCGCCACGGTCCGACGAAGGCATCGTCGAAGTCGTTCAGGTCGAAGACGATGGCCTCGCGTGCGCGCGTCTCCCGGGTCTCGCGCGTCGAGAGCGCCGCGACGCGGAAGGCGCCGAAGTTCTCGAGGTGGCAATCCCCCACGAGCCATCCCTCGCCGCGCGGACCCTCGCGCAGCGAGGGGTGGCGCTCGAGCAGCTCGTAGAAGAGGGGCGCCGCCCCACGCAGCAGCGCCAGGGGCGACGCCGTCATGCGCGTGGCCTTGTGGGAGAGAAGGTGCGGGAAGCGGTCCGTGCGTTCCCGGTCGATCTCGAGCTGTCGCTTCGCGAGCCGCAGGGGGTCGATGGCGAGCATGGGAAGAGGGGAGGGTACCGTAGTACGAAGGGGTGTGCTTTTCGTCGCCAGGGTCCTCGAGGAGGGCGCCTTCACGGGTCGGCTCGCGCGGGCGGCCGCGCGCGTCTGGGAAGGCGCGTCGGCCGGCCGCGTCGTGCGCGCGCTCGACTTCCCGGCGCACGTGCGGGTCGTCGCGGTGGGCGGCGCGACGCTGGGAGGGTCCGGGAAGACGCCCCTGGCGATCGCCTGCGCGCGCGAGCTCGCGCGTGCGCGTTCGAGCGGCAGCGGCGCGCGCGTGGCCTTCGTCGGGCACGCGTACCGGGCGCGCCCCGGCTGCCCGAGGGTCGTCCGCACGACCGACCCGCTGCAGCTCGTGGGAGACGAAGCGCTCGTCGCCGCGGTCGAGCTCGAGCCAGCCGGGGTGCCGGTCGTCGTCGGGCCCGATCGCGCCTCGGCCGTGGCGCTCGCGGCTCGCATCGCCGACGTGCTCGTGCTCGACGGGGTCGCGCAGACGCAGCCGGTGCCCGCCACGCTCGCGCTGCTCGCCGTCGATCCGGAAGAGCCGTGGGGACGGGCCGTCGCGGTGCCTCCGTGCGGCGACCTGCGGGCCCCGGTCGAGGCGCTGCTGAGGGCTGCCGATGCGGTCGTCCCGATCGTGGAGGACGACGTGCCGTTCCCGTGGGACACCCTGCGCGGCGCCCGCGTCGGCCTCGTCTCCGCTCTGGCGCGGCCGCATCGCGTCCTGCGTTCTCTCGCGCGGCGCGGCGTCGTGCCGCGTGTGGTCCTTCGTGCGCGGGATCACACCCCCGTCGCCACGCGCACGCTCCTGCAGCACGAGCGTGGCGAGGCTTCAGTAGACGTGTGGGTCGCCACGCGTAAATGTTCGCTGCACGTGCCGCGTCCAACGATGGTGCTGCCTCACGCGATCCTCCTTCCCCCGTGGCTGCGCAGCGACCTGGCGCGCATCGGGCACGCCTTGACCCCGGCGAACACGGGCAATAACCTCAAATGTAACGAAGGATTGAGGCCGCACGCGTGAGCGAGTCCGAGGAGAAAACTCGAGTCACAGCCATCGTGCAGAAGCCCATCGGGGGCCCCGACGGGGTCCCCAAGGGGAACGACTGCCTGGTCGTGATCTACACGAAGGAGCCGACGCTCCTCGGGCGGCGCTTCGTCCTCGACAGCAGCCCGATTCGCATCGGGCGCGGCGCCGAGAACCACATCGTCCTCGAGGGCGACAGCGTCTCGCGCCGGCATGCGCACTTCGAGCAGCGCAGCAGCGCGTGGTGGTGCGTGGACGACGGGAGCACCAACGGCTCGTACGTGAACGACGAGCAGATCATGCGCGAGTCGCGCCTCGGCAACGGCGACCGCATCAAGATCGGTCCGACGATCTTCAAGTTCCTGAGCGGTCAGGACGTCGAGGCGCAGTACCACGAAGAGATCTACCGGATGACCATCATCGATGGTCTGACCCAGGTGCACGTCAAGCGGTACCTCCTCGAAGCGCTCGACAAGGAGCTGATGCGCGCGCGCCGCCACACGCGCGAGCTCTCGTTCCTGATGCTCGACATCGACCACTTCAAGAAGATCAACGACGTGCACGGCCACCTCGCGGGCGACTACGTGCTCAAGGAGGTCGCCCGTCTCATCCAGCAGCGCATCCGGCGCGACGAGGTGCTCGCGCGCTACGGCGGCGAGGAGTTCGCCGTCATCCTGCCCGAGACGAACCTCGAGGGCGCGCGTCAGCTCGCCGAGGGTCTGCGCGAGAAGATCGAGCAGAGCCGCTTCGTGTTCCAGGGCGAGACCATCCGCGTGACGATCTCCATCGGCGCCGCCATGCTCCACGACGAGGACAAGGCGAGCATGGACCTCATCAAGCGCGCCGACGAGAAGCTCTACGAGGCGAAGCGCGGCGGTCGCAATCGTGTGATGGCGTGAACCGGGGGCAGCAGCTGCCCGACGTGCGCGTGGCGCCGCCGGGTCCGAGGTCGCGCGAGATGGCCGCGAGGCTCGCGGACCTCGAGTCGCCCGCCGTGGTGGCGAGGCGCGACGCGCGCGAACGCGAGAGCGGCAGCGAGCAGGCGCCCATCGTGTACGCGGAGGCGTGCGGGGCCAACGTCGTGGACGCCGATGGCAACCGCTACGTGGATCTCACGGCGGGGTTCGGCGCGCTGCTCCTCGGGCACTGCGCGCCCGCCGTGCAGCAGGCGGTCGTGGCGCAGGGCGAGAAGCTCGGGCTGGCGCTGGGCGACATCTACGGATCCGACGTGAAGCTGGTGCTGTGCGAGCGGCTCGCGCGGCTGTACCCGGCCGAGGGCGCACGCGTGATGCTGGGCACGAGCGGGGCCGACGCGGTGACCGCGGCGCTCAAGACGGCGGTGCTCGCGACGGGACGTCCCGGCGTCGTGGCGTTCGAGGGCGGCTATCACGGGCTGTCGCACGGACCGCTCGCGGCGTGCGGACTGCGGGCGAGCTTCCGGGAGCCGTTCGCCGAGCAGCTCAACACGCACGTGTCCTTCGCGCCGTTTCCCGGCGACGACGCTTCTCTCGCGGCGAGCCTCGCCGCGGTGGAGAAGGCGCTCCGGGCGGGAGACGTCGGGTGCGTGCTGGTCGAGCCGGTGCTCGGACGCGGCGGATGCATCGTGCCTCCGGCTTCGTTCCTGCCGGCCCTGCGGCGCGCGTGCGATGCGGCCGGGGCGCTTCTCGTGTGCGACGAGATCTGGTCGGGCCTGGGTCGGAGCGGCGCCTGGCTCGCGAGCCTCGAGGCAGGCGTCGTTCCCGACGTGGTGTGCCTGGGCAAGGGCCTGGGGGGTGGTCTGCCGGTCAGCGCGTGCGTCGGGAGCGAGCGCGCCATGCGCGGCTGGGCCGAGCACGGGGGCACCACCATCCACACGGCGACGCACTTCGGGGCGCCCTTCGCGTGTGCCGCGGCCATCGCCACGCTGCGCGAGCTCGAGGACCGCGAGCTCGTCGACAGGTCCCGCGAGGCCGGCGAGCGCTGGCTCGACCGCCTGCGAGAACGCATGGCCGGCCGTGGGGTCGCAGACGTGCGCGGGCGGGGCCTGATGGTCGGCGTGGCGCTGGAAGGCGGCGCCGCCCGGGCGCTCTCGGTCACGCGCAGTCTGCTGGGCCGGGGCTGGATCGTGCTCACCGGCGGCGTGGCCGGCGACGTGCTCACGCTCACCCCGCCACTCGACGTGGACGAGGCCCTGCTGGGCGCCTTCGCGGAGGCGCTGCGCGACGCTCTGAGCTAGCTCTCGTGTCCGATGACGGACCCCGTCCGGCTGGCCGAGAGCGATGCGCTGCACGCGAGGTCCCTCGCCTTCGTGCGCGCCTTCGAGCGCGGTGCACCGGCCCCCGAGCCTTTCGATGCGCTCGCGGTGGACATCGCGCGCTTCCAGGCGCGTCACGTCGCCGGCTACGCGCGTCTCTGCGCAGCACGCGGTGTCGCCCCCGAGCGCATCCGGAGCGCCGCCGAGGCGCCCGCCGTTCCGACGGATGCGTTCAAGGCGGCCACGGTCTTCGCCTTCCCGAGCGATCAGGCGCGCGTCACGTTCCGCACGAGCGGCACGACCATCGGCGCTCGCGGCGCGCATCCGATGCGCATCACGTCGACCTACCACGCGGCGGCCCTCGCGTTCGGTCGCGCCATGCTGGCGCCGGACCTCGAGCCGCCGATGCCGGTCCTCGTCGTCGGTCCGTCTCCGGAGCACGCGCCCGACTCGTCGCTCGCGCACATGTGCGCCACGTTCGCGCAAGCGTGGGGCGGCGGCGCGTGGTTTCTCCGCGACGGTGAGCTCGACGTCGAGGGCCTCCGCCGGCGCATCGCGGAGCTCGATGCCAGGCGCCCCGCCGTGATCCTCGCCACGAGTCTCGCCCTCGCGCACCTGGTCGATCTCGCGGCATCGCTCCCGCTGCCCGCCGGCAGCCGTGTCATGCAGACGGGCGGCTTCAAGGGCCGCGCGCGAGAAGTCGACGCGGCGGGGCTCCGTCGCGCGGTGGCGCGGCTCTTCGCCGTGGACGAGCGACACGTCGTGAGCGAGTACGGGATGACGGAGCTTTCGAGTCAGTTCTGGGAAGGCTCGCTGTCGCGTGCAGCGACGCCGCCCGGCGTGTACCTCGAGCCGACGTGGGCGCGCGTCGTGCCCGTCCACCCCGAGACGCTCGCGCCCGTTCCCGACGGCGAGGTCGGGATCGCCCGGATCGAGGATCTCGCCAACGTGGACAGCGCGTTCGCTGTGCTCGCTGCGGATCTCGTGCGCAGGGTGAGCGGCGGCTTCGAGCTGCTCGGTCGCGCGCCCGGCGCTGCGCCGCGCGGCTGCTCGATTGCCGTCGACGAGATGCTCGGAGGGCGGTGAGCGATGCGGACCGTCGACGAGCGCGTCCGCGAACTACGCCGGCTGCTGGAGGCGGCCCGGCGTGTGTACGAGAAGCGCCACGAGCTCGTGCCGTCGCTGGCGCGGACGACCGGTCTTTCGCCGCAGGGCGTACTCCTGGGCTTCGAATCGCTCGAGCGAGATGCGACGGACGCGCAGCTGCGCGCGCTCGTCGAGAGCGCCGGTGATGCGGCGCACGTGCACGTGATCCTCTCGGCCAACGTGTTCGTCGGTGCGCTTCGCGCGCTCGCGTTCGCGCGTGCGGCGGCGGCGCGTGTCACCATCCGGCCGTCGCCGCGCGATCCGATCCTGACGGAAGCCCTCGTCGAGGCCGCGAACGATCCGGGCGTGCTGCTGACCTCGGAGCGCGACCCGCGTGAGAGCGACGCGGATCGCATCGACGTGTACGGCGGCGCCGCAGCGATCGAGCAAGTGCGCGAGCGAGCCAGGCCCGGGGTGTCCGTTCGGGCTCACGGCCCGGGTCTCGGTGTGGCCTTCGTGACCCGCGCGGCCGATCCGGCGGATGCGGCGCCATGGCTCGCCGAGGACGTCGTCGTGTTCGACCAGCGTGGATGCCTCAGCCCGCGCGTCGTCCTCGTCGAGGGCGACGCGGCTCGCGCCGAGCGGTTCGCCGGCGCCCTGCACGCGAGCCTCGACGAATGGGCCGTGCGCGTGCCGCGCGGAACGCTGGCGGAGGAGGAGCGCGCCGAGGCACGCCGCTGGCAGGAGGCCCTCGCGTTCGCGGGCCGCACCTGGTCCGGATCGCAGCATGCCGTAGGCCTCGGAGAGCGCCTGCTGGTCCCGCCGACCGGCCGCCACGTCCAGGTCCTGCCGGCGGCCGACGCGCTGCGAGCCTCGGAGCTGCTCGCGCCCATCGCCGGCGCGATCGTCACGATGGGCAGCGACGATCCCGAGCAGGTGCGCCACGTTGCCCCCCCGCATGCCCGCCTCGCGACGCTGGGGCAGATGCAGAGGCCCCCCCTGGACGGCCCCGTGGACCGCCGTCCGACCTGATTTCGTGCGCTCGGAGCTCGACCGCAAAGTACCGCCGTGACCCCAACCGC
>DATJYG010000910.1:0-24981 GCA_035499695.1 Polyangiaceae bacterium
CGCCGTGCGCGTCGATGGGGCTGTAGGCGCGGTCGGTGTTCCCGAGTCCGAATTCACCGTAGAAATCCTGCGCCATGGGTCCCATGTGGCGGACGGAGGGGTCGTCGCTCTTGTACGACCACGTCGCGACGGGCACCCGCGCGACGCCCTCGAGCACCGCCTGCGGGTCCACCGGCTCGATGTCGCGCTTGACGTTCCGGTCGCTCACGCACGCCGGGCAGCCCGGCGGGCACAGCGGGCCCCCGCCGTCGTACGCGTAGCAGCCGATGTAGTCCTGGGGGCCTTCGAACTCGCAACACACCTCGCCCGAATTGCAGATTTCGGTGCCGCAGCACTCGCCTCCACCGCTGTCGTTGTCGCAAGGCGTGGGCACGCACTTGCCCTGCTGGCAGAACGGCGTGGAGCCCCCGCACACGACGTTGCACGCGCCGCAGTGACCGGGATCGTTCAGCGAGTCGACGCTGCAGTCGACGCCGTTGCAGCAGATCATCCCCGGCTCGGGGCACGTCGGGCAGTTGCCGCCCGAACCGCTGCCGCTGCTGCTGCTGCCGCTGCTGCTTCCGCTGCCTCCGCTGCCGCTCGTGCTGCCACCGGAGGAGCCGCTGCTCGATGATCCCCCGGAGCCCCCGCCCGAGGAGCCGCTCCCGCCGCTGCTGCCCGACGACGAGTCGGTCGACGCGTCCGAGCCGCCGGTCGACGTGGTGGTTCCGCCGCAATCTGCGGCGATCGCCACCGCGAAGAGCGCGCCGACGGGCGCAGTCCATCCCAAGAAAGAGCCCATGGTGAGCCTCCCTCCGCCGTACGCCTAGCGTGCCACGGGGCGGGCCCCCGGGCATCAGTGCTTTGCGGCGAACGGGTCTCCCACGTCGTCGATGCTCGCCGGCGGGGGGCCCCTGCGCGGCGGCGAGCGGGTCGAGGCGGGAGCAGGGGGCACACTGACCGCAGCTGCCGCGGGGGGTGCGCTCGACGTCGGCGCTGCGCTGGGCTCCGCGCTCGCCGAGGACGCCGGAGGAGGAGGAATGGTCGACGTCGGCGCCACCCTCACGATCGCGGCCGATGGCGTGGACGCCGCATCCGGCGGCGGCGACGCGTCCGACCGCCCGAGAAGGGCCCACGCCGTGGCGATGGCCGCGAGAGCGACGACGCTGCCGACGATCCATCCCCACGGCACCGCGCGCTGGGTGGGCAGCACGCTGTCGATGGCGACGCGCATCTCGGCGAGCGAGGGCGGCTCGAGCTCGTCGGCCATCTTCCACTTCACGCTGACCGGCGGCGCCGGCGGGCGCGATCCCGGGCTCGAATGCCGCGCGATCTCGATCTTCCCCTCGCTCCGCGACTGCACGACCTCGCGGATGGCCTCGACGAGCGCGTTCATCGACGCGTATCGCTCCTCGGGCTTCTTCGCGAGGCACGCCATCGTGATGTCCTCGAGCGCACCGAGCTCGCGCGCCGCGGCCGAGACCTGGCTCGGCGGCGTGGGCTGCACGAACATGTGCTGCGTCAGCACGCCCATGTACGTGTCGGCCTCGAAGGGCACGCGGCCCGTGAACATCTCGTACATGATGATGCCGAGCGCGTAGATGTCGGCGCGATGGTCGACGGGCTGCCCGCTCGCCTGCTCGGGCGACATGTAGTGGGGCGTGCCGAACACGATGCCCTGCTTCGTCACGCGGCTCGACCCGATGATCTTCGCCGCGCCGAAGTCGACGACGCGCACGTCGTCGCTCGCCCGGCCGCCGCTCACGCCGCCGACGAGGAACACGTTCTCCGGCTTGAGGTCGCGGTGCACGACGCCCGCCTCGTGCGCCGCCTCGAGGGCGCTCGCCACCTGCTCGATGATGCGCACCGCACGCGCCGCCGGGATGGCCCCGCCCGCCTTGATGACCTGGCCGAGCGTCTGCCCGACGAGCAGTTCCATGACGAAGTACGGGATGCCGTCGGGGAGCCGGCCGAAGTCGATGATCTGCACGACGTTGCGGTGGCGCACCTTCGCCGTCGCTTTCGCCTCGTCGATGAAGCGGCCGCTGAGGTCCTCGTCGCGCGCGAGCTCGCGCCGCAGGACCTTCATCGCGAATCGCTTGTCGAGCGATGCATGGCGGACCTCGTAGACGTGGCCCATCCCGCCCTCGCCGAGCAGCGAGACGACCACGTACCGGCCGTCGATGGTCGTGCCGACCATCGGATCGCCGAGCGGGTCGTACGTCGCCTTCTCGAGCTTCGTCCCGTCGAAGGGGCAGAACGCCGCGTCGCGCGAGAAGCGCTGCCGGCACGCGCCGCACTGCTTCATCTCGCGGCGGATGTCGAGCGTCGGCTTAGTCGGCGGCTGTGGCTGCATCGGGTCCGCCTGCATCGATGACGTCGCCGCGCGCGTCCATGGGCGGCGTTCCGGCGTCGGGCGCGGTGCACTGCCCCTCGATGCACTGGAGGCCGTAGTCGCAGTCCTGGGTGCGCGTGCACGCCGAGTTGAGGCCCGTGGGCGACCCGCTGCCCCCGCACGGATCGCGGAGCGCACCGAGCGCTACGACCAGGAGCACCGTGGTCCTGCCCACGGGTGCAGTCTAGCGCAGTGTCACCCCGGCGCGGTGGCGCCGGCGACGGCGGTGCCGCAGTTCGCGCAGAACTTGGCGCCCGCGGCCATCTCGACGCCGCAGCCGCTGCAGAACTTCTTCTGCGCGACCAGGGGCCCGCCACACTCGGCGCAGAACTTCCCGCCCGGCTGCTTCGCGCCGCACTTGCCGCAGGTGACCTGCGTGCCTCCCGGGGAGAACACCGGCGTCGGTGCAGCCTGCGCCGGGGGCGCGGCGGGATGCGGCTGCATGCCCCCGGCCATCACGTTGCCCATGCCCACGCCGACGGCCATCTGCGCGCCGAGGCCCGCGACCCCGTCGCCGACGCCGTGCGCCGCCATGCCCTGCCCCGCGCCGATGACCGCCTGGCCGGCGGCGTAGTTCTGGTAGCTCCCGGCGAGGTTCTGCACGTAGCGCGCGTCCTGGCCGTACTGCTGGTCGAGCTGGAACTGCTTGGCCTGCGCGTCGGCCGCCGCGCCGGCGACGCCGATCTGCTTCACGCGCACCTCGCGCTGCGCCTTGGCGATCTCGGCGTTCGCCGACTTGAGTCGGTCGCGGTCCTCGTCGCTGAAGTTCACGTTGAAGCTGCCGACCTGCAGGATGCGCACGCCGATGTCGTTCAGGTCGGGCGCGTGCGCGACGAACGCCGCCGCCAGCTTCTGCGTGAGCGACACGGCCTGCAGCAGGCTCTTGCCCTCGTTCTCGCAGAGCTCACCGAGCGTCGTCTTGACGCCGTTCATGAAGAGGCCCTTGATCCAGCCGAGCACCGCGTCGTTGTCGCCGGCCGCCGCCTGGCCCGAGTAGCCGATGATGAATTTCACCGGGTCGACGACGACGACGCTCATCTCGCCGAAGATGCGCGGGCACACTTGCTCGCCCGTCAGCGGGTCGAGCATGTCGCCGATGGGCCCGCCGAAGGGCACGCTGCGCACCGGCGCGGTCTTCACGAAGTAGACCTCGGCGATGAACACCTGGCCGCCCGTGAAGCTCGTCACGAGCGAGTTGAGGAACGGGATGTTCTGCGATTGCAGCGTCACGCGACCCGGGGGCAGCACGCCCACGACGCGCCCGTCCTTGAAGAACACCGCGCACTCGTCGCTGTCGACGGTGAGCTGCGAGTACATCGGGATGTTCTGGTCGGGATGCTTGTAGACGATGAGCTGCTTGAGGTTGTCGGGACGCGCGATCATCATCTCGCGCACGCCGTTCTTCACGAAGTCGAACACGCCCATGACCTCAAGATAGATGGAGGCGCCAGCCGATGGCTAGCCACGCTAACCTGAGGTCCCGCCGCAGGCGGGCCGACGGCCCGAAGGGCGCGCTAGAGTGAGAGGCGTGGAGCCCGCCGTCGACCTCGAAAAGCTCGCTGGGCCGGCACGCAAGATCCTCGACCCGAGCACGCCCGCGCCCCTGCGCCAGATGGCGGCCAAGGGCCTGGCGCCCGGGCTCAAGCCCGCCGACTCGCTCACCGTGGTGGCGATCCTCGCCGAGTCGACCGAGGAGGCGCTGGCGACCGTCGCCCGCGCCACGCTCGAGAAGCTGCCGGCACCGCTGCTCAACGGCGCGCTCGCCGGGGATCTGGCGCCCGGCGTCCTCGCGGTCATCGCGCCGCGCTACGCGCTGAACGTGGCCGTCATGGAGAAGATCCTCGCGCACCCGGCGATGCCCCCTGCGGCGGTGGCCGAGGTCGCGGCGGCCGCGAGCGAGGCGGTGGCGGAGCTCGTCGCGACCAACGAGCAGCGACTGCTCGCGAACCCGGCGATCATCGAGAAGCTCTACATGAACAAGGCGACCCGGATGTCGACCGCCGATCGCATCCTGGAGCTCGCCGTGCGCAACAACGTGGAGCTCAAGGGCATCCCTGCGTACAAGGAGGCCGCGACGGCGATCGGCATGGAGCTCATCTCGGAGCCGTCGCCCGAGCCGACGCCCGACGACATCCTCTTCAAGGAGACCGACGCCGCCGCCGCGCAGGCCACCGTGGATGCCGCGCGCGAGGACACGCACCGGCTCGACGAGCAGACCGGCGAAGAGGTGGTCGAGGAGAAGTTCCTGCCGCTGCACGCGCAGCTGGCGCAGATGACGATCTCGCAGAAGATCCGGCGGGCGATGCTCGGCAATGCGGCGGAGCGGCTGCTGCTCGTGCGCGATCCGAACCGCCTCGTCGCGCAGGCGGCCATCCGCAGCCCCAGCCTCCAGGAGAACGAGGTCGTGCGAATCAGCTCCAGCCGCAACGTCTCCGAGGACGTGCTGCGCATCATCGCGCTCGACCGCGAGTGGACGCGGTCGCACCAGATCAAGCTGAACCTCGTCAGCAACCCGCGCACCCCGTTCGCGTTCGCCGCGAAGCTCCTGCCTCACCTGCGCGAGCACGAGCTCAAGTCCCTCGCCAAGAGCAAGAACGTGCCCGGCGCCGTGGTCACCGCGGCACGACAGCAGCTCTCGCGACGCAACGTGAAGGGGTGATGCCGCGGGCGCGGCCCGTCAGCGGCCGACGCCCCATATCTCGCCGGTCGCCCACGTGGCGTCGAGCAGGGAGAGCACGACGTGCACCACTTCCTCGGCCGTGCCGAAGCGGCCGAGCGGGGTGCGCGTCGCGAGGCGGTGCAGCCGCAGCGGGTCGGCGTCCGCCTCGGGGTCGGCGACGATGCCCAGCGCCACCATGTTGACGCGGACGTCGGGCGCGAGCTCCACCGAGAGCGCGCGCAGGCCGGCCTGGAGGGCGCCCTTGGCGGTGAGATAGGCGACGTGGTTCGTGTACGGGCGCGTGACGCCGGCGTCGGTCAGCGCGACGACGGCGCCGTGCGACTCCGCGAGGTCCCCCGCCAGCGCGTGAACGAGGAGGAGCGGCGCGACGGCGTGCACGGTGAGGGTGCGAACGAGGTCGTCGCGTCGCAGGGCGTCGAACGGCGTCCGCGGGAACGGTCCGCAGGCGAGCACCACGTCGTCCACGCGTCCGATGCCGCGCCGCACGCCCTCGACGATGACGTCGGGCGCGCCCTCCTCCAGCAGATCGGCGCGCACGAAGGGCGCCGGCTCGCCGGACGACGGCCCGACCTGCGCCGCCAGGGCCTCGAGCTTCGCGGCGTCGCGCGCCGTGAGCACGACGCGGTCGCCCCGCTGCGCGAGCGCCTGGGCGACGGCGACGCCGAGCCGTCCCGTGGCCCCCACGACGAGCACCCTTCGACCGCGCTGCATGCCGAAAGCTAAACAGAACCGCGGGCTGAAGGGCTATAGAGAAGACGGGCATGCCCGACGCGAAGCCTCCCGAGCCGGCGGAAGGCGTGGCCGCGCCGCTGTCGACGCACGCCGACGTCTCGGCGGTATGGGACGTCTTCCGTGCGGGCGGCGTCGCCCGCTGCCCGGTCGACGGCGAGCCGCTCGCCCTCGCCGTGGACGGGACCTCGCTCGTCTACAGGTTCGTCTGCGTCAAGTGCGGGACCTCGTCGCCGTGGTTCGAGTCGAGCTTCGGCGGCAAGCTGAAGCTGCGCGGGCCGCGCCCCGGCGGGCCGCTCGCGACCGACTAGACGGCGGCGCCCCCTTTCCCCGCCTCACCCGCAGTGGCCCGAGGTCGCGCCGGACGCCGGTACGCACGTCATGCCGAGCGAGGCGCAGTCGAAGGCGACCTGCTTTCCGCCGATGCACAGCGAGATCGTGTTGCCGGTGCACTTGTTCTCGCTGCTGTCGTACGGCGTGCACGTGTCGCTCGAGCTCACGCAGATCGCCCCGGACCCTCCCTGGGTCGAGCACGTGTCGCCGAGGGCGGCGCAGTCGAACTCGCTCAGGTTGTAGCCGTCGCAGACCTGCAGCGTCTTCCCCGAGCACGTGGTGCCGGGACTGCTGCACTGCAGGTCCATGTCGCCCGTGTAGCAGCCGGTGATGCCCGAGTCGTCGTTGACGGCCATCCCGCACGTGTAGCCGTTGTAGGCGCAGTTGATGCCGAACTCGAGGACGCTGCCGTTGCCGCAGTAGTCGTTGATCGTGCCGATGCACGAGTTCTGCACCGAGCAGTTGTTGCCCAGCGCGCACCAGTGCGTGCCGTCGACGTCGACCATGCACTGGGAGCCCGGCGCGTAGTAGGCCGAGCCGCAGTGGAGCAGGTACCTCTGGCTGCAGCGGAACACGGTGCCGCCCTCGTCGCCGCAGTAGTCCCCGGCGTCCGGGCTCGCGTCGCCGCAGCGCGGGTCGTTCGGCGCGACGTTCTCGAGGGAGAGGCAGGAGCCGGCCTGGGCGCACGTCTTGGCGCCCGCGATGCACTGGAGCGCCTGCTGCTGCACGGCGAGGCCCACGCGGTCTTGCGGGATGGGCGCGGCCATCCAGTGCATGCAGAGCGAGTAGTTCACCGGGTCGATGGGCACCGCCATCGCCGTGAGCGCCGACGACGAGAGATACGGATCGCACTGGAAGGCGAGTGAGCAGAGGCGCGCCGCGTCGTCGATCGACAGAAAGCCCGCGGGGCCGGCGGTGCCGTCGTCGCCGGTCTCGCCCGAGCTCGTGTCCTCGGAGGCGTCGTCTCCCCCGAGGACGTCGGGGGTGGCCTCGACGCTCGCGTCCTGCGCGGGGGGTACGGTGACCCCGTCGAATGTCGTGCACGACGCGGCGATGCCGGCAGCACCGGCGAAAGACGCGAGCACGACGAACGGTGCGCGCCACGCTCGACGCATCCCGCTGGAATCCTAGCACGCGCGAACGCGGCTCAGGGGCCGTACGGGTTCGACTGGAGCTCCGACGTCGGCGTCCCTGGAGCCTGGGTCGTCGTCGATCCGCCCCCGGCGCGGGGGCGCGCCGCGGGCCTGGGGTCGGGAGGCCGGGGCGCCGAGACGACCGCCGTGACGGCGGCGGGCACCAGGGCGATGTTGCGCGGCCCGTCGGACAGCGCGACCGCGTGCACCGCCGTGCCTCCCTCGAGCACCGCGTCGATGCCGAGCTCGCCACCCCACCGGGCGACGACGAGCCGTGCCCGCGGGCCGCGCACGCGCACGTCGCGCATGCCGAGAGCGCGGACGCTCTCGATGGGGGCGTCGGCCGTCAGCTCGAGCACGACCTCGTCGGCAGCGACCGTCGACGAGGGGGCCGTGAGCGACGCGGATGTCGCCGCCTGCGTCGCAGGCGTCTTTCGCCGGCTGGCCATGGAGCCCATGACGATGATCGCGAAGATGGCGATCGCGAGCGACGCCGCGATCCACAGCGTGCGGCGGGAGATGGCGCGCGGCGCGAACGCGTCGTGCGTGGCGGCGATCTGACCGTCGGTGCCCTCGTCGCCCGGCTTGCGCTGGACCAGGCGGCGCTTCGACGTGGGGGCCGACGGGTTCGTCGTGTCATCGTCGGGCACGAGGGACACCCGCGTGACGCTGAGCGGCGCGATGCGCCCCTCGAGCATGTCGTGCAGGGTCGAGCGCCTGGAGTCGAGGCGATCGCCGCAGAGCTTCCTCACGACTGCGCCGACGTCGCGCGTGGGAGCCGGCAGGCACGCCGCCTCGAGCGCCTCGATGAACTCGGACGCCGTCTGGAAGCGAGCGTTGCGATCGCGCGCGAGGGACTTCATCACCACGGCGTCGACGCCGCGCGGCACCGCGGGAGCGAGGGCGGAGGGCGCCGGCACCGGTTCCTCGGCGATGCGGCGGATCGTGTCGAACTCGTTGTCCCCGCGGAAGAGACGCGCCCCGGTCAGCGTCTCCCAGAGCACGACGCCGGCGCTGAAGAGGTCCGCGCGCCGGTCGACGGGCTGGGCCTTCGCCTGCTCCGGGGACATGTAGCCGTACTTGCCCTTCAGGCTGCCGCTCTTGGTCTCGGTGAGGCGGTGGCGGGCCTTCGCCACGCCGAAGTCGATGAGACGGCTGGAGCCGTCGCTCCCCACGATCACGTTCTGCGGGGACACGTCGCGGTGGATGATCTCGAGGCGGTTGCCGCGCATGTCGTTCGCCTCGTGCGCGGCGTGCAGTCCCGCGAGCGCGTCGACCAGGATGCGCACCACGACCGCCGGCGGCAGCCGCTCCTTCCTGTCGACCGACGTCTTGAGCAGCGTCGAGAGCGCGACCGAGTCGACGTACTCCATGACGAGGAAGAGCTCTCCCTCCGATTCGACCACGTCCGTGACGGCGACGACGTTCGGATGGTGCAGCATCGCGGCGAGGCGCGCCTCGTCGCGGAACATGTCGGAGAACTCGCGGTTCGAGAGCAGGTGCGGGTGGACACGCTTGACGACGACGAGGCGCTCGAACCCGGCGGCGCCGCTCTGCCGCGCTACGTACACGGTGGCCATCCCGCCCGTCGCGAGCTGCAGGAGCGGCTCGTAGTTGCCGAGACGCATGCGGGGAGCGGGCGCCTCGGCCATCTAGAACTCACCTCGCACGAGGAGCGAGCCGAGGCCCGCGCCGACCTGCACCGAAGGCGACGCGTCCGGCTTGTTCTCGTGGTTCCCGCCGCCCTTCCAGTCGATGAGGAACAGCGCGGTCACCGCGGTGACGACGCCGACGGCCGCGGTGGCGCCGATGAGGACGTTCGTCCGCAGCTCCTTCGTCTTGCCCGAGTCGAGGTTCGACTGGGTGGGGTTCTTGTCGAAGGCGTCCTTCTGCTGCAGCGTATCGATCCCCGACCAGATGGTGATCCCTCCGAGGGCGAGCGTCACGGCGCCACCGAAGTATACGAACACCGGAGACCAGTGGCGCGAGGACGACGAGTGCGGCTCCTCGGACTGCGCCTCGTCGGTGGTCCCCGCAGGTGCAGTGGCCGACGCCGGCGGCGCCGCGTTCGCGGGTGCGGGTGACGGTGACGCGGACGCCGCCGCGCCCCCGGCGGCGGCGGGGACGAGGGCGACGCTCATCACGTCCCCGGCCTGCACGTCCGAAGACTGACGCACCGCCGTGCCGTCGCTCGCCTTGCCCTCGACGACGTGCGCCCCCGGCGTGACGTAGACGCTCGGCCCGTCCACGGGGGCGTCGTCGACGCGCACGTCGGTCACGTCGGTCGCGTGAATCTCGAGCCGGGCCAGCCGGTTCGACAGCGCGCGCAGGAGCCGCTGCGCGCTGTTGCGGTCGCGCGCCCGGGGCGGCGCCTCGCGGAGGTAGCGCGAGTAGAGGTTCGCCGCGCGCGCCGGCTCTCCCGCGTGGTCCCACGAGCGCGCCGCGTTCCAGAGCGCCGAGTAGTGCGGCACGCGGTGGTACGCGTGCTCGTAGGACTCGGCGGCGTGCCGGAAGTCGCCCTCCTTGAACGCACGGTCGCCCTCGGCGAAGTCCTTCGCGGCCTGCTTGCGGTCCTCCGCCGTGGCCGTCGCGCCGGGCTGAGCCTCGGCCGCCCCCTCGGCGACGACCTGAGCGACGATCGGCGTCGCCAAGGACAGAACCGCTGCCAGAACGCGGGCTCGCGGGTGCATGTGGAGGAGCGCCCCCGGCATGTAAGGCTAGAGGGCGCGACCACGATGAGCAAGGAAGAGACGGGCGCTCCGACGTGGCCGGTGTTCCTGGCCTACGCCCTCGGTTTCCTCGGGGAGCTCCTCGGCGGGGTCCTCTTCGTCGCCGTGGCGGCCCTGGTGAGGGTGCACGGGGACGCCTCCCGCGTGGCCGCCGAGGCCACGCGCTTCGCGCTGTCGGCGCCGGGTCTCATGGGCGCGGCGCTCGTGGGTGCGGCGGTGCTCCTCTCGGTGGCCTGGGCCTCGGCGCGCCTGATGGGCGGCGGGGTGAAGGCGCGCCTGCGCACCGGTCCCTCCCGGGCCTCGCCGCAGGGAGTCGCGGCGGCCGCGGTGGGAACGGCTGGGCTCAGCCTGGCGTGCGGCTCTGCGGCTCAGCTCGTCCACGTCGGCGAGGGCAACGTGATGCACGCGCTGGCGGAATCGCTGCACCACGCGAGTCCCGCCACGTATCTGGCGGCGGTGGCGAGCATCGGCCTCGTCCCGGCCCTCGGCGAGGAATCCTTCTTCCGCGGCCTGATGCAGACGCGCCTGGCAGCGCGCTGGCCCCCCTGGGCGGCCATCGTGACGTCGGCTGCCGCATTCGGCCTGCTGCACCTCGACCCGGTCCAGAGCACCCTGGCCTTCGCGGTCGGCCTGTACCTCGGATGGCTCGCCGAGCGCTTCGACGGCATCCGTCCGGGCATCGCAGCGCACGCGGTGAACAACGTGCTCTTCGTGACGCTCGCTTGCTTCGGATCCCCGGACGCCGCCGACGGAGCGTCGCCCCGCGGCGCCGCCGTGGGGGTCCTCGTCCTCGGTCTGACGGCGTGCGGCGCGTCGATCGCGTTCATCCGCACACCGCGCGCGCTCAGATCATCGATATCCGCTTCATGAAGGCGCCGCACAGGTCGGACTGCGCGTTGCGCTCCCGCTCGATCGCCAGGCCCGCCCGGAAGACCGTGCCGGCGCCATCGATGTTGCCCACTGCGACGTGACACATCCCGAGCATCTCGTAGTCCGCCGGCTCGCCGTGCTCGGACACGAGCTCCGTCAGCGGCTCGATGGCCGCGCGGTGCGCCTCGACCATCGGCGGCGTGGGCGGATCGGGAACGCCCTTCGCGTGAATCATGAGCCTGAGGGCCTGCCGCTTCTCCGCGGGCTCGTACTTGGGGAAGGCGGGCGAAGCGAAGAGCGCCTTGTAGCCGGCGTACGCCTCGTCCAGCTTGCCCGCGCGGGCGTTGCCGACGATCACCTTGACTGCGGACACGAGTGCTTCGTTCGCCATGCTCTCCTCACTGCTCCAGCAGCGACTGTAGCTTCGGCGTGATGTACGCCACGGCCCCTTCGCCCTTGATGCCGCCCTCGACCTGCTTGCCCGACGACGTTCCATCCGCCTTCGGCAGCGCGAAGAGCGGGATGTACTTCGAGACGTACCCCGCCGAAGCGAGGCGCTCGCCGTCGCGATCGAGGTCGAAGACGAGCATGTCGAGATCCGGGAACGCCGCGTCGAGCTCGCCCTTGCCGGCGGCCTCGTGGAAGCGCCGGCACGGCTCGCACCAGGTCGCGCCCACGTAGACGACGAGACGGCGCTTCTCGGCGGACGACTTGGCGAGCGCGTCTCTCACGAGCGCATCGACGTCACCCGAGGCAGGCGCATCTTGGAGCTGCACGTGCGCCACGTGCGCGGCGCTGGCGGGCGCCGGACGGGGCTCGTCCGGGGCGCTCTTGCAGGCGCAGAAGGTGGCGAGCGCAAGGGTCGCCAGCGCGAGTACGAAGCGCGTCGTCCGGATCACGTCGCCCTGATGGTACCTGCATTGCACTGCGGAACGACCCGGGTTTGTGCCCGTGGGAGGTCACCAACGATGAATCATTTCAAGAGTTCGCTGTCGACGGTCGGTGCGATCGCTGCCCTGCTGGGAACGGTCGCCTGCGGGGAGAGTCGCCAGCAGCCCGCGCAAGCCCCGGTCGGCACGACGACCGAGTACGCGCAGCCGGCACCGTCGGCGCCGAGCCCCGAACAGACCGGCCAGTACGGCTCGGCCATGGGCCAGCCGCAGGAGAGCCCGCCGGCGCAACCGCCGATGACCGGCGCGTCCGGTCAGCTCAATCCGCAGTACGGCCAGGGCCAGATGGGCCAGCCGAGCGAGCAGTCCGCGCAGCCGCAGTACGGGCAGCAGTACGGCACGCCGCCCCCGAGCCAGGGCAGCCCGCCGACGGGCGGCAGTCAGATGGGCGCGCCCAGCACCATGGGCGGGTCGATGGACGTCTCCTCGCTGGGTGACGGGCAGCTCGCCGCCATCATCCAGGCCATCCACCAGGACCAGATGCAGGAAGCGCAGCTCGCCGAGCAGCGGGCGACCTCGCCGGAGCTCAAGCGCTACGCGCGAGACATGGTCACGTCGCAGCGCAACATCATCAACGAGAACCAGTCGGTGCTCTCGCAGGCGCAGATCACGCCGAGTGACAACGCCGTGAGCCAGCAGCTCCGCACCGACGCGCAGAACGAGATGTCGACGCTCGAGGGTCTGCGCGGCCGCGACTTCGACCGCGAGTACCTCGACGACCAGATCCGCAGCCACAACAAGGCCCTCGAGCTCGTGGATCGCATCATCCCGAACATCAAGAGCCCGCAGCTCAAGGCCCACATGCAGAGCGTGCGCACGCGTCTCGAGGGGCACCTGCGCGAGGCGGAGCGCATCCAGCAGAAGATGCAGCAGGGCAGCACGAACAAGCAGCCCAGCGACCAGAACCAGCCGCGCAACCAGAGTCCGAGCCCGAACCCGAATCAGAACCAGAACCCGGGCGGAACGCAGAATCCCTACTGACGCCGACCCGTCACCCCTTGACGGAGTACGCGGGCTCCGGGGCGTGACGACGCTCCGGGGCCCGCGTCATTTCATGTCACATGATGGCGGGCCGAGGGAGCAGCTCACCACGCGTAGGCTTCGGGAGCCTGGCCCCCGGGCCCGGGCCAGACCTCGTCGAGCTTCTTCGCCACGTCGTCCGTGAGCTTCAGGCCCTCGGCGTGGAGCGCGTCCTCCAGCTGCTCCATCGTGCGCGGGCCGACGATGGGCGCCGTGACACCGGGCCGCCGCAGCAGCCAGGCGACGCCGACGTTCGCCGGCTTCTCGCCGATCTCGGCGCAGAGCTTCTCGTAGCGCTCGAGCGCAGGACGGTGCTTCTCGATCGCGCGCTGGATCCGCTCGGCCGCTCGCCGCCCTTCCTTGGCCTTCGCGAGCGCGCCGCCGAGGAGGCCGCCCGCGAGCGGCGACCACGGGATGACGCCCACGCCGTACGCGCGGCACGCCGGCAGGACCTCGAGCTCGACCGTCCGCGCGGCGAGATTGTAGAGGCTCTGCTCCGAGACCAGCCCGAGGAAGTTGCGGCGCGCCGCGGCCTCGTTGGCCTGCACGATGTTCCACGCCGCGAAGTTGCTGCTGCCCACGTAGAGCACCTTGCCCTGCTGCACGAGGAGCTCCATCGCCTGCCAGATCTCTTCCCAGGGCGTGTCCCGGTCGACGTGGTGCATCTGGTAGAGGTCGATGCGATCGGTCTGCAGGCGCCGCAGGCTGTCCTCGCACGCGCGGCGGATGTGGAACGCGCTGAGGCGCCCGCCGTTCGGGTAGTCGTGCATCGGCGCGTACACCTTGGTCGCGAGCACGACGCGATCGCGCCGTCCGCCGCCTTGCGCGAGCCATCGGCCGATGATCGTCTCGGTCTTGCCCTTGTTCTCTCCCCACCCGTAGACGTTGGCCGTGTCGAAGAAGTTGATCCCCGATTCGACGGCGCGGTCCATGATCCGGTGAGCCTCGGGCTCCTCGGTCTCCGGTCCGAAGTTCATCGTGCCCAGACAGATGCGGCTCACCTTGAGTCCGGTGCGGCCCAGTCGCGTCAACTCCATGGCGGCCGGCAGGGTACTCTGGACTGGCGTTGAAGACACCGGACGACGTGCTCTCTCCCGGCAGCCGCATCGGCGACCGTTACGTCGTCGAGCGGCGGCTGGGCGCCGGCGCGATGGGGTCCGTGTATGCCGCGCGCGGAGCGAGTGACGCGGCCGACGCACCGGCGCGCTTCGCGATCAAGGCGCTCCTGGCGGCGACGGCCAAGGGTGACGCCGAGGAGCGGCGTGCCCGCTTCCTGCGCGAGGCGGCCGTGTGCGCGAGCATCCGGCATCCCAACGTCGTGCCGGTCGTCGACCACGGCATCGACGAGGCCACGGGCATTCCGTACCTCGTCATGCCGCTGCTCGTCGGCGAGGACCTCGCGAGCGTGCTCGAGCGCGTGGGCTGCCTCGAGCCGGAGACCGCCATCGCGCTCGTCGTGCAGGCGTGCGAGGGGCTCGCGGCGGCGCACGCGCTCGGCGTGGTGCATCGCGACGTCAAGCCGTCGAACCTCTTCCTCGAAGGCACGGGCGACAGCGTGGTCGTCAAGGTCACCGACTTCGGCCTCGCCAAGGCGCTCGACGAAGCGCCCGGCAGCCCGGGCGCGCTCACGGGCACGGGCCGATTCATGGGCACCCCGCAGTACGTCTCGCCGGAGCAGGCCATCAGCGCCAAGCACGTCGACCTGCGCACCGACGTCTACAGCCTCGCGATGTCGCTCTATCACGCGCTCGCAGGTCGGGCTGCCTTCGCCTACGTGCGCTCCTTCATGGGGCTCGTGCTCGAGCTCACGGCGCGTGAAGCACCGCCGCTGCAGGAGGCCGCGCCGTGGGTGGCGCCGCAGATCGCCCGCATCGTGCACGCCGCGCTCAAGCGCGACCCGGCAGCGCGCTGCCCGAGCGCCCAGGAGCTCGCGCTGGCGCTCGACTTCGCGATCGGCATCGACGCGAGCCGTCGACCCGTCGCGCGCGCAGCTCTGCACCCCGTATCCGACACGACGAGGCGCAGGCTAGCGCCGGCCGCCGACCTCCCCGCATCATGGGAGGAGTTGCTCCGGATCTAGAGAGTGTCCTGCATGCGAAGGCTGGCCCTGTCCGCGATCGCGCTGAGCGCGTCCCTGTCGGCTGCTCCGTCCGGCGCCACGGCGCCACCGGCACCGGCGCCGTCGGGCGACATGACGGCACCGACCGATCAGACGCTCGTGGTCACGTTGCCGGACGGCGTGGCGGTGACCCTCGAGCCGGGCACCAAGGGCCGCTGGCTGCCCAAGACGAAGCTCCCGAGCGAGACGAACAAGTGGGCCATCGGCTACCACCTCGTGCTGCAGGAGGGCGAGGCCGACGTGCGCATGCCCGACGGCCCGAAGGGCGCGCACGCGTTCCTCGTGCAGACGCGGGCAGGCCAGCTCACCGACTGGCGCGGCAAGCTGCACGTCGCCGTGCACGACGACACGACGACCGCCGCCATCTACGAGGGCGCGCTCGTCGTCGGCTCCAACGGGCAGGGATTCCCCGTCTACGACGGCGCCGGCATCCTGATGCGCAAGGGGATCGATCCTGACAAGTCGCGCGCCATCCCGTCGGCGCCGCAGTGGGACGCGGCGCGTGGCGCGCCGTCGTTCCTCCTCGAGCCCGCCGGTTCGCGCGGCAACCTGGGCGTCGCGTGGAAGCCGGTCGCCGGCGCGGCGAGCTACCGCGTGACCATCGCGCGCGACGCCGAGATGAAGCAGGTCATCGACGCCGCGAGCACGACCGACACGACGTACGCCGTCGTCGAGCGCGCGCCCGCGAGCGGCGGGAGCGGCGGGAGCAACGGGAGCAACGCGACAAGTGCCTGCTGGACGCAGGTGCGCGCCGTCGGCCCCGAGGGCATCGTGGGCGAGCCGGCGGCGCCCAGACCACTGCGGGTCGTGCACTTTTCCCTGCCCGACGGCGCCGTGATGGGCCGCGACGGATCGGTCGTCCTGCCCTCGAGCGTGGGCGTCCCTCTCGACGACACGCAGGGCCTCGAGGTCGCGTACGGCGGCGCGTCGCCTCGCGTGACCGTGCCTCTCTTCTGGTCGCCGCTCTCCGGGCCGCTGCGTCTCCCGCGCGACAGCGACGTGCGCGTGATGCACGTGCGCGATCCGGCGCTCGGCCAGGAGGCGGCGCTCGTGCTCGCGCGCCGCGCGCTGCGCGTGGATGTCGAGATGACTCCGCGCAATCCGCGCGCCGGCGACGCCGTCGACGTGCGCGCCGTGGCGTGGGACCCGACCGGGCGACTCGATCCGGCGCGCGAGCAGGTCACCCTCGAGACGTCGCTCGACCTCGACCCGCTCCAGGTCGCATGGAGACAAGCTGGGAGCACCTGGACAGCTCGCCTACAGCCGCCTCGGACGTTCAGGCCCACGGTCATCCGCGTCGCCGCGCGCGACGCGTTCGGCGCCGAAATCGGGCGAGGTTTCGTCGAGATCGTGCCGCCCACTTCCCCCTCCAGGTGAGCGAAGCGGGCGCTACCTGGGATGCTCTGCCGCATCGCGTCTCATCTCCGCAACCGCCCGATTGACATGTTCCGGTCAGGCGCGACTGGTTTAGCCTCCAGAGGGGAGGAGCATGTCTTTTTGCCCGCGCTGCTCGGCGCTCTGCGGCGAGATGCATACCTTCTGCTTCGCGTGCGGAGCCGAGCTGGCAAAGCACACGCCGCAGGAGGATCCTCTCGTCGGGCGCACGCTTCCGGGCGGGTACCGGGTCACGCACGCCGTCGGCGTCGGCGGCATGGGCCGCGTGTACTGCGCGGAGCAAGTAGCCCTCGGCCGCACCGTCGCGGTCAAGGTGGTGCACCCGCACCTGGCGGATGACGAGCTCACCGTCGCGCGGTTCCTCAACGAGGCGCGCGCGGCGAGCCGGATGAGCCACCCCAACTCGGTCGCGATCTTCGACTTCGGCCGCACCGAGCAGGGCCAGCCGTACATCGTGATGGAGTACCTGCGCGGACGCGATCTCGCGCGCGTCGCGGACGCCGAGGGGCCGCTGCCGCTCCGGCGCGTCGGCGACATCATGCGGCAGACGCTCGCGGCGCTCGGCGAGGCGCACGCGCTCGGCATCGTCCACCGCGATCTGAAGCCGGACAACATCGTGCTCGAGCCGCTGCGCTCGGGGCTCGACTTCGTGAAGGTCGTGGACTTCGGGCTCGCCAAGATCCTCGAGAACGACCAGCCTTCCCCGTCCTCGGGCGGAGGCGCGCTCACACGCCCCGGGCTCGTCTGCGGCACGCCGGAGTACATGAGCCCCGAGCAGGGTCGTGGCGACCCGCTCGACGGACGCGCCGACCTCTACGCGCTCGGCGTCGTGCTCTACGAGCTGCTCGCCGGCCGCGTGCCGTTCGTCGCCGACACGGCGACCAAGATCCTGCTGGCGCACCTCAACGAGCCGGTGCCCGATCCGCGAAGCGTCGCGCCCGACCGGATGATTCCGGAGCAGCTCGCGCAGCTCTGTCTGCGAGCGCTCGCCAAGCCGCGCGACGACCGCTTCCAGACCGCCGAGGCCTTCGCCGCCGCGCTCGACGAGGCGCTGATCGAGGTGGAGGGCCGGGCGTCGTACGACGCGACGCCGCGCACGTCGATCCGCTGCCGGGGCTGCGGGGCGCTCAACGGCATGGGCCAGAAGTTCTGCGGCGAGTGCGGAGCCCAGATCTCGACGAGCGGAGCTGCCAAGGGGACGGCGTCCGCACTGGCTGCAGCGTCAGCGTCCGGAGCGCCGCCGCCGACCTCGTCGCCCAAGGTCGACGCGCGAGCGCCCACCGAGTTCCGCGCGTCGGCGCCGTCCTTCGGCGACGCGAGCACTCCCCTTCCCCTGCTGGCGCGCGCCGACGCGATTGCGTGGCTCGAGGGGCGCCGTCACGAGGCGGACGCGGCGTTCGCGTCGGCGCCCCTCGTGGGCGAAGCGGGCGGCGGCAAGTCGCGCCTCGTGCGCGAGCTGTCGGCGCGCTGCGCCCTGCGTGGAGACACGGTCGTCGTGGTGGGACCCGACCCGGCCTGGGCGAAGCTCGGAGACTGGGTGGTGCGCCAGGCCGTGAGCGCGCTCGCCGAACTGCCCGAGGGAGACGAGGCGGCCGCCACGTGGAAGGACGCCTCCGCCGAGGCGAAGCGAGGGCTCGAGTTGCTGTTTGGTGCGGGCGAAGACGCGCCCGACACCGGCGAGCGGCGAGCGGCGCTCGCGGACGCGCTGCGCTGGGCGATGCAGCGCGCGGCGACGCTCAATGCGGGCGGCGGGTTGGTGCTGGTGGTCGAGGACCTCGACTTCGTGGACGGCACCAGCCGCAACGCCGTGATGGATGTGCTCGCGGAGCCGCCGGTCGCGTGCGGCCTCGTCGTCGTGACGTACTCGCCGGGGGCGAACCCGGCGCAGACGCTGCCGGGAGAGACGTGGAACCTGTCCCCGCTGCCCGTCGACTCCTTCGCGAACCTGCTCCCGACGCGCGTGGCCTCGCCCCCGCGCCCGCTCGTGCCGCTGCACGTCGAGCAGCTGATCGCGTGGGCGCGCGAGAGCAACGATCAACCGCCCGAGCGCCTGGCGGATCTCATCGCGCGCCGCGCCGAGCGCCTGCCGGCCGACGCGCGCCACACGCTGCACGCGCTCTCGGTGTGGGGCGAGTGCATCTCGGACGTGCTCAAGCGGCTGTTGCCGACCGGCGTCGACGCGCGGGGCGCGCTCGACGCGCTCGAGCGCGCCGGCATGGTGACCACCGACGAGAAGGGCGTGCGCATCGCGCATCCGCTCGTGCGGCGCGTCGTCTTCTCGAGCATCCCGGCGGGCCTCAAGCGCGACCTCTTCGCGCGCGCCGCCGAGCTGCGGCCGGACGCGCCCATCGAGATCCGGGCGAAGCAGGCGATGCACGGCGGCAGCGCGCTCGAGGCGCTCTCGCTGCTGGAGCTCGTGAGCCGCCGGCGCGCCGCGCACGGCGACATCCCGGGGAGCGTGAGCGCCCTGCGTCACGGGCTCGACGTCGCGCGCCGCGAGCTGCATCGCGGTGAGCTCGACGACCCGGTGTCGGCCATGATGGTGTTCTCGCGCAAGCTCGCCGAGGCCCTCGCCGAGAGCGGCAAGTGGAACGACGCCGAGGGCATCCTGCGCGAGGCGCTCGGGAACGCGCCGCCGACCAGCCAGCACCGCGCGCGGCTGCTCGGCGTGCTCGCGCAGGTGGCCCACGCGCGCAAGCAGGTGGACGAGGCGCGCAAGTACCTCGTCGAGGCCAAGCGGCTCGCCCGGACGTCCGACGCCCGCGAGCTGCTCCCGATGCTCGAGACCCTGGAGCGATCCATCGAGGTGGCCTAGTTCTCCCGGTTGCGACCGGAACATGCGCCTCGTCAACAAGCTGTCGCTCGCGTTCATGATCGGGACGACCGCGATCCTGGCGGGCAACGGCTACTTCCGCGTGCGGCGCGAGGTGGGGCTCTTCCGGGCCGACCGCGTGCACGACCTCGACCTCATCGGGCGCACCCTCGGCGCGTCGCTGCAGGCCGTGTGGCGCTCGGAGGGGCAGGCGCGGGCGATGGGGCTCCTCGAGGCGGCGAACGCCGGGGAGAGCCGCATCCACTTTCGCTGGGACTGGCTCGACGGGCCCGGCGCGGCGACGGACCTGCACGTCGACCGCGGCGCGCTCGAGGCGCTGCCGGCGGGGACCACGACCACGGTGATCGCCCCGGACGACCGCGGGAAGAACGAGCGCTTCACGTACGCCCCGCTCGTCGTGGACGCGCGCCCCGGCGCGCTCGAGCTGAGCGAGACGCTCGACGCCGAGCGCGCCTACACGCGCCGCACCGTGTACGAGACGATGCAGACGACCGGGATCCTCGCGCTGGTGACGGCGCTGCTCTCCTACGTGCTCGGCTCCTTCTTCGTCGGTCGTCCGGTGCGCGCGCTCGTCGAGAAGGCGCGGCGGATCGGGCGGGGCGAGTTCCGCGGCCCGGTGATCCTCTCGTCGCGCGACGAGCTGGCGGAGGTCGGCGACGAGCTGAACGCCACGAGTGACGCGCTCGTCGCCGCCAACGAGAAGGTCGCGCGCGAGACGGCCGCGCGCATCGCGACGCTCGAGCAGCTGAGGCACGCCGACCGGCTGACGACGGTGGGCAAGCTCGCCTCGGGCGTCGCCCACGAGCTGGGGACGCCGCTCAACGTCGTCGTGGCACGCGCCGAGATGATCGCGCGCGGCGAGACGTCGTCCGGCGATGCGCGCGAGTACGCGAACGTCATCGTCTCGTCGGCGCAGAAGATGACCCGCATCATCCGCCAGCTGCTCGAGTTCGCGCGGCGGCGCGGGCCGCGCAAGGAGCGGCGCGACCTGGTGGCGCTCACCGAGCGCGTGCTCGAGCTGCTCCGTCCTCTCGCGCAGCGCCAGAACGTCGAGCTTCTGCTCGACGCGTCGGGCGGGCGCCACGGGACGGAGGCGGACGTGGACGCGGGCCAGATCGAGCAGGTGCTGACGAACCTCGTCGTCAACGCCGTGCAGGCGATGCCTCGAGGCGGTCCGGTCGAGGTGAGCGTGTGCCGCGAGCGCGCTACGCCGCCGGCCGACCACGGGGGCGCCGAGGGCGAGTGGCTCGCCGTGCGCGTGCGCGACCGGGGCGAGGGCATCTCGCCCGACGTTTTGCCTCACGTATTCGAGCCCTTCTTCACGACGAAGGACGTCGGCACCGGGACCGGGCTGGGCCTGTCGGTGGCGCACGGCATCGCAAGCGACCACGGCGGTTGGATCGCCGTGGAGAGCCAGCCGATTCGTGGGAGCACCTTCATCGTGTATCTTCCCCCTCGGCCGTCTTGACCTCGCCAGCATGCGTTCTTCTCGTCGACGATGATCACGACCTCTGCGAGACGCTGAGCCTGGGGCTCCGTCAGCGCGGATACGCCGTGACGACCCGCAGCTCGGCCGCCGAGGGCGCCGCGGCGCTCGACGGAGAGGCGTTCGACGCGGTCGTGACCGACCTGAACATGCGCGGACGGAGCGGGCTCGAGCTGTGCGCCCGCGTCGTCGAGCGCCTGCCGGACGTGCCGGTCGTCGTGCTCACGGCGTTCGGGTCGCTCGACACCGCGGTGAAGGCGATCCGCGCCGGCGCGTACGACTTCATCAGCAAGCCGGTCGAGCTGGACGCGCTGGCCATCGCCCTCGAGCGCGCGATCAAGCACAAGCAGCTGCGCGAGGAGGTGCGCCGCCTGCGCGAGGAAGCCTCGCGCGCCGTCGCCGAGCGCCCGGCGGACCTGCTCGGCGAGAGCAACGCCATGCTCCGCGTGTACGACCTCGTCGATCGCATCGCCGACGCCGAGGTGTCGGTGCTCGTCACGGGTGAGAGCGGGACGGGCAAGGAGGTCGTCGCCCGCGCCCTGCACGAGCGCAGCCGGCGGGCGGGCGGGCCGTTCGTCGCGATCAACTGCGCCGCCGTGCCCGAGCCGCTGCTCGAGTCGGAGCTCTTCGGCCACGCGCGCGGCGCCTTCACCGACGCGAAGGAGCCGCGCCGGGGTCTCTTCCAGGAGGCGTCCGGCGGAACGCTCTTCCTCGACGAGATCGGCGACATGCCGCTCGCGCTCCAGCCGAAGATCCTCCGCGCCCTGCAGGAGCGCGCCGTGCGGCCGGTGGGGGCGACGCAGGAGGTCCAGGTCGACGTGCGCGTCGTGGCGGCGACCAACCGCGACCTGGAGGAAGCGATCGAGGAGCGCCGCTTCCGCGAGGACCTCTACTTCCGCATCAACGTGGTGCAGATCCCCCTGCCGCCCCTGCGGGCGCGCGGCGGCGACGTGCTGCTCCTCGCGCAGCAGTTCGTCACGCGCTACGCCGCGCGCGCCCGCAAGGACGTCAAGGGCATCTCCCCGGCGGCCGCCGAGAAGATGCTCGCGTACGCGTGGCCCGGCAACGTGCGCGAGCTGCAGAACTGCGTCGAGCGCGCCGTCGCCCTCACGCGCTACGACCACATCGCCGTCGACGACCTGCCCGAGAAGATCCGCGACTACCGTCGCAGCCACGTCCTCGTCGCGAGCGACGATCCCAGCGAGCTCGTGCCGATGGAGGAGGTCGAGCGCCGCTACATCAGCCGCGTGATGGAGGCGGTGCAGGGCAACAAGACGGCGGCGGCGCGCGTGCTCGGCTACGACCGCAAGCGCCTCTACCGCAAGCTCGAGAAGCTCGGGCTAGGGTGACGACGGCGGCAGCGGACGGCGCGCCGCGAGACGATTCACCGCGTCGCGCAGCGCCTCGAGGCTGAGCGGCTTGTCGAAGAGGACGGCGCCGATGCGCGCGGCGCGCTTGCGCGTGTCCTCGTCGCCGAAGGCGGTCATGAGGATCACCGGCACGCCCCAGCGCGCGTCGGCCAGGCGCTCGAGCAGCTCGATGCCGTTGCACACGGGCATGCGCACGTCGCTCACGATCACGTCGACCTGCGACAGCGTCGGGTCGCGATCGAACGCCTCGGCGATCTGGACGAGGAGGCGCCCACCGTCGGACACCTCCGTCACGTGGTGCCCGTCCTTGCGCAGCGCCTCCACGACGAGGCGCCGCATCTCGGGGTCGTCTTCGGCGACGATGACGCGGGGCATGGGTCAGTCGCCGAGCATGACGTCGACGCGGCGGTCGTGCTGCCAGCCGCTCTCGTCGGTGCCGTTCGCGTCCATCGAGCCGCGCGAGGTCGTCAGCGTCTTGCCCTTCGCCAGACCGCGCCCGTCGAGGTACGAGCCGACCGCGTCGGCGCGCGACTGCCCGAGGGTGATGTTGTAGTCCGACTCCCCCCGCGGGTCGGCGCGGCCGACGAGCTTCACGCTGTGCCCGGCCAGCGGGCCGCTGGTGAAGCACCTGGCGACGAGGTCGAGCGGCGACCGGTCCTTCGTCGTCACGTGCGACGAGTCGAAGGTGAAGTACGCGTCGGCGTCCGGAATGCCGCACTTGGTGCGGATCTCGTCCGAGATGCTCACGCTGGACGCGGTCGGCGACTGGGCCGCGGTGCTCGAGGACGGCGCGTTGCTGGGTGCGGGCGCGTTGGCGGCCGTGGGCGTGGCGACCGGCGGCTTCGACCCGCCGCACGCGGCGAGGGCCAGGGAGGCGACGGCGACGGCGACGCAGGGTCCGAGTGCTTTCGAGAGGGTCATGGGACAGCCCCCGAGCAAGGCCCGGACCACGGCAGAGGCCCTGGATCTCGCGTCGAATGCCGTCCCGGCGCGGTGTGTCGTTTCGACCCAGACGGGTTCAAACGACGCGGACAGTGCTAGGCTGCACGCCGTGCGAATCGCGGGGCTTACTTTGGCACTGGGTATCGGTGCGCTCGTCGCCGTCGTCTCTGCGGGATGCGGCTCGCGCACTCCGCTGGACGACCTGAGCGGCGTGTACGGCGAAGGCGGCGTCGACGGCTACGAGCCGGAGGGCGCGCCGCCCAACACGTGCGGCAACGGCGCGTGCGACAACGGCGAGACGTGCACGACGTGCGCGCTCGACTGCGGCGTGTGCCCCGGCTGCGGCGACAAGACGTGCAACAGCGAGGCCGGGGAGAGTTGTTACAACTGCCCGCAGGACTGCGGGTCGTGCGCCCAGTGCATGAACGGCAAGTGCGAGATGCCGGCGGAAAACTGCCAGAACTGCCCCCAAGACTGCGGCGTGTGCCCCGGCTGCGGGGACAACACGTGCACCCCGCCGATGGAGACTTGCTACACGTGCGAGCACGATTGCGGCAAGTGCCCGGGCTGCGGCGACGGCCTGTGCAACAACAACGAGACGTGTGCGAGCTGCCCGATGGACTGCGGCGTGTGCGACTTCTGCGGCAACGGCAAGTGCGAGGCGCCCTACGAGACGTGCGTCAACTGCGTGAGCGACTGCGGCCAGTGCCAGACGATCGACTGCTCGCAGGAGCTGCAGTGCGCGCTCAAGTGCTTCAACCTGATGTCGATGCCGCCGCAGTTCAGCCTCACGTGCGTCGGCGACTGCACCGCACAGGGCTGCCCGAGCGCCGGCTACCTCGTCGACCAGGCCGTCGACTGCTTCATCGACGCGATCATCCCGGGCGGCCAGTGCCAGGGCATGTTCAGCATCAACTGCCTGCTCAACGCGTGCATGGGCCAGGTCGCCGCGTGCCTCGCGCAGCACTGCCCGCCGGGGCAGGAGCAAGACGGCGGCTGACCGAGGACGGCGGGCACTCTTCGACCGGCCATCGGGGTTCCGAGCCCGGCAGAACGCGTTCGCAAGCCCATCGACGCGGTCCGCAAGCCGCTCGTGCACGTTCGCAAGGCGCTCGACGGAGGTCGCCAGGCGCTCGAGCGAGGTCGCAAGGCGGTCGAGCGTGTTCGCAAGCCGCTCGGTCGACCTCGCAGAGCGCTTCGATGTGTTCCCAAGGCGCCTCGAGGTGACGCTGGACCGCCTTTGGGCGACCCACGAGCGCTTCACGGGCACTTCTCACCGGCTCGGGAACGGCATCGGGCGGCGAGCGAATGCCCTCGCCCGCCTTGGGGAGTGATTTCAGCGGCTTGCGAATCGACTCGAGCGCCTCGGGGACAGAGGTGAGCGCCGAGGGGTCACTTTTTCTGGTCGCGCACGCAACCGAGTCGTGGGCTGTCCGATAGGGAGGCAGGAGGTCGGACCAAACGAGCACGCTGGGAGCGGCTCGGGCCTCTCGGAAGGAGGAATACCCATGAACAAGTCAGACAGAGTGAAGATGTACGGCGACATGATCGACGGGCTGCAGACCGTGGTCGGCAGCAACGGAGTGGTCACCGTGAAAGGCGTGGTCACCAAGGTGAGCGACTGCAGCGCGGTTCTCCAGACCGCAGTCGACGCACCTGCCGCGACCACGAAGGCGAACGCCGCTTTCCGTCAGGCCGTGGCCCAGGAAAGGGCGGCCAACACGGCGGCGAACGCGATGTACCTCGGCGTGAAGCAGTGGGCGGCTGTGCAGTACGGCAACCAGCCCACCGTGATGGCGCAGCTTCTCGGGACCACCCTGAAGGAGAAGAAGGCGCCGGACGTGGCGACCAAGGCGAAGGCCGCGGACAAGTCGCGTCAGACACGCGCGGTGCTCGGCACGAAGGGGAAGAAGCAGAGGAAGGCAGCGAAGGCCGCTGCAGCTTCGACCCCGACGGCGGATACGAAGACGACCAAGTCTTCGTGACGGAACGACCGGGGATGCCGAGAGGAGCGCTCC
>DATJYG010000911.1:0-5048 GCA_035499695.1 Polyangiaceae bacterium
TGAGCAGCGGCTGACGCACACGCTCGTCGAGCAGACGGCGCAACGGATCGTCGACTCGTCGCACCTGCTGCTGACGGCGGCCGCCTGGACCTACTGGAACTCGGAGTTCACGGCGATCGGGCTGGCGCTGCTCTGGGTCTACCTGTGCCGCTACCAGTACTTCACACGCTTCCGCAACACGATCCTGCTCGCGAACGTGCTCGGACTGATCGGGTACCTCGTCATGCCGACCGCGCCTCCGTGGATGTTTCCGTACGAAGGCTTCGTCGACGGCGTCGACCATTCGAGCGGCCTGGTCCACGCGCTCGCCAACCCCTACGCGGCGATGCCGAGCCTCCACGCCGCCGACGCGCTGATCGTCGGCTGGATGCTCGCCTCCGCTTGCCGACACCGGTGGGCCAAGGCGCTCTGGGCGCTCTGGCCGGCCTGGGTCTGGTTCTGCGTGATGGCGACGGCGAACCACTTCCTGCTCGACGTCGTCGCCGGAATCCTCGTCGCGCTCTTCTCGATCGCGGTCGTCACCTGGATGCCGCGGCTCGTCCGCCGCTACCGCGGCTCCCCGGACTCTGAGCCCATCGCAAACCTGCTATAGTCCGACATAGCAGGATTGCGATTCGACCTGCCCCGAACACTCCGCCGATGCACACGACGCGAGAAATGCCGACCCTGCAGCGAGTGAAGCAGGGCTACACGACCGGTGCTCGCTCGCTCGCCAGCCGCTCCGTCGTCGGCCTCGCACGAACACGCGTCACGCCGAATGCGCTCACCGTCGCGGGCGTCTCGCTCTGTCTGGCTGCGGCCGTGCTCGTCTCCTTCGAGAACCGGAACCAGCTGCTCTTCTACTGGCTCGGCGCTGCGCTCTTCGTGGTCGGCTCGGTGCTCGACATCCTCGACGGCGCACTCGCGCGCGCAGGCGGCAAGTCCACACCGTTCGGCGCCTTCCTCGACTCCACGACCGACCGGGTCGGAGAAGGCGCGATGCTCGCGGCGATCGCACTCGTCTTCGCGCGCAGCGGCGATGACACCGCCGTGGTGCTGACCGTCGTTGCGGTCGCGGGCTCCTTTCTCGTTCCGTACACGCGTGCGCGCGCCGAGGCGCTCGGCCTCCGCGGCGACGTCGGCCTCGGCTCCCGCGCGGAGCGCGTCGTCGTCATCACCGCCGGCCTCGTCCTGGCGCCGTGGGGCGTCCTGCCGGGGGCGCTCGCCCTCCTCGCGGCGCCGGCCTGGCTCACCGTCGTCCAGCGCATCCTGCACGTCCGCAAGCAAATGATCCACGGAGGGAACGATGTCGACTAACGGCAAGACGAACGGGCGCGCCCGCCTCGACGACGGCAAGGTGCGCGTCGCGATCATCGGCGTCGGCAACTGCGCGAACTCGCTGCTCCAGGGAGTCGAGTACTACCGGGACGCACCGGAAGACCAGTTCGTGCCCGGCCTGATGCACGTCAACCTCGGCGGCTACCACGTGCGGGACGTCGAGTTCACGGCCGCGTTCGACGTCGTGAAGGGCAAGGTCGGCAAGGATCTCGCCGACGCGATCTGGGCGCACCCGAACGACACGATCAAGTTCGCCGACGTGCCGGAGACGGGAGTGGTGGTCTCGCGCGGGATGACGCACGACGGCCTCGGCAAGTACCTCTCGGAGGTCGTCGAGAAGGCGCCCGGCAAGACGGACGACATCGTCGGCATCCTCAGGGAGACCCAGACCGACGTCGTCGTCAACTATCTGCCGGTGGGCTCCGAGATGGCGACGAAATGGTACGCCGAGCAGATCCTCGAGGCCGGCTGCGGGATGGTGAACTGCATGCCCGTCTTCATCGCCCGCGAGCCCTACTGGCAGCAGCGCTTCGAGGAGCGCGGCCTACCGATCATCGGCGACGACATCAAGTCGCAGGTCGGCGCGACGATCACCCACCGCGTGCTGACGTCGCTCTTCCGGGAGCGCGGCGTCCATCTCGACAAGACGATGCAGCTGAACGTGGGCGGCAACTCCGACTTCCTGAACATGCTCGAGCGGGAGCGCCTCGAGTCGAAGAAGATCTCGAAGACGAACGCGGTCACTTCGATGCTCGACTACGACCTCGGTGCGAAGAACGTGCACGTCGGGCCCTCCGACTACGTGCCGTGGCTGACCGACCGCAAGTGGGCCTACATCCGCATGGAGGGCTCCGCCTTCGGCGACGTCCCGCTGAACGTCGAGCTGAAGCTCGAGGTCTGGGACTCGCCGAACTCCGCGGGCATCGTCATCGACGCCGTGCGGCTCGTGAAGCTCGCCCTCTCGAATGGGGTCGCCGGCTCGCTCGTGGGCCCGAGCTCGTACCTGATGAAGTCGCCGCCGCAGCAGATCGTCGACGACGAGGCGTACGAGTCGACCGAGGAGTTCATCCGGAAGAACCGCCGCCGTACGACCGAGAAGACGAAGGCGAAGGGCAAAGCGAAGTAGTCCGCCTACGGATACTCGGACGAGCGCCCGCGGCGTCGTGCCCGAGCGGACGCTTCGTCTTTGCGAAGGACAGGCGCGAGTGCTGAGGCGCACGCCTCCTTCACGCCGCCGGGGCGGAGCCGGTCCCCGGCGGGTCAGCTCACCAGCAGGTTGAGGAAGTCGTCCGCCGTGCCGCGGAAGTAGTCGGTGTCGCACCGACTCTGCACCCCGGGGATCGTGCCGTTGTCCGAGTCCTGCCAGAGCGTCCAGGCATCGCCCCAGGGGGCGAGCTGCTGCGGGCGCGGCACGTTCCAGTGCGCAACCCAGAGCGGGCAGCGGCCGACCACGTCGCGCTGCCGAGCCTCGAGTTCCGTCAGGATCCTCGTCCAGAACCCAGGCATCGTGTAGAGGATCGGAAAGTGGCCGCGATCCCGGCGGTAGGCCTGCACGAACTGGACGAGATGGCGGGCGCACTTGGCCGGTGGCTGCCCGTTCGCGGTCTCGAAGTCGTAGGCGAGCGGCAGGTCGCCCTTCTTCCCCCAGCCGCCCCTCCGTGCGAGTGCGACCGCCATCGCGGCCTCGGCGGAGCCGCTGCGCTGATTGTTGGCGACGCTCGCGACGCGCGCGTAGTAGTAGGGAAACCAGGCCAGCCCGCTCGAACGGAGCGCCCTGACGCGGCCCGGCCCATAGCGGGTGTCGCGGACGTCGCCGTCGGCGACGCGGACGATCGCGAACGCGATTCCCTTCGCGCGGGCCTCCTCGAAGTCGACGTCGCCTCGGACATCGGAGACGTCGAAACCCCGGAGCATCTCGTCTCCCGCAGGCGACGGACGCGGGCGCGGCATCGGGTGTTTCGTCTTCGCCGCGGCCGACGGCTTCGCCCCGCGCAACGCAGTCCACGTCTCTTCGCCCACGACTCCGTCGACCGTGAGATCCCGGGCGCGCTGGAAGGCGCGGACAGCCTCGTCGGTCTCCTCGCCGTAATCACCGTCGACGCGGAGGCCATGGCCGCCGAGGCCGTTCAGCCGCCGCTGGAGCCGCTCGACATGCGGGTGCTGCCCCGGTCCGCCCGAGCCTTTCCGAAGCACAGGACTCCGAAGGTCGATGCCGGGGTCGGGCCGGTCGAAGCCGCCGTCGTACTCGCGATGCCACCACTCCCATTTCGCGTCCCAGTGGTGCCAGCCGAAGACGCCGCCGTGCCGGTCGACGAGGTCCGCCATGGAGTGCTCCGCGACATCGACGGCCCGACCGAGCCCGTGGTTGCTCGTGCCCGGGAGGGCGGCGTTCGTTCCGAACTCCTGCCTGCACTTCACCTGCCCTGCGTAATCGCGGTAGGCGCCGAGCGGCCCTTCGGGGTAGATGTCGCCATGCGCGCCGTACCGCTGCCTGAGGAACAGGCGCATCGTGTTCCAGGAGGCCGCCGCGTCTCCGGCTGCCAGCAACAGGGTCAGCGTCGGGTGGTAGATGCGTGCCAGCTGCCGTGGGCTCATCCGCCCGTTCTGCATTGAACGCTCCCTTCCAGCGTGAGCTCGACCCGGAAGGGCGCACGCCGGCAGAGGCTCCGCAGGGGACGTGATGGCGCCTCGTCATCCCCGAGCCGGTACGCGCCCAGCCGCGCGTACATTCCCACCCGCGCGAAAGCTCGTCAAGGACAGACGTCCGCTTGTCGCGGCCGACGCGCTCGATGGTCGTCTCCGACATGGATCCTCCTTCCCGCCGCAATCGGCCGCAGGCCGACGCAAGCCGTACGCTCGCGACGGCGTGGATCCAGTCGCCGCGACCACTACACTCGCCGCGGAATGGGACTGCGCGTCGCTCTCGTCACGCCGTTCGCCTGGTCGCAGCCGCACGACGTGAACGAGCACGTCGACGGGCTCGCGCGCGAGCTGCGCCGGCGCGGCCATTCGGTGACCGTGCTCGCACCGTCGAACAGCGCGCGCGAGCTGGCCGCGGGTCGGCGCGCGCTGCTCGAGCGCGGGGAGCCGGAGCTCGTCGCGCTCGGTCCGGCGGTGCCGATCTCACGGCGAAGCCGCATGGGCGTGCCGGTGGGCGTGCGCGCGAGCCTCGCCCTCGCACTCGCGCACGGCCGCTTCGACGTCGTGCACGGGTTCGAGCCTGGGCTGCCGAGCCTGTCGTATCTCGCGCTGCGCGACTCGGACGCCCTCACCGCGGCGACGTTCTTCTCGCCGGAACGGCTCTCGTATCCGCCGGGCCGGGCGCAGCGGGAGAAGCTGCTCGCGCGGATCGACGCGCTCCTCGCCACGAGCGAGGCGGTCGCAGCCGCAGCCGGGGCGCGCTTCCCCGGAACGTACGAGCTCGTGCCCGAGGGAATCGACCGGACGCTCTTCGCGCCGGACGCGAAGCGCCGCCGCCTCGTGCTCGAGTGGCGCCAGAGCGAACGGCCCCTCCTGCGCGCGCTCGCCCGGGAGCTCGCCGGGCGGCCCGACTGGGAGCTCGTCCTGCTGCGCACGCGGATCCCCTCCTCCCGCCCGCCGCGGCCACGGCGGCTGCGCGGACGCCTGCACGTGCGCACGGCGCTGGACGGCCCGGGCCGCGCGGAGATCCTCCGCTCCGCAGCGATCTTCGTCCCCGCGGCCGAGGGACTGCCACGCCTCGTCGCCGAGGC
>DATJYG010000912.1:0-5069 GCA_035499695.1 Polyangiaceae bacterium
GCCCGGAGGCCGTCCTGGAAGCGCAGCTCCACGCCGCGCGCCTTCGCGCGCTCCTGAAGCTCTCGCATCGCCTCCTGGGGCGTCCGCCCGCTCGCGTGCATCCGCCGGACCTCGGCGGTCAACCCGGCGACGGTGAGCCCCGTGGCTTCCGCGAGCAGCCGCACGGCCTCTTCGTGCGTTTGTGAAAGGCGAGGTTTCATCCCTGAACCTTTCCGGCGACCCGCCGTAAGTGGGATCCATGAGAACCTTGGGGGCGGCGCTCGTGAGCGCCGGGTTGTGGGCGTGTGGCTCGAGCAGCAACGGTCCCGCGGAGCCGACGGCGTGCGATCCGTCGACGCAACAAGTCGGCGCGTACCTCTGGCAGTACACGACGGTGAGTGGCAACTGCGGGGCCATCGCCGAGCTCGTCGTCGACTGGCCGGCGGCCAACGACCAGACCGCGGCGGACGGCACGACGTGCGCCCCGATCTCCGACACGCCATCGGAGGGCAACTGCAAAGACGTGTACGTCTTTGAGTGCACGACGGCCGCGGGCGAGCGCTACGACTACACGCGCGTGCTCACGCAGGAAACCGCTGACGGCAGCCTGCTTCGGGGCGTTCTCTCCATGAGCGCGTCGGGCCCGGCAGGCACGTGCGTCGGTACCTACGACGTGACGCTCACGCGTCAGTGACGCTATCGGCCAACCTCCGCTCATAGGCTCCCCTTGCGCACAACGTTGGCGCCTGACATCGTCAGGCCGCGGTTTCGATGGAGAAGGGCTTGGTCGGTTTTTGATCCCACGCCTGCGGTTGGATTCCGAAGCGCTTGAAGAGCCTGCCCCTCGACTCGCCGTCCGGCAGGCGTTCCCCCATCAGCCACCGCCCGATGACTCCTTTGGGTCGTCGAAGTTCGACCCGGAGGGCCTCTTGGGAGAGACCAGCACGCAACATCGCCGACCAAAGAAGGCGCGCGCCCTCGGAGAACCGCTTCCCGAGTCTTCGACGTCCGTAGATAAGGGTGGCCATCGTCCGTCTCGAGACTGTAGTCAGTTGCCAACGTTGTCAAGAGCCAAACACAAGCACGGCCACCGACCGGTCGACGAGACTGACGACGTGGCCAAGCAGGCGCGCAGCTCGCGTTACGAGAAAATCGTCGACGTCGCGGCGGACCGCCTGCGCACCCGGAAAAAGGAGCTTGAAATCGAGCTGGGGCGAAAAATCTCGCTCCGCGATCTGCAGGCCGAGACGGGAATCGACGCGGGCTCCCTCAGCGAAATCCTTCGCGGGAAACAGCCAGAGGTGAGCGCTGGAAACTTCTTCACGCTCTGTGAAGCCCTGAAGACGGACCCGATGAAGGTATGGTACGGCGACGAACGCAGGCCCCCGCGCCGCTCCGAGCCACCGCCCGCGTCCGTCGAGCGACCCACGCATCCGCCGCCGCCGCCGCCGCGACGCCGAAGCAAGTAAGGGCGGATGGCCGCCATGGAGGATGTTTTTTGTTCGGTCGCGTGTGTTGGCAATTGACAACGTTGGCAGATGGCACCATCCTAAGGAGAATCAGGAAGGGAGGGCGCCATGCTCTTGCAGGGAATCCGTGCACTTGCCCGTGACGTAGGGCTCAACCCGAACCTGGCCGCGCACATGGCCACGGTCGACTTCAAGCACCCCAAGGTGCGCGCCGTCGCGCAGGAGGCGGGGCTCGACCCCGACAACGCCCCGCCCATGAGCTTCTACGGCTTCGGCCGTCGGGTGCTCGCCGCGCGGGCCCTTCGGGAGAGTCAAAGGTTCGCGTGCGCTGCGGTCGCCCGCGGGGCCCTTCGGAGGTCGGCGTCGTGAGCGGCTACGACCTGCTGCTCGGCGTGCGCGTCGGCGAGTACGTGACGCGCGAAGTCGCCTTCGGCACCCAGACGATCTGGTGCCGCTTCACGCGCGAGCGCGACGGGTGGCGAGCCGACTGGGAGCAGTCGGGCGCCAAGCACTCGGTCGCGGTGCGCGGCGGCATCCAGGCGGCGACCACCGAGGCGCGCCTTCGCATGCGCACCCTCGACATCCCGCCGGCCGACGACACCGAGCCCGAGCTCCCCGACGCGGGGGACGCGTCGTGATCCCGGCGAAGAAGCGGGCCCTGCTCGAGCAGTACGGCTGCGCGATCTGCGCCGTGCAAATCGCGATGGCCGACGAACCGCGGCCCCTGCAGGCGGCGAGCGTCGGCGCCTCGGGGACGCTGCAGTCGTGCGCGCTCTTCGGCGTGCACGAGCTCATCGCCCGGCTCTGCCCGACCCACCGCGCCCAGTTTGACGAGGTGTGCGCGAAGTCGACCCAGGAATTCGGCATCGCGCCCGACCCGACGCTCCTCTGCCCGACCTGCCGCGCCGAGGACAACCCGAAGCTCACGATCGAGCTCGCCCACCTCGCGGGGATGGCCGTCGGGATCTTCCTTGCCAGCGGCGTCCCCACCGCCCGCGCCGCCCGCGCCCACGTCGAACGGCACGTCTGCGCCGAGCACTTTCGCGACCTGCAGCATGGGTTGCAGTCGATGGCCGACGCTCTGTCGGCGAAGAAGGGGAACCCGTCATGAGCCACACCAAGAAACAGTTGGAGAAGCGCCGCACCGGCATCACCGCGACTGACCTCGTCGCGCTCGTCGGCGCGTCTCCCTACGGGCGCACCGCGCACGACGTCTGGCGGAGCAAGGTCCTCGCCGACGAGGCGACCGTCGTCGAGAGCGAAGCGATGAGCCTCGGCAACGAGCTCGAGCCCATCGTGCTCCGCCGCCTCGCCGCGCGCCGCAATCTGCACGTCCTCCCGGTCGACCCCGAGACGCTCACGATGCGTCACCCCAAGGTCGCCCACCACCTGGCGACGCCCGACGCCCTGCTCGGCCCGACCCGCCTGCACGCGCCCGAAGCGATTGCGCAGGTGAAGGTCGTCGGCTTGCGCGCCGCGCACGAGTGGGCCGACGACACCGACGGCGACGGCGCCGAGCTCGTGCCCGAGCATGTGCTCGTGCAGTGCGCCTGGGAGATGTACGTCTCGCACCATCCGGTCGAGCACGTGGGGGCCCTCATCGGCACCGAAGTCCGGGCCTACCGGCTCGAGCTCACGCCGCCCGTCGCGCAGCTCGTCGAGGTCCTCGTCGACGCGGCAGACCGGTTCTGGCGTGACCACGTCCTCGCGAACAAGCCTCCGGCCGTCGACGGATCGGACGGCAGCGCCCGCATGCTCCGGGGCCTCTTCCCGCGCTCCTCGGCCCTCGTGAAGCGGGCGAGCGACGAGGTCGAGCTCCTCGCCGCGGCGTACTTCGACGCCAGGGCCGGGGTCGAGGAGGCCGAGCGCCATCTCGAGACGCAAAAGCAGCTCCTCATCACGGCCTGTGGGGAAGCTGGTGGTATCGTCGGTGAAGGATGGCGGCTCAAGTACGAGCTTCGCGCGGGGTACGAGGTCACGCCCAAGCCGTACAAGGTCGAGCCTCGCCGGGCGTTCGACCTGCGCAAGACCGACGCGAGCGCCCGCCGGCGCGGAAAGGCGGCGTGACCATGGGCCGCCGCAATCAGGCCATCGCGACCGCCGAGCCCGCCGCGGCGCCCGCCAAGGCCCGCCTCGAGCTCCGCGACTACCTGCTCTCGCCCGAGGTCAAGCGACGCGTGCAGGACGTCGCGTCCAAGTACCTCTCGCCCGAGGAGATCACCCGCTGCACGCTCCTCGCCGCGAGCCGCAACCCGAAGATCGCGAGCTGCACCACCGACTCCATCCTGCGGTGCATGATGGACGCGGCGATCGTCGGCATCCGCCCCGGCGGCACGATGGGCCGCGGCTGGCTCATCCCCCGCTGGAACTCCAAGATCAAGGCGTACGAGCTCACCTTCGACCCGGGGTGGCGGGGCTTGGCCGACATCGCGCGCCGCTCCAAGGTCGTGCGCGACATCGACGCGCGCGCCGTCTACCGGCGCGACCACTTCCGCGTCATCGAGGGGACCTCGCCGCGCATCGAGCACGAGCCGAGCGAGGCCGACGACCCCGGGGAGATCGTCGCGGCGTACGCCGTCGCGCACTTCACGGAGGACCACACGAAGTTCGAGGTGCTGCGGCGGCGCGACCTCGACAAGATCATGGCCGCGAGCACGAGCCGCGACGAGAAGACGGGCGAGCTCGTCGGCCCCTGGGTCGAATGGGAAGAGGAGATGGCGCGCAAGAGCGCCGTGCGGCGCATCTGCAAGCACCTGCCCTACCAGGAGGAGCTCGAGTTTGCGCTCGAGACCGCGACGCGCGCCGAGAAAGCCGACTTCGACGTGGTCGCCGCGGTGCCCGTCGAGCCGGCGCCGGCGCCGGCGGCGCGCGCGAAGTCGCTCGCCGACAGGATTCGCGCGCAGCAGTCGGCGCAGGCGGACCCCGCGCCCGAGCCGAGCGACCCGAGCCTCGAGCTCGGCGACGACCCCGCGGACCTCGGACCCCGATGAGCGCCCGGAAGTGGGCGCTGCTCGCCGGCACCGCAGGGTGCCTGGCGATGGTCGGGTGCGCCCCCGACTATCCGGACCACTACATCGTGCAGATCGACCCGGGCTTCACGCCCGATCAACAGGAGCAGGTCCTCGAGGCCGTCGCGCAGTGGAACGCGGCGCTCCCCGTCGCCGAGTCGCTCGGCGGGACCCAGCCCGCGCTCTCGCCCATCGTCGGCCCGTGCCTGCTCGACGAGCTCGCGCCCGGCACCCTGTGCGTCATGCCCGAGCCGGGCGCGCCCGAGGGCGGCGAAGTCGAAGGCAAGGGCGGCTGCGACGAGAGCGGCGTGGGCCTCGTCTACCTCTACCCCGATGCCATCCCGGGGAGCCTCTCGCAGGCCGCGGCGCACGAGCTCGGGCACGCGATGGGGCTCGGCCACCTCGCGGCGGGCAACGTCATGTGCGCGTCGCCCGGGTGCGCATCGCTCACCGTGCAGGCGGGCGACGCGGCCGCCTGGAAGGCTGTGCGGGGCCGCTGATGGCCTACCATTACAAGCTCGACGGCCGTGAGCCCGTGCCCGTCGAGGACCTCGTCGAATGGGCCACGTGGTTCGAGACCGCAAACCGTCGTGTCGCGTGGGACGAGCTCCCA
>DATJYG010000913.1:0-9894 GCA_035499695.1 Polyangiaceae bacterium
CTGCGAGAACGCGGGCGGCACGAGGCCGTCGTGGCTCATCGTGTAGAAGACGCGCGACTGCCCGAGCAGCATGACGAGGATGACCGACGAGAAGCCGCCGAGGATGGCGACGGTCACGGCGTCCGAGAGCCACTTGAAGCCGGGCATGAACGAGTCGATTGCCCGCGCGACCGACGCCTCGCTGCCTGCGCCGCGGAAGAAGTCGACCGGTGCGAGGCCCGTGAGCACGAATGAGAAGAGCACGTACAGGACCGTGCAGATCGCGAGCGACCCGAGGATGCCCAGCGGCATGTCGCGCTTCGGGTTCTTCGTCTCCTGCGCCGCGGTCGACACCGCGTCGAACCCGATGAAGGCGAAGAACACGATGCCGGCGGCGCCGAGGATCCCGCGCCAGCCCCCGTAGTCGTGCAGCACCCCCTGCATGTCCTTGTACTGGTTAACGTGCTCCTGGCCTGAGGCGTCGGTGAACGTGCCGGGCGGGATGAACGGATCGTGGTTCGCCGGGTTGATGAAGTGCCACCCGAGCACGATGATGATGACGACGATCGTCACCTTGAGGATGACGATGAGCGAGTTGACGACCGCCGACTCCTGGATGCCGCGGATGAGGAGCAGCGTGAGCGCCAGCAGGATGAAGAGCGCCGGCAGGTTGATGATGCCGCGCACGCCCGACGTGGGGTCGACCTGCAACGGTGAGTGACAGAACGCGTAGGGGATGGTCGGGCCGAACAGGCCCAGCAGCTTGTTGAGGTACTCGCTCCACGCGATGCTCACCGTGGCCGCGCCGATCGCGTACTCGAGCACCAGGTCCCAGCCGATGATCCACGCGACGAGCTCGCCCATCGTCGCGTACGAGTAGGTGTACGCGCTGCCCGCGATGGGGATCATCGAGGCGAGCTCCGCGTAGCAGAGGCCCGCGAAGGCGCAGCCGAGGGCCGCGACGACGAAGCCGAGCGTCACCGACGGGCCGGCGCAGTTGGCCGCCGCCGCCGCCGTGCGCACGAAGAGGCCCGCGCCGATGATGGCGCCGATGCCGAGCGCGATGAGCGAGCCGGCGCCGAGCGTCCTCTTGAGGCCTCCCTCGGTCGCCTTGGCCTCACCGAGCAGCTGATCGAGGGACTTTCGCTTCCAGAGGTTCGGCGACATGCCCCGCCGGAATATCACAGGCCCCGGCGTCGATGCGCGCGCGGAAGGGCGGCTCGGGCTCCTCGAGCGCGGGCGTGCGGGCGAGCCGAACCGCGGGCGAAGGCGACGCGGCCGGGTCCACCGGACGCACGCGCGACGCGAGGATGGGCGCGGCGAGCAGCAGCCCCGGAAGAGCCGCCAGCGCCAGGCCGAGGGACAGGTAGACGTCGCCCGCGAGCGCGGCCGCGCCGAGCGTGACCATCGACGTGAGCACGCCGAGCAGCACGCCCCACGAGCGCATGCGCGCGACGCCGACGGCCGAGGCGAGGAGCGACGCGGCGAGCGCCAGGGTGCCCGCCGCGCCGAGCGTGGGACCGAAGACGAGCGCCTCGGCGCCGGCGAGCGCCGTCACGATGCCCGCGATCGCCGAGGCCACCGCGCCGGCGAGGAACCAGCGCCGGTAGCCGACCGGGTTGAACTCGGCCCGCGCCGCCTCCGTGTGGAGCGCGGGACGCGCGAGCAGCAGCGCGGCGGCCGACGCCCCGCCGAAGAAGAGCGATTCGAGCGGCGGCGCATGCCCGCGCCCCAGCGACTCCACCGCGCCGAGCCCCATGGGCAGCAGGACGACCCAGGCCACCGCGCGCGAGAGCACCTGGGACACCACGGAGCGCCGCAGCAGGCCCGCCGACGCGAGGGCGACCATCCCGGCCACCCCGAAGAGGCCCACACGCAACGACACGAACATCGTCTCCTGCACCCCCGCCCAGGCGATGCCGGCGGCGACCGCAGCGAGCGACCCCGCAGCCGCCATGCGGCGCAGAGGGGACGGCGCGGAGGCGGGGCCCATCACCGGAGGGACGCTCGAGCCGCGGCCTTTGTTCCCCCGCCTCCCCGGCGAGGGACGGGACTGCGGTCCGTCCTTGCGCGCTGCCCGAAAAGCGGTCATCCCTCGCCTCGAGTGCCGTCCCGACAGCTCCGCGAGCGCATCCGCACACGCCTTTCCGACGAGGTCGGGCGCATCGCCAAGCAGGCGCCGTTCACGGTCGCGCTCTGTTACCCGTCGCCGTACCGCGTGGGCATGAGCTCCCTCGGCTACCAGCGCATCTACCGGGCGCTGATGGAGGCGCCGGGCCTCGCGTGCGAGCGGGCGTTCCTCGACGACGAGTGCGAGAGCGACGCCGCGCTGCGCCCCGAGCACCCGGTCACCTACGAGTCGACGCGGCCCATCGAGGACCACCCGGTCGTCGCCTTCAGCGTCGCGTACGAGCTGGAGCTCGCGGGCGTCGTGCGCATGCTCGAGGCGGCGGGCATCCCGGCGCGGCGGCGCGACCGCGACGAGCGCCACCCCATCGTCCTCGCGGGAGGGCCGCTCACGTTCTCCAATCCGGCGCCGCTCGGCGCGCTGGTGGACGTGCTCCTCGTGGGCGAGGCCGAGGGGCGCGTCGTGGAGGTGACGCAGGCGATCGCGGCGGCCGGCGCATCGCGCGCGGCGCAGCTCGACGCGGCGGCGAAGATCCCGCACGTGTTCGTCCCGGGCCGGCACACGGTGATGCCGCCGGTCGGCGCGGAGGACGACGCGATGCTGCCGGCGCACTCGGCGATCCGCACGCCGCACACCGAGCTGCGCGACATGTTCCTCGTCGAGACAGAGCGGGGGTGCTCGCGCGGGTGCACCTACTGCGTGATGCGCCGGTCGACCAACGGCGGCATGCGCATCGTGCCGGCCGAGGTCGTGCTCGACGCGATCCCGAGCGACGCGCGGCGCGTGGGCCTCGTGGGCGCGGCGGTGAGCGACCATCCGAAGATCATCGAGATCGTCCACGCGCTCGCCGACCGCGGGTGCGAGGTGGGGCTCTCGTCGCTGCGGCCGGACAAGCTGGCGCGCTCCGACGAGTTCGTCGCGGCGCTCGCGCGCGTCGGCTACCGCACGCTGACGACGGCGATGGACGGCACGAGCGTCCGCGTGCGCGCCTCGCTCGACCGCCGCGCGCGCCCCGAGCAGCTCGTGCGCTGCGCCGAGCTCGCGAAGAAGCACGGCATGGACCGGCTGAAGCTCTACCTGATGATCGGCACGCCGGGAGAGACCGACGCCGACGTGGACGAGTGCGTCTCCTTCGCGACGGAGCTCTCGCGCATCGTGCCGCTGGCGCTCGGGATCGCGCCGTTCTGCGCCAAGAAGAACACCCCGCTCGACGGCCAGCCCTTCGCCGGCATCGACGTCGTCGACCACCGCCTCGATCGCCTCCGCCGCGGCCTCAAGGGCCGCGTCGACGTCCGCGCCACGAGCGCGCGCTGGGCCTGGGTCGAATACGTGCTCGCCCAGGGCGGCGAAGCCGAGGGCCACGCCGTGGTCGACGCCGTCGCAGCCGGCGGCTCCTTCCGCGCCTACGAAAAGGCCTTCGCCCGCGTCCAGGCCGATGCGCCCAAACGCGCTCTCCCCCTCGCGGCCGGGTAGGAAGCAGCGGCACCAGGGGCTGCGGTGCCTCGGCGCAGCGATTGGTTCTTAACCGCAGAGGCGCAGAGAGGAGAGGAGGCCGCAGAGGTTTGGGGTTGGATCCGGTCTACCCTCGATCGGATCGGGAGAGCCCACACAAAACCCTCTGCGCTCTCCTCTCCTCTCTGCGGTCTCTGCGGTTAAAAACCAAGACCTGGAGCCCCTCGTCACTCAGAAAGCCAGCACGCGTGCGGGGCCGCCCACGTCGAGGGCGCGGGCGAGGGCCGCGTGGTGGACGCGCTTGGCCCAGCGGACCGCCGCGACGAGCGTGTCGGCGTCGACGCGCGGGCCGGGGCGCACGGCGAGGCGGCCGGCCACGAGCGACGCAAGGGTGCAGCCGGTGCCGTGGGCGCCGTCGGGAAGGCGCTTCGCGCGGAGCTCGGTGACGTCGCTGCCGATGGCGAGCACGTCGATCGCGCTGGGGCCGCCCCAGTGGCCGCCCTTCACGAGGGCCGCACGGGCGCCCGCCGCGACGAGGGCGAGCGCCGCGTCGTGCGCCTCGCCGACCGTCGTCACCCGCTGGCCGACCAGCGCTTCCGCCTCGTCGGCGTTCGCCGTGACGAGGGTCGCCCGCGGGAGCAGCGTTTCGCGCAGGGCCGTCACGGCCCGCGTCGCCAGGAGGCGCGCGTGCGCCCCCCGCCCGCGGGCGCGCGTGGCGGCCATCGGCGTGTCGACCACGGCCGGCACGTGGGGGTGCCGCGCGAGCAGGGTGGCCACTGCTCGCACGTTGCCCTCGCTCCCGAGGGCGCCGATTTTCACGGCGCCGACGCGCTGGTGGCGCAGCACCTCCCCCGCCTGCGCCGCGACCTCCCACGCCGGCAGCGGCTTCACCCCGCGCAGCCCCGCCGTCGACTGCACCGTCACGAGCGCCACCGCCGCGCATCCGAAGGCCCCCGCAGCCGCGAATGCGCGCAGGTCCGCGGCGATGCCCGCACCCCCGCCAGGGTCGAGCCCTCCGATGGCGAGTGCGCAACTCGTGCGCTTCTTCACGCGGGAGACCGATAGCGTGATTGACAGTGTGAAGCGAGCGCTGATACCCCGTTGAGGGATGCGCGTGCGCTCCGCGTCGCGATGGCTCGTCGCCGCTGGAGCGGCGCTCGCCGTCTTCGGTGCCGCCCGCGCCGCCCGCGCCCAGTGCGTGGACGAGGAGCTGAAGCAGGAGCTCGTCGGCGGCCGCCACTACCGAGGCGTGCAGGAACGGCTCTTCACGAAGGCCTTCCGCCACGAGCTCTCGGCGATGGGCGGCTATTACGCGGCCGACCTCTACTCGAGCAGCTGGCTGGCGGGCGGGGCCTACACGTTCCACTTCAGCGAGGACCTGGGCCTCGAGGCGAGCGTGCAGTTCTGGAACGTGCACAGCGACGTCACGGACTCGTACGAGCGCCGCTACCCGCAGATCCAGGTGCTCAACAACACGAATCAGCTCGGGAAGCTGTACTTCGGGCACCTCGTCTGGTCCTTCGCGTACGGCAAGCTCCGGTGGCTGGGTGGCGGCATCACCCACTTCGACCTCAACGCGGCCTTCGGCGCCGGCGTGACCGACGACGGCAGCTCCCGCGGCGCCACCGCCAGCGCCGGGCTCGGATCGAAGCTCTACTTCGGGAGCTGGTTCGCCATTCGCCTGGACGTGCGCGACCACGTGCTCCGCGAGGTGCTCGTCGGCGACCAGCACCTGGTGAACGACGTGCTCGTGACGCTCGGCGCGAGCGTGTTCTTCCCGTTCGGCGGGTGATAGGCTGCCCCCATGGCGAGAGCACGCCTTCTCGCGGGGGGCACGCTGGTCGCCGGGATGGCTTTGTGCGCGTTCGTGTATGCGCAGCAGCCGCGCGCCGGCGGCGCGCACGCGGGCGCCGCGGCGAGACCCGGGGGCGCGAAGCCGAAGGGATCGGCGTCGGCCGGCGGGGACAACCCGTACTCGGACAGCCAGGGCTCGGCCGGAGCGGCCGCGCCGTCGGCGAGCGGCGTGTGGCCCCCCGTGGCCGCCACGCTGTCGGACGGCGGGCCGGTGGCGCCGCCGCCGCCCGCGGCGGCGACGGGAGGGCAGCTCTCGCCGCTCAACCCCGCGGCGAACGAGTTCTCCGACGGCGGGGCCCCGCCGATGCAGATCGACTACGACCGGCTGCTCGCGGACGTCGCGGCGCTGCGCGCGCGCGTGGCTGCCGTGAGCGACACGCTCTTCCACTCGCGCATCGCGGTGGGCCTCGAGACGAGCGGCGACCACGGGCGCATCGCGGGGCTCAGCGTGTCGCTCGACGACGGCGTCGTGTGGACCGCGCCGGCGCACTTCGCGGCGAGCGACCTCACCACGGTGTACGAGCACTCGGTCGCGCCGGGGCACCACGCGGTGACGCTCGACATCGAGCGGCGCGACGACCGCGACGAGAACTTCCGCACCACGCAGCGCTCGCGCTTCATCGTCGACGTGCCGGCCGACCAGCGGCTCGCGGTGGCGCTCAAGGTGTGGGACGACTCGAACATGGGCGGCGACTTCGAGAGCGACAAGAAAGGCGGCTACGACCTGCGCGTGCGCCTGCGCGCGAAGGCCGAACCGATCCCGCGTTGAAGGCGATCGTCTGCCACGAGATCGGGCCGCTCGACGGGCTGCGCTTCGAGGACGTGCCGGATCCGAAGCCGGTGGCGGGGCAGGTGCTCATCGGCGTGCGGGCGTGCGGGCTCAACTTCCCGGACGTGCTGGTGGTGCAGGGAAAGTACCAGTTCAAGGCGCCGCCGCCGTTCACGCCGGGCGGTGAAGTGTCGGGCGTCGTCGAGGCGGTGGGCAGCGGCGTCACCGATCTGAAGGTGGGCGACCGCGTCGTGGCGGTCGTCATGGGCGGCGGGCTCGCCGAGAAGATGGTCGCCGACGCGTCGCAGGTGCACCGCCTCCCCGACGGGATCGACTTCGCCACGGCGTCGTGCGTCCTCATGGCGTACGGCACGGCGCTGCACGCGCTGCGCGACCGGGCGGCGATCCGCGCCGGGGAGACGCTGCTCGTGACCGGTGCGGCGGGCGGCGTGGGGCTCGGGGCCGTGCAGATCGGCAAGCGCCTCGGCGCGCGCGTCATCGCGGCGGCGTCGACGGCGGAGAAGCTCGAGACGGCCCGCAAGCACGGGGCCGACCTGCTCGTGAACTACGCGACCGAGGACCTGAAGGAGCGCGTGAAGTCGCTGACCGACGGGCAAGGCGCAGACGTCGTGTTCGATCCCGTCGGCGGGCCGTACACCGAGCAGGCGCTGCGCGCGACGGCGCGCAAGGGGCGCGTGCTGATCGTGGGCTTCACGGCCGGCGAGATCCCGCGCATCCCGACGAACCTGGTGCTCCTCAAGGACGCGTCGCTGGTCGGCGTCTTCTGGGGCGTGAACATGATGCACGACCCCGTGGGCGGTCGCGCGCAGCTGCAGGAGATCCTCGGGTGGGTGAAGGACGGCAGCTTGCGGCCGTTCATCCAGGCGAAGTACCCGCTGCCCCGGGGCGTCGAGGCGCTGCGCGAGCTCGAGCAGCGGCGGGCGCAGGGGCGCATCGTCGTGGTCGTGGGAGGCGAGGCATGAGGTCTCTCCGTCTTCCCGTGATCTTCGCCGCGGTGCTTCTCGCGTCGACGGCCGCTGCCCAGCCGCCGCCCCGTACGAGCCCGAAGCCGACGGCGACGCCGACCGCGACTACGACCCCGACCACGACGACGACCGCGACCCCGGCCGCGACCACGACCCCGACCGCGACGCCGACCGCGACCCCGGCCACGGCGGCGACCCCGCCCGCGACGTCGACGGCGAGCACCGTCGCTCCCGACCAGCTCTTCGAGCAGGCGCTGCGCGCGTATCACAACGCGCTCCTCACGCGGAAGCTGGGGCAGCAGGACCTGCGCAAGGAGGACGTCGCGTTCCGCGTGACCGAGGCCGAGGGGCTCATGGCCGCTGGGCGCGTGGACGAGGCGATCGCCGACCTCGCGGCGCTCGTCGAGCACCCGCAGTTCGATCTCTTCGCCGACAGCGACGAGGGCCGCGCCGCCGTCTTCCGGCTCGGCGACGCCCTCGCGACCGCGGGGATCTACGAGACGGCGCGCGTCTACTTGCGCCGGGCGATCGAGTCGAAGGGCGCGTGGGACAACGGCGGCATCTGGGCGCGGCGCGCCGTCCGCCGGCTCGTCGACGTCGCCCTCGAGAGCCAGGAGTACGCCACGGTCTACAAGGACCTGCAGTCGGTGCCCGCGACGGCGCCCGCCGAGGTGCGCGGCGAGATCGCCTACATGAACGGCCGCGCGCAGGAGGACGCGAAGAATCCCGACGGCGCGCTGCTCGCGTACGCCGAGGTGCCGCAGACGAGCCGCTTCTGGGCGCAGGCGACGTATCTCTCGGCGCTCATCGACGTCGAGAAGGGCAGCTACAAGGAAGGCGAGAACCTGCTCTGCAAGGTGGCCGACCCCAAGCGCGCCGCGAACACGACGCCGGTGTTCGCCGACGAGAAGTTCTTCGCCATCCGCGATCTCGCGCGCCTCGGCCTGGGGCGCATCGCCCACGAGCAGGGGCGCAACGACGACGCGCGCTACTACTACTACCTGGTCCCGCGCGACTCGGACCGCCTCGCCGAGGCGCTCTACGAGGGCGCCACCACGCGCTACGAGAAGAAGGACTACGACGGCGCGCGCGAGCTGCTCGACGAGCTCGCGGCGCTGCAGGTGCACCACCGCTACGAGGACGAGGCGTGGGTGCTCGACGCGTGGGTGGACCTGGCGCGCTGCCGGTTCGCCGAGGCGGACGCGAGGCTCACGCAGTTCCTCGCGCGCTACGAGCCGGTGCGCGACACCGCGCGGCGCATCTCGCAGAACGACGTGGCGATGGCGCGCCTGCTCGCGGCGGTGCACTCCGGGAGCGACGCGGGCGGGACCGAGATCGGCGGGGCGAGCCCCGAGGTGATGCGGACGATCGCGGCGCTCGTGCGTCTCGACCCGGCGTACGACCGCGTGGAGCGGCGGCGCGCGGTGCTCGAGCGCGAGGCGTCGGGCCTGGTGAACGCGGTGGGCGCCATCGGCGACATGAGCCGCACCATCGCGACCAACGGCGGCGTGCGCCCGACCGCGGACGAGACGAACGACGACGCGCGCCGCGCGAAGGAGGCGCGTTCGGCGATCGACGGGGTCGAGCACCAGATCGCGGACCTCGAGGCCGCGAAGGCGCCGGCCGACCAGGTGAACGCGATGCGCCAGCAGCTCGCGGATCTCAAGACGCGCCTGCAGCAGGGCGCCGCGGCGGCCGGTGCGAACGGTGCGGGAGCGGCGGGTGCATCCGGCGAGCTGCCGGCGGGCGCGGACCTGCCGGACCTGCTCCACGCGGACCAGGCGAAGGGCCAGGAGCTCCAGGCGCGCGTTGCGCAGGCCCGCAAGGAGCTCGGCGACGCCGAGACGGCGCTCGCGAAGGACGCGCTGCACCGGCTCGATCTGCGCCTATCGCGCCTTCTCCGGCGCGCGCGTCTCGGCCGCATCGAGACGGTGCTCGGCCGCAAGCGCGCCCTCGAAGTGGAGATCGAAGCGATCCGCCTCGGGTTCCTCCCGCAGGACGCCGTCGACTCCCTCGAGGCGGCGCGCTTCCTCGAGGACAACCAGGAATACTGGCCCTTCGAGGGCGACGACTGGCCCGACGAATACGTGGGCGGCGAAACGCAGTAGTAGGATACATGGTAGGATTGGCGGCATGACGGGAGCCGCCAAGCTCAAGGTGAGCCTCACGCTCTCCGCCGACCTCGTCGCTCTCGTCGACCGCGACGCGCGGCGCAGCCGCAGTACGAGGAGCGGAGTCATCGAGACGTGGCTGCGTCGTGCCGCGACCGCCAGCGCCCGCCGGGAGATCGAAGAAGCGACCGCGGCGTATTACTTGGCGTTGCGAGCGGAGGCGGACGACGAGGAGGAGGCGCTGTCGAAGGCGCTTTCTTCCGCTGCCAAGAAGGTCCGATACGACGAGGCGCCGCGCTCGCGGGGCCGCAGGTGACCGGCCCGGCAAAGGCCGGCCACCTGCGCAGGGGCTATCTCTACCTCGCGCATCTCGACAAGCTGCGCCCGGTGCTCGTCCTGTCTTCGGACGTCAGAAACGAGCTCGCTTCGGATGTCATCGTGGTCCCCTGCTCCACGCGCCTCTCCATCGCGCCGACGCATGTGCGCCTCCGCAGAGGAGAGGGAGGGCTGTCGGCGGCGTCGGTCTTGAAGTGCGAGCAGATCACGACGCTCCACAAGGACGACGTGCGCCGACAGCCTCTCGGTTCGCCGCTCGGCGGCAACCGGATCGCCGAG